>CALWRT010000018.1 GCA_944384015.1 uncultured Lachnospiraceae bacterium | reverse complement strand
CAGAAGCTGTCGGATGCGATTGAAGATGAGATTGAGATGCTGATTGAGGAAGGGATGGAAGATATCCCGGAACCAGTGGGGGCTCTTGTGGGAAGCGTGAAGTATCGGCTGGACGCTAAGGAAGACTACATTAAATATGTGCAGCGCCGGGTGCCGGTGGATCTGACGGGAATGAAAGTTGTCGTAGACTGTGCAGAGGGGGCAGCCCATTATACGGCGATCGAGACACTGAAAGATCTGGGAGCAGATATTGTAGCCATTCACACCGATCCAGACGGAACCAATATCAATGTGAACTGCGGCTCCACCCATATGGAAGAGCTGCAGGCAAGGGTTGTATATGAGAAGGCGGCAGTGGGGCTCGCTTTTGACGGAGATGCCGACCGTTTGCTGGCTGTGGACGAGAAAGGCAATATTGTAGATGGAGATGTGCTTCTGGCCATCTGCGGCAATTATATGAAACAGAAAGGGCTGCTGAAGTCGGATACCATCGTCGGTACGGTGATGAGCAACCTTGGCTTTATCCTCATGGGCAAAGAGAAAGGAATCCGTATCGAGCAGACGAAGGTGGGAGACCGCTATGTCCTGGAGCGTATGCTGGAAGCAGGCTACAACCTTGGAGGAGAGCAGTCGGGCCATATCATTTTCTTGGATGACAGTACGACGGGAGACGGACTTCTGTCGGCGCTGCACCTCCTGCAGGTGATGGTGGATACGGGAAAGCCTTTGTCTGAGCTGGCAGAGATTATGGAAGTGCTGCCCCAAGAGCTTGTCAATGCAAGAGTACCGAATCATAAGAAAGAACACTATATGGATTACCCCGAGATCGCGGAGGCGATCCAGGCGGCTGAGGAGAAATTCCAGGGAGAGGGAAGAGTGCTGATACGGCCCTCGGGAACCGAACCTTTGGTTCGCGTTATGATTGAAGGGAAGGACAAGAACGCCATCCGGGAAGAAGCCAAGAAGCTGGCAAAGCTAATTTCTGACACAATGCTTTGATGGATTTCACGCATCAGGGGGAGCCGGCTGCTTCGAGGCTTAGTTGTCCGCATGCAGGCTATCGTATAGATGAACGGTAACGTTTATTATGAAAATTGAATAAAAAAATACAGAAATGCTTGTGCAAAATTAGATGGTCTGTTATAATTTTTTCATACGCAGTGTCTGTACAGGGGCATTGAGGTTTACTATGAAAGCTTGTTGGGAGGGATGTCAACATGGTAAGTCAGAAGGTCGTTGTGAAAAATCCGACAGGACTGCATTTGCGGCCGGCAGGGATCTTATGCAAGGAAGCTATGCAGTTCAAATCCCAGATTACATTTTCTTTCCGGGCAGTGACGGCAAATGCGAAGAGTGTTTTGAGCGTATTGGGAGCCTGTGTGAAGTGCGGAGATGAGATTGAGCTGACTTGTGAAGGCGTAGATGAAGAAGAAGCGCTGAAGGCTTTGGTTGATGCGATTGAGAGCGGATTGGGCGAATAGATGAATGAGCGGGCTGGTGCACATGTGCATCAGTCTTTCTTTTTTTCAATAAATGGAGGTCTGTTTTGAATAATAAGCTAAGAGAACTGCGTGCGGGAGAACTGCTGAGGACGTACGGCAGGCGGATTGTAGGAGCTGGCATTGTGCTGTGCCTTCTGGGACTTGCTGTAAGTTTTATCAGGCCGAAGCAGCAGCTTCAGACAGTGACAATTAATATGAGCGCGGAGGGCGAGCAGCTGATTCCCATGGAGCCCGGGACAACCCTCTCCTATCAGTGCGGGACAAGGGGCTATCCGCTGGCCGGAATACAGGTGGGCATTGGAAAAAACGGACGAGAGATCGACACGGGATACCTGCATGTATGGGTCTATGATGCGGGCAGGGAGACATTGTACTCGGAGAGCCTGATCTCCATGGCGGATATTGATGACGGCCAGTATGTGTACATTCCCTTCGACAATTATAGGCAGTGTATAGGAGAATTGTACGTGCTGTTCGCCTATGAGGCAGAACAGGGGACGGCGGAATATCCGGGAATCTATGTGAATTCAGCAAGGACAGAAGACGCTTCTACGTACGTCAACGAAGAATTGCTGGATGGCAGCCTGAAATGCTATTATGTTTACCGCGTGGATTATTATCCGCTGCTGTATGATTTGTGTCTGCTGCTCTTTATACTGGCGGGAGTCTTCTTTCTCACAGAGAAGGGGGCGCGCAGGAAGAGGAAAGAGAAGACAGAAGATAATATGCCGGAGATAGAGAACAGATATGGAGGAAGGAAAGATGAGACGAGTGCAGTTCGATAAGAAGGGCAGGCGCATTGGGCTGATCGCCGTCTTGATACTGGCGGCCGCCGTCCTCCTGGAAGTGTTCCTATTCAATTACCACGGGCTTGCCCAGGAAAATTACGAGGAATCCTTTGCCCTGGACGGGAGCGATAGCCGTGTCCAGATAGAATATCAGGAATTCACGTCAGAGATGGATGAGCAGATGCTGGAAGATCTGCGTTACCAGGAGGAGATGAACCGCCTCTACTATGAGCTGCTGGGGGCTGACTACGAGAGCACGCTGGAGGAAACTCTCATAGAAAAGGACGGCAAGACTTATAAAGTGGTGAAACAGGCAGTGATACGCGTACCTCTCGGGGAGGCGCGGTATGTGAAGGGAATGAAGTTCGCTTATCCGGTGGATGAGAGCCGCTATGCCAACTACGGCGTGGAAGCCCGCTTCTACCTGGACGGGGAGCTGCTGAACGATTACCTGATGTACGACACAGTCAGCTCCAGGCTGGACGAAGGATATATGAACGTGGGAATGACAGCCGACGAAGTAGAGCTCACCACCTACGGCGATTTTGACTTTGACGGCACTGGGGTGTCAGTGTCCTTCTATAATGAGTTCCGGTTTAACGGATACCGGGCGGCTTTCCTGGCGGGAAGCGGCTGGCTGCTCCTTTTCCTGTGTTCGGCGAGACAGCTGTATAAGAAGAAACTGCATGTGGTATTTGGGGTGGTCTGCCTGTATCTGGGATTATCCATGGTCATTCTTGTGGGATGCAACCAGTCAGGGTGGGATGAACATATCCATTTCCTCCATGCCTACGAGGCCTCTTTTGGCTCTACGATCGAGACACCGGAATCGGCGATGGGCATGAGGGGAAAATACTCCCCTGGGTTTGCCACCATCGAGGAGCGGGCCGCAGTGACGGAATACCTGCGGGAACACGACGATATGAAGACTGCTGATATTTCTTACCAAAGCCGTTTTATCGGCTACAGCACGAGGGCCTATCTGCCCCAGTCCCTGTTCCTCATGCTTGCCAGAGTACTGCATCTGCCCTTTGACATGCAGTATATGATGGGGAAGGCTGGGAACCTGGTGTTCTATCTGCTTGTTCTGATGCTGGCGATGAAGCTGGCCCGAAGCGGGAAAAAGTTCATCGCTGTGGTGGGACTGATGCCCACGCCGCTCTTCCTGGCGTCGGAGTATACCTATGACGCATTTATCACGGCGCTGCTGTTCTTGGGCTTTATTCTCTGGCTGAATGAGATTGCGTCGGAGGGTTATCTGAAATGGCAGAACGCCCTGCTGATGATGGTCTGCTTCGCGGCTGGGAGCTGGTCTAAGCAAATTTATATCTTTATGATTTTCCTGCTGTGCTTCTTGCCGGCTCGGAAGTTCCGGGATCGGAAGAGCCGGTGGATCTTAATCGCGGCCTGCGCGGCTGTGGCTGGATGGCTGCTGTACTCCATATTCAGCGCGCCGGGAGCTGCCCCGTCCATTGGCGTGGGCGTGGATTATGACTTGAGCACCGCCGGAGACCGGAGAGTACAGGGCGTAAGTATGATCGGACAGATTGGGTATATCCTTCAGAACCCGTTCACCTATGCTAAAATGCTGCTATCCAGCATGGCGAGTACTCTGTGGGCATATACCTTCGGGGGAAGGGCATGGCTGGATCTGGCCTACAACGGCATGTACCCGGCCGCCTGCGGCATTGTGACGGCCATCCTGCTCCTGTTCGCCTGCCTTGTCAAGACAAAGGAAGAAGATACGTTTGTGCTGAGCGCGGGCTATAAGGTGTTGATTGGCGTTATGTTCGCCGGACTGGCCGCGGTCATTTGGACGTCGCTGTACGGCACATACAGCGTGGTGGGCGCGTCGTCCATCGAGGGGGTGCAGGCGAGATATTATATCCCGCTGATTCTGCCTCTTCTGTATATCTTTGTCAATAACCGGATAAAATTCCGGTGGGACGAAGTGTGGTATTACCGGATTCTGTTCCTTGGGGCGGCAGGGCTGAACATTTACGGCATCTATGAATATATCTTGAAAGCCACTTGTTTCTAAGGAAACACTGTTTTCATCAGTGTTTCCTTAACGGACGTTACGATATGACAGGAGTGACCCGCATATGAATAAAAAGCAGCTTGCAGTCAGTATGACCGCCCAGATTCTGTCCTTCTTGGTAAGCCTTGGGGTGAGCTTCGTCCTGTCGCCCTATATGGGGAGGGCGATTGATACCAGCGCGTCCGGCTTTGTATCGCAGGGCAATTACTTTGTGGCTTACGCCCAGATTGTGGTGTCGGCCCTGAACACGATGGCCAGCCGCTTTATTACAGTGAGCATCCACCAGGGGAGGGAGGAGGAGGCGAACCGGTACTTTACCTCCGTACTGTTCGGGAATATATTTATGGCGGGAGTCTTCGCTGTGCCGGCCACATTCTTGATCCTGTTCGTGGATAAGATTCTGAATGTCCCGGAGGATATGGTGACGGATCTGCAGATCCTGTTCTTTTTCGTGGCGGTGAATTTCATGCTCAGCATCATTCTCTCGGTGTTTCAGATCGCTGTGTACACAAAGGACAGGCTGGATCTGCTGGCGGTGAAGACGATTCAGGCAGAGCTGGCGAGGATGCTTGTCCTGGTGGGCTGCTATACCTTTTTCCCGGCGCATATGTGGTATGTGGGAGTGGGAACCACGCTGGAAACGCTGATTATCGGTATCGGTAATTACCGGTATACGAAGCGGCTGATGCCGGAAGTCCACATACGAAGGGAATACTTTGATTTCCAGAAGATCAAGGAGCTGGTATCTCTGGGAGCGTGGAATTCTGTCACACGACTTGGACAGACGCTGCTGGAAGGGCTGGATCTTCTGATCTCCAACCTGATGATTGACGCGACGGCCATGGGAATCCTGAACTATGCCAAGACAATCCCCCTGACAGTCAGCAATCTGATGGGCAGCATTGTAGGGATATTCAACCCCCAGATTACGATCTTGTACGCGGAGGGAAAATATCAGGAGATGATCCACCTGGTGAAGAGCGCCAACCGGATTATGATCTTTCTGCTGAGCATTCCGATCGCTTTTATCACGGTGTTCGGAGATATTTTCTTCTCCCTGTGGCTGCCGGAATACGATGCCAGGCAGCTCCATATGCTGTGTATCCTCTCCATGGGGACGCTGTATATCAGTATGAGCATTCAGGTGCTGTACCACATTTTCATCATCACGAAGCGGGTGAAGCTGAATTCTCTTGTCATTGTATTCTCAGGAGTGTGCAGCACAGCGACGGTCTTCCTGCTGCTGAATACTACAGATCTTGGACTGTATGCCATTGTGCTGTCCAGCATGGGCTACGGATGGATACGTAATCTGCTGTTCACTCCCTTGTACGCGAGCCGCTGCCTGGGCGTCTCCTGGAAGACGTTCTACGGGGATATTTTGACCGGAATCAAATCTCTCATCTGCGTGGGAGCAGTGGGTATGGTATTCCGTCTTCTTTTCCCGATCAGCAGCTGGGCAACGCTCCTCGTGTTCGGAGAGATGGCGGGAGTCGCGGCGCTGGCTGCCAACTATTTTGCCGTGCTCAAGAAGGAAGAGCGGGCGATGGTGATGGCTTTTGTGAAGAAAAAGCTGCGCCGGCAGGAGTGAGAGCAGAAGGCTGCAAGGACGCTGATGGTTGAAGAGAGGAGGAAATTGGATGGATAGGGAAGTTGCCGTCCGGGCGGTACTGACTCTGCCGAAGATATTGTACTGGAAGCTGCGGTATGGAGGCAGGGCACGGCTTGCATGGGTTCAGTCGCTAGGGCCCGGAAGCCAGATTCATGTGAAAAAGCAGGCCCGACTTGTACTCGGCCGGGAGACGGTGTCCAGAGGCGCTCTGACACTGCGGGCAGAGGCGGGCCGGCTTACGATAGGGAATAAATGCTTCTTCAATACCAACTGCAGTATCACCTGTATGGAGGAAATCTCCATCGGAGACGGCTGCCAGTTTGCCAACAACCTGGTAATTGTCGATCATGACCATGATTACCGCAAGGGTTGGGGGCATTACCGGAGCGCGCCGGTACACATCGGAAGCAATGTGTGGGTGGGGGCGAACTGCGTGATCCTGAAGGGGGCGGATATCGGAGATCACTGTGTGATCGCCGCCGGAAGCGTCGTGTCAGGGAGGATAGAGCCCCATACAATATACCTTCAGAAAAGGGAAAAGACAACAATAGACCATTGGACAAAAAGGCGCTGAGGAAAGCGCATTTTGTGAAGCTGCCGAGGAAGCACTGATGAAGTCAGCGCTTTCCTATGGAACAGGAGAAAATAAGGCATAAGAGGCCGGGAGAATCGAAGATGATTAGTATAGTCGTACCAGTATATAAGAGTGAACGGACGCTGCACCGGTGCGTGGACAGTATTTTGAGACAGACATACCGGGATATCGAAGTGCTCCTTGTGGTGGACGGATCCCCAGACCGCTCTTCAGAAATCTGTGAAGAGTATGCGGCCCAGGACAGACGCGTGCGTGTGCTGTATCGGCATAATGAAGGTGTGTCCCAGGCGAGGAATCGGGGAATCGAAAATGCCAGCGGAGAATACCTTCTATTCGTGGACAGCGACGATTACATTGAGGCGAACACGTGCGCGCGGATGCTGAAACTTAGGGAAGAATCGGATGCGGACTTGGTGATTGCCGGCTTCCATCACTGGTATGTGGGCAGGGATGTCAGAAAACGTCCTAGGGAAGAGGGGGTATATACGAAAGAGGAATTTGCGGGGGTGTTCCTAGATCTGTACGAGGACGGGTTTTTAAATATGCCCTGGAATAAGCTGTTTTGCCGAAAGCTGATCCGGGAGGGCTTTCCCCACGACCTGAACTTGGGGGAGGATCTGCTGTTTAACCTGTCCTATATCCGGGAGGCGGGGCGTATCTGCGTTACACGGGAGATGTTCTGCAATTATATTCAGGCGGAGGACAAGCAGACCTTGTCCACGAAGCGGAGACCAGACAAGATAGCCATCGCCTCGCGGCTGTGCGAGAGGACGAAAGCTTTCTACCGGGAGCTGGCTGGGGAGGAGGCTGATGTGAGCCGTATCCACGGTAAATTTGTGAAGGAGTTCTTAGATGAGATCGAAGGCCTGGCATTTGATGGGGGCTTGAGCAAGATGGAGAGGCTGGAGCTGATCAGACAGTACGCGAAAGATCCCTATATGCAGCAGGTGAACCGGGATATTTCCCTGAAGGGGCTGGACTACCGGATCATTAACCGGGCCTTTTCCAGAGGGGCCGTGTATTGGGTCTATGTGCTGATCTATCTGCGCAAGGCGGTGGTGTCCGTCGTGCGCGTTATCCGGGGCTGAGTACTCGGCAGGCGCTGCTATAGCAAACGGATGTGTCCGTCTTGGCGGGCATCACCAGATATGAAAGAGGTTCTATGTTGGATAGAGAAAGAAGATTTGAAAATTTGGATCCCCTCATTACGGTAATTCTTCCGGTATATAAGGTGGAGGCATATCTTCCCCGCTGCATGGACGGGGTGCTGGCCCAGACATACCGGAATCTGGAGATTCTGCTGGTGGATGACGGTTCTCCTGACAGATGCCCGGCCATCTGTGACGGCTATGCAGCCGCGGACGAGAGAGTGCGGGTGATCCATCAGGAGAACGCGGGGCTGTCCGGGGCGAGAAATGCAGGGATAGACGCGGCGGCGGGAGAATATCTCATATTCATAGACTCCGACGACTATGTGACGGAGGACTTTGTAGAGCGGCTGTACCAGGCTCTGGCGGATACCGGAAGCGATCTGTCCATGTGCAAGTGGAAATACGTGAAGGGTGAGGCCGTTCCCGATGAAGAGCACGATACCGGGCATGTGACCACGTACTCCGGCCGTGAGATGATGGGCAACTTATATATCCATGACGGGGCGTATTATGTAGTAGCGTGGAATAAGCTGTATAAGCGGTCGCTCTTTGAGGGCCTTCGATTTCCGGCGGGGCGCATCCATGAGGACGAGGCGACAACTTATAAAATCTACGACCGGATTGAGAAGGCAGCGGTGGTGGATGCCTGCCTGTACGGCTATTTTATCGGAAACGACAGCATCACGAGGGGACAGTTCTCCAGGAAGCGGCTGGATTGGGCCTGGGCTGTGCGGGAGCGCCTCACCTTCCTGGAAGAGCGAAAGGATAAATATTGGGATATTCTGCCGGCAGCATGGAAGGCCCTGGCTGACGGCTGCATTGACCTGTATTTCAAATGCGTCCGTTATCTGCCGGATTCTAGGGAAGATCAGGAGCTGCTGCGCAGTTATGTGCGGGAGGCCTTAACTGGCAGCAGGCCCTATGGAGGCCTTCCCGCCAGGACGGCGGCCGGATACCGGCTTTTCCTGATGATGCCGGGACTGTATCGGAGACTTATGAAGTACTAGGGCGGCGAGGGTTTGGGAAACGCTGATTTCATCGGTGTTTCCGCAGGCTGATGCCAGGAGGTGGAAGATGAGGGTCAGTGTTATCGTTGCGGTATATAATGTGGAAAACTATCTGAAGCAGTGTGTGGACAGTCTGCTGGCTCAGACCAAGGAAGATTTGGAGATTATTCTCGTGGATGACGGATCCACCGACAGTTCTGGACAGATCTGTGACAACTACGCCCGGGAAGATGAAAGGATACTGGTGGTACACAAGGAGAACGGAGGCTTGACTTCCGCTTGGAAGGCGGGAGTAGGTGTTTCAACCAGCGAGTATGTAGGGTTTGTAGATAGTGACGATTGGGTGGATAGTGATATGTACGAGAAATTGTGCGTCTCCGCAGAACGCTGCCATTCAGACATTGTCATCTGCGGGCTGGTCTATGAATACGAGGATGCCTCCAGACCCAGAACTACAGAGACGTCCCGGCTGGACAGGGAATATTACAGCCGGGGGCAGATTGTGTCGGAACTCTATCCGAAGCTGCTGAACAATGGCAGCTTTTTTGGGCGCACGATCCAGGCGGCCAGGGTGACGAAGCTGTACCGCAGAAAATTAGTGGAGAAAAACATGAAGTTCTGCAGAAACGAGATCGTTGTGGGAGAAGACCTGCAGCTGACTTTTGCTTGTCTGTGCGATGCCGACAGCCTGAGCTTCCTGCCGGACTACTATCCGTATCATTACCGGATTAACGCTGGGTCGATCACCGGCAGCTATGATCCGGGCTATCTGAAGAAGATCACGGCCACGAAGAGGCAGATCGCCTGGATTGCCAAGGTGAAGAATGTGTATGATTTTTCCGCGCAGATTGAGAATGACTTCCTCATACTGGCCATCATGGATATCCGCAGCGCCATCGTCCGAAGCGGCGGCGCGAAAGCCGGGCAGATCATTGGGGAGATTCGAAGAATCTGTACAAATCCGGAGGTAAAGAAGACATTACAGTCCCATCGGATGCCGGATAAGCCGCTGTCCGTACGGATATATCTGCTGCTCATACGGCTGCGTCTCTACCCGGTATGCTATCTGCTGGGGCGCATATTCCTGAAGTGATCCTGGACGGCGATATTTTTCTATTCTTTGCAGCGATCCTGAGGATCTCTAGTCTTCTACTTACGATTCATAGTCCTAATTCAGAAGGACCAACACACGCTTACGCGCAAGCACGAAGCGTTGATTGTTCATTCGGAATCGGTTATGAATCGTAACCTATGATCACCTTCGGGATATTTCTCATCTGGGCGGCTACATCGGTGAAAGAACTCCAGTAGCTGCCCAGTATTTTGTCTGTAGCGGCCAGACAGTACAGATCGATCATCGCGTCGTGCATGCCGGCTGTGCTGTTCCGTTCCAGCACCCGGTTTTCATTGGAGAGGATTTTGCCGGGGAAATGTTTCCTGAGGACGGCCTCCTCCTTCCGCTCATCCGTGGCCAGGAAAAACTGCACTTGGGGATCTGCGGCAATCTCCGCTTCCATCGCCTGGATAAAGGCATCGGTGCCGCTCTTGCCAATAGCAGACACGTTGTCGGTGCGCCGGATGTGTACGCCCACCATATGCGGGGCAAACTGTCTGGTAAAGCTGTCTATGCGTTCCTGGATCTGGGGTACAGGGACGAACAGGTGGTAATCCTCGGTGGGGTAGAATTGTTCCCAGGTGAAAATATATACGGAATCAGACAGCGACTGGAAAAAATCTTCATTCAGTGTTACCCCGGTCTTATGATTCAGAATATCTTCGTTATTCAGACGCTGCCTTGCCGAGAACTGGAGGAATAATTTCCGCGGGCTTCTCAGGGAATCGATGTTCACCACTTCAAACTCCCCGGTGGGACGGAATAACTGTTCAAAGGGACAGTTCAGCTCCGGGGCGTTCAGCCAGAGAACCTTGAGGGGTACCCTTTTTCTGCGGGCCAGCGTCCAGGCTGAATTAATCGAACGGATTCTATTGCATAAACCACCGGAAGGTTGTATGATAATCATAGTTTATCTCCTTATTAGACAGAGTCGTATTTAGCGATATGTAAATATCGTACACGATAAAGTATAGCATTAAGCGAGGGAACAGAAAAGGGTTTTGGTGATTTCATTTGAAGGTTTTACAGATAAATACCGTCTGCGGTGACGGAAGTGTGGGCAGAATAACGACGGATATTTGGCATATGCTTAAGGAGAACGGCCATGAGTGCCGCATTCTCTACGGGCGCAGGAAGGCGCCCCAGGATGTGGAGGCTGTGAAGTTCGGCAGCGGACCCGAGATGGCGAGGCATGTGCTTGCAACTTTCTTCAAAGGAGAGCACGGTTTTGCCTCGGCAAGAATGACAGAGCGAATGCAGGCTTACATCAACGATTATCAGCCGGATGTGGTTCATCTGCATAATATACATGGCTTCTATATGAACGCGGAGTCCATGCTGAATTATTTGAAGGTGGCCGGGATTCCAGTCGTGTGGACGCTGCACGACTGCTGGAGTTTCACTGGGCACTGCGCCTACTTCGACTATGCGGGCTGCGAGAAGTGGAAGGAGGGGTGCGGGAAATGTCCTCAGCACAGGAACGCTTACCCATACGCCCTCTTCCGGGATAATTCCCGGCAGAATTACCGGAGGAAGGAGAAGGCGTTCACGAAGGTGCCGGGCATGACCCTTGTGACGCCGTCTCGGTGGCTGAAGGGCCTTGTGGAACAGTCATTCCTGAAGGATTACCCGGTAGAAGTGATTCCCAACGGCGTGGATCAGGAAGTATTTGCCCCAACAGAAGGCAGGTTTCGCAGAAAATACGAACTTCAGGATAAGAAGGTCGTCCTGGGGGTGGCAAATATATGGGAGAAGCGCAAGGGGCTGGACTATTTTATCCGGCTGTCCGAGCAGCTGCCAGATCCCTACAAAGTGGTGCTCATAGGAGTGTCAGAACGGCAGAAGAAGAAGCTGCCTGAGAAAATACTGGCGCTGCCCAGGACAGGGAAGCTCAACGAGCTGGCCCAGTGGTATACGCTGGCGGATGTGTATGTGAATCCCACGCTGGAAGACAATTTCCCGACGACAAACTTAGAGGCGCTCTCCTGCGGCACGCCGGTGGTGACCTTTGATACGGGCGGAAGCCCGGAGGCGCTCGACGCAAGCTGCGGCATTGTGGTGCCCAAGGGGAATGAGGAGAAGCTGAAGGAGGCTGTCCTGGAGATGGGGGAGAGCCAGATCCTGCCGGCAGTGTGCCAGATGAAGGCACGTCAGTATGATAAGAAAGAACGGTTCTGGGAATACCTGGAACTGTATGAGAGGATATTGAAGCATGAGTGACCCGCTGAAGGTGTCTGTCATAACGACAACTTACAATGACTGCGCCCATCTGAAGAAGACGATGGAAGGGGTGCTGGGCCAGGACTACGATAACCTGGAATATATCGTGGTGGACGGGGACTCGAAGGACGGTACGAAGCAGCTGCTGAAAGAGATGGAAGAGCCGTTCGGCGGAAGGCTTCGGTGGATATCAGAGCCGGATCGCGGGATTTATGACGCCCTGAATAAAGGGATAGGGCTGGCTTCCGGAGAGATTGTCGGCTGCTGTTTTGACTATTTTACCGTGCCGGACGCCATACGTAAAATGGCAGAGGCGATAAGCCAGGAAGGAACAGACGGCGTGCACGCCGACCTGGTGTACAAAGACGGGGACAGAATCGTACGTACGTGGAGACAGGGCCAGGGGAATATCCGCCTGGGCTGGATGCCCGGACATCCGACGCTGTACCTGCGAAGAGAGGTATACGAGGCATACGGCCTGTACAAGACAGACTATGTGTGCGCCGCAGACTATGAATTTATGATACGGATTTTGAAGGACGGCAAGATCCGCCTGTCCTACATTCCCGAGACGCTGATTGAGATGGATTACGGAGGGACAAGCACCTCCAGCCTTGGGGCGTACTGGGTCTCTCTGAGAGAGGGCCATCGGGGACTTCTGGAGAACCATGTAAGGGGGGCCTGGTTCACAGACGCATGCCGTATTTGGCGGCTGCTCTGGCAATTTGTGAGAAAGTAAGGGCCCTACGGAGGAAGGAAGTAGAGGCTGCGAGGAGATACAGGAGATGCTATTTTCTACAACCGTTTTTTTATTTGTATACCTGCCTTTGGTGCTGCTGATCTATTATAATCCGGTGGTGAAGTCCAGAGGCTTTCGGAATATGTTCCTGCTGGCCGCCAGCATTTTCTTCTACGCCTGGGGAGAGCCGGTATACGTCGTTTTAATGATCTTGTCGATTGTGGTGAACTGGTGGCTGGGACTGCTGATTGACCGGCACAGACAGAGCAGAAGCGCCACACGGGCCCTGCTGGTGTTCACCGTCGTCTATAATCTGGGCTTTTTGTTCGTATTCAAATATTTAAATTTTACAGTCAATAATCTGAATTATTTTCTGAGGCAGCCGATTGAGATTCCACAGATCGCGCTGCCTATCGGTATTTCTTTTTATACATTCCAGGCGATGTCCTATGTGTTGGATGTCTACAGGGGCAGGGGAGAGGCCCAGAAGAATCCTCTGAACGTGGGGTTGTATATCTCTCTTTTTCCTCAGCTGATCGCCGGGCCGATTGTGCGCTATGAGACGGTGGCCAATCAGATTCGGGATAGGCAGGAGAGCCTTCAAGGGTTCTATGAGGGGATTCTCAGGTTCATCTGGGGCTTCGGGAAGAAAATCCTGCTGGCCAACAGCCTGGCCCTGGGAGCTGACGCCTGCTATGAACTGATCGGCCGGGGAGATCTGGCATGGGCGACGGCATGGCTGGGGGGCATTTATTATTCCCTGCAGATTCTGTTCGATTTCGCCGGATATTCGGATATGGCCATTGGCCTGGGTAAAATGTTTGGTTTCCAATTCTTGGAAAATTTCAACTATCCATACGTGTCCAAGAGCGTGTCGGAGTTCTGGAGAAGATGGCATATTTCTCTGGGAAGCTGGTTTCGGGATTATGTGTATTTCCCTATGGGAGGGAGCCGAGTAGCGTCCAAGGGAAGACTGGTGCTCAACTTGTTCGTGGTGTGGAGCTTAACCGGCATCTGGCATGGCGCCAATTGGACGTTTATTCTATGGGGGCTGATGTACTTCGTCCTCTTAACGCTGGAGAAGCTGACAGGATTTGAGAAGAAGCTAGGGCCTTTCTCCAGAGTGTATACCCTCGTGTTTGTCTGTATTGGCTGGGTGATTTTCCGGGCCGACGATATTTTTATTGCCGGCAGGTTTGTGGGAAATATGCTGGGGATTGGGAGCACAGGACTTGTGGATGCCCATTTCTGGCTCTATCTGAGAGAATACGGAGTCTACCTGGCGGCGGCAGTGCTTGCCTGCATTCCGTGGAAGCAAATACTGCAGAAGAGAGGGCTGTGGAGGGAGGAAGGACTGTTCGATACGCTGCGGCTGTGCGGGGCTTTTCTTCTATTCGGCATCGCAGTCATCTATATGGTAAAAGGGACATACAATCCGTTCATATATTTTAACTTTTAAGGCAGCGCTGATGAAATCAGTGTTTCCTGAAATGCTCCGCAGGATGCGCGACGATTTGTAATAGACAATACCGCTTCGCGAATAGCGCGGGCTTGAACTGCTGGGATCTGGCAGACATGGAGATGACAGAATGAAAAAACAACGGAAAATAGGAAAACAGCATATTGTATTGGCAGCTTTCCTGCTGATCTTGATCGTCAATATGGCAGGCCTTCTGCTGCCCCTGGCGGCCAGGAGGATCCAGACTGCCGCGGGGATAACTGCCGGAGGGCAGGAAGACAGCGTCCAGGAAAAAGGCGGGCAGGAGGACGTATCTGATACTGCGCAGAGTGAAGGAGCAGACGACGAACAGACGGTTCAGGAAGTGGAAGCGGACGGAACCATTTACACGAAGACGGAGGCAGTGAATCTGGAAGAGCGATATCCCTTCGAGGAGGAGGCTACCCAGGAAGAAGGGGGCTTCTACGAACGGCTGACAGATGTGAACGCACGTATTCTGTCCGCAATCTCGGAGGTGGAGACATACTGCAATGAGCACGTGCCGGGACGGACGGCGGCTATCGAAGCATATATCGGTATTCAGAAGGTGCTGGGGAGCCGGATCATTGACGGGGACGACGTGGTGGTGAAGATGGACAACGGGCTGCTGACATTCCTAAGCGATGATTTGACTGAGGAAGATATGGAAATCTGCACGGATAATCTTGTGGAATTCGCCCGGTTTGTGCAGGAGACAGGGGCAGAATTTTTGTACGTACAGACGCCGTGTAAAATTAATAAATACGACAATCAGCTCCCGGAAGGGCTGGATGATTACACGAACTCCAACGCGGACCGCCTGATGGAGGGGCTGGCCGAGGCAGAAGTACCGGCTCTGGATCTGCGGGATGAGATTGTGAAGGATATGGATTTTGACAGCGCCTTCTACGCGTCGGATCATCACTGGAAGCCTTCTACCGGCCTGTGGGCGGCAGGGGAGATACTGGAACAGCTGAACCTGTCTTATGGGGAGGATTTTGACTTGGGGAAAGTAGATCCCGACGTGTACGAGACAGAGGTGATCGACGACTTGTTTCTGGGAGCTCTCGGCAAAAAGACGGGTATTGGCTATGTGCCGCTGGATGATATGGAGCTTGTGCTGCCGGAATATGAGACGGCCTTTTCCATGGATATTGTGGCTGCAGGAGACATTTACAGCGGTAATTTTGCCCAGGCATTCCTGGATGAAAGTCAGCTGGAGCGGGGAGACTATTATACGAAGAACCCTTACGCCGCCTATTTCCGAGACGACCAGGCGCTGGTGGAAGTGGAAAATGAGCTGGTGAATAATGGGAAGAGGGTACTTCTCCTGAAGGATTCCTTCGGGCTGTCCACAGCGCCTTATCTGTCCACGGCAATTGAACATTTGTCGGTTATTGACCTGAGGCATTTCCGGGGAAGCCTGGAGAAGTATGTGGAGGAGACGAAACCAGACATTGTCGTGGTTATGTATAATCCGAAGGCCATTACGGCGCCTGTTGGCTATCATGCGGACCTGTTCGACTTTCGCTGAACTTGCAAAAATGAACAGGAAATGGTACTATAACTTAAAAAGCCCAGCCTCAAAGGAGAGATGTACAGGCTTCGCGCAGGCCTGGGCGGTTATGCCGGCGAGGGCTTTTGTTTATTGTACTGCCCGCTGAAGCGGGCATGTTCGTACTGAGGTCAAAAAACGTGGAATTGTGATAGAGGATTAAGGGGAATTTATGAAAAAGATTGTAATTATTCCCGCATATAACGAAATCGAGAGTATTGTAAATACGGTAGAGGATATCCGGGAGAACGCCCCTGGATTTGACTATATTATCATCAACGACTGCAGTCAGGACGGGACGATGCGTTTCTGTACCCAGATGGGGATGAACATCATCAATCTTCCGGTGAATTTAGGCATAGGAGGAGCCGTGCAGACGGGCTATCTCTATGCTTGGAGGAACGGCTACGATGTGGCCGTGCAGTTTGACGGCGACGGTCAGCACGACGCGAAATATCTGAATGCCATGGCAGACTATCTGGAGGCCAACGATGCGGACATGGTCATCGGCTCCCGCTTTATCAACAAAGAGGGATTTCAGTCTTCAGGGCTTCGCCGGTTCGGTATCCGGTATTTCAGTCTTCTGATCCGCTTCCTGACAGGCAAGAGCGTCCTGGATCCTACTTCCGGCATGCGGATGGTGAACCGGGATGTGATGAAGATCTATTCGGAAGATTACCCGGTGGACTATCCTGAGCCAGAGAGCGTGGTTACCATATTAAATATGGGCAAGAAGGTGATGGAAGTCCCGGTGATTATGAGGGAGCGCCAGGCCGGCGTCTCATCGATTTCTGCCGGGCGGTCTGTGTACTATATGGTGAAGGTGACACTGGCGATCCTGATGGAGCGCATGAGGAAACGAAGGGGGAGAGGCTTATGATGACGGCGAAGCTTCAGATAACCATCCTGCTTGCCCTGGCGGTGTCGCTGATCGCGATTGTCAATATGATACGCAGAAAGAGCCTGGAGCTCAAGTATGCTCTGTCGTGGCTGTTTGTCTGTATTGCCTTGGCGATTTTCGCGGCGTTTCCTCGGTCAATGGTGATCATTGCCCGTTTCCTCGGGATTGACGCGCCGGTGAATATGATTTTTTTTCTGGGATTTTGTTTTTCCCTGATGATTATTTATACCTTGACAGTGTCTCTGTCGAGAATGTCTACGAAGCTGCGCAAGCTGACACAGATCATAGCCTTGAATGAGGATCGGATCAAGCAGATGGAGCAGCAGCTTGAGGAGCTTAAGGAGGAGTGGAAGGATGAAAAAGCTGATAGTGACGGGCTGTAACGGGCAGCTTGGAAGGGCCATCAACCGGGTGTACGAGGGCAGCCGGGAATATGAGCTGGTTAATACCGATGTGGAAGAGCTGGATATCACGAAGGTGGACGAGGTACTGCGTTTTGTAAGAGAGATCAAGCCCTATGCGGTGATCAACTGCGCGGCTCACACGGCGGTGGATCTGTGTGAGAAGGACGGGGACAACGCATACCGGATCAACGCCGTCGGTCCGAGGAATTTGAGCATTGCCGCCCAGGAGACAGGGGCGAAGCTGATACAGGTGTCCACAGACTATGTGTTCGCCGGGGATGGGACGAGGCCCTACACGGAGTTCGACAAGACGGGACCCAAGAGTATGTACGGGGCGACGAAGCTGGCTGGGGAGGAGTTTGTCAAGGAGTTCTCCGACCGGCATTTTATCATCCGCACCGCATGGCTGTACGGGGACGGCAAGAATTTTGCCAGGACGATGCTGCGTCTGTCCGAGACGCACGATAAAGTCCGTGTGGTCAAAGATCAGATTGGGAACCCGACAAGCGCGATGGAGTTGGCGAAGATGATCGCCTACCTGCTTCCCACAGACAATTATGGGCTGTTTCATGGCACTTGCGAGGGGATATGCAGCTGGGCAGATTTCGCCCGGGAGGTATTCCGCCTGGCCGGGAAGAAGACAGAGGTAGAAGGCATCACCACAGAGGAATATGCCAAGGACTGCCCAACGGCGGCTCCCAGGCCGGCATATTCGGTATTGGACAATTATATGCTGCGTCTGACCACCGATTATACGTTCGCTTCCTGGGAAGAGGCGATTGCGGATTACATGAAGGAAGCGGGATTCTAACGCATGAGATAGGGCGCCTGGGGCAACAGCGTTGCCAGCGCCGAATTTGCTCCGCGAAGGGGCAAGTGTACTGCAAGAGCGTTGGACTGCAAGGAGGATAGACATGGAGACAAGACAGGATATCCTGTATATGGTGCTTCCCTGCTACAATGAAGAGGAAGTGCTGCCGGAGACGGCCAGGCAGCTGAAGCAGGTGATGTACGGGCTGATTGAGAAGGGGAAGATATCTCCGAGAAGCCGAGTAATGTTTGTGAATGACGGCTCGAAGGACCGGACTTGGCCGATCATCCGTGAACTGCACGAGGAAGACCCTCTGTTCGTAGGCTTATGCCTCTCCAGGAATAAGGGGCATCAGAACGCCCTGCTGGCGGGCTTGATGGAGGCCAAGGAGCATTCAGACATGACGATTTCCATGGATGCGGATCTTCAGGACGATGTGGGAGTCATAGAAAAGTTCGTGGATAAATACTATGAAGGCTGCGACATTGTATATGGAGTGAGAAGTTCAAGGAAGAAGGATACCTTCTTTAAGAAATTCACGGCTCAGAGCTTCTACAAGCTGATGCTGGCTATGGGAGTGGACATTGTATATAACCATGCTGACTGCCGCCTAATGAGCAAGCGCAGCCTGTATGACCTGGAGAAGTTTAAAGAAGTTAATTTATTCCTCAGGGGAATTGTGCCCCTCATCGGCTATGATTCTGCCGTTGTCACCTATGAGAGGAACGAGCGGTTCGCGGGAGAGTCCAAATATCCGCTGAAGAAGATGATGGCGTTCGCCATGGACGGTATCACATCGTTCAGCATCAAGCCGATCCGTATGATTACTTCTCTGGGAGTGCTGATTTTCGCGGTGAGTATTCTGATGTTGATTTATTCTTTGGTCCAGCACTTGCTGGGGAACACGATCAGCGGCTGGACGTCTACGATTGTGTCCATCTGGGCCATCGGAGGGCTGCAGATTTTGGCCATCGGTGTGATCGGGGAATATATCGGTAAGATTTATATGGAAGCCAAGGCAAGGCCCAAGTTCATTATCCGGGAATATCTCGGAGATGAGGACGGCGAAGATAAGGGAAACTCTGATGGAATCAGCGTTTCCTAAGACGGAGTAAGAGATGATCGATAACTTTTTCCGATATTTTCTGGAATTGAAATGGAAGATAAGAGGCACCTGGGTACGGTTCCTGGATCTGCTCATGTTCACGGCGATGACAGGGGCTGCCGCGGTGATCCGCCTGGTGCTGATGGACGGATTTACCGGCTGGTATGGACTGAGAGATATGGCGCTGGCCCTTCTGGCCGGTATCTGTGTATGGAGATGTAAGAACAGTCTGACCGCTGGCCTGACCTGTTACGGTGTTTTTCTGATACTTCCCACATTGACTGTCTTAAGTTCTTACTGGCAGAAGCCGGACGGCTTCTATGTGCTGGCCTGCTTTGCCGGCGTGGCCGCGGTTCTGATGGGGAAGCGGACAGCGGGAGCTATTCTGTACGGGGCTGGTCTGCTGCTGAATATACAGGCAGTCTTTCTGCTTCCGGTGTTCCTGCTGTTCTGGGCTGCCGGCAGGCTGTCAGGAGCAGGCATCGTGGTCACGGCGGCGGCTGGGGCGGCGAGACTCCTGCTTGGAACGGATGTACAGCAGCTGCTGTTCGGGTACGGCAACGAGGCGGCTGCGCCTAAGGTGTTAAAGGGTATTGCGGACGCGGCGGATATGGCCCGGGCTTTGGGGCAGACTGATACGCTGACGGAAGTAGGGAGGCGGTTCCTGAACGGGGTGGATGGAGCCTTCACAGGATGGGCCGCCGACAGCTCGGCGGTGCTGACGGACAACTGGTGCAATGTCTATCAGCTGCTAGGCCCTTCCGATTTTACTTCCGAATATTTTATCGCGGGACTCTGTCTGACCGGCGCGCTTGTGCTGGGCTGTATCTATGCCGTCATCGCCAGGGGAAGGGCCGCGAGATTTGGGAACCCAGAATATGTGACGGAGTTATGCATGTTTTTCTGTATGCTGGTTCCATACGTGGCTCCTCATATGAACGCCAGAAGCGGGCTGCTGGCAGATGTGTTCGCGGTGCTTCTGCTGTTTTTCTGTAAGCGGAAGTTCTACTTCGCGCTGGGACAGCTGATTTTGTCCTTTTCCATGTATCAGATATGCTTGACAGGCGTGTCCAGATTCCCGCTGGGATACTATGCCCTTGGAATGCTGGCGCTTCTTCTGCTGGCAGGAAGGGACGTATTCCTTCGCCCGTGGGAGGAAGCGGATGCTGCGCAGAAGGGAGGAATCAGCGGTGAATAAGGAGTTTCGGCCGATATTCCATAAGAAGCTGACGGTTGGACATATTCAGCTGACGGTGACCCAGCTGCTTTTCCTAGCGGCTGTGACGGCGCTGGGAATTGGAATGCGCGCGGCCTGTCTGTCTTATATATCCCAGGACTATACGGGGTACTGGGAGCTGTGGTTTGCTGAGATTGAGAAATACGGCGGTATGCGCTCGTTGGCGTATGATTGGTACGATTATTCGCCCCTGTTCATGTATTTTCTTGTGTTTATTGAGGGGCTGCCCTTTGATCCGATGTACACTTATAAAATCTGTATGAGCGTGCTGGACGTGGCGGCGGCGGTCATGGCGGGGAAGCTGGTGTATGAACTGACCGGCTCCAGGAATCGGGGCTTTTTCGCCTATGGGTTTGTGTTTGTGCTGCCCACGGTCGCGGCGAACAGTGCCCTTTGGTGCCAGTGTGATGTGATTTACACGCTGTTCCTTCTGTGCAGTATCTATTATTTTCTGAAAGAGAGGCCGCTGGCGGCCATGGTGTTCTATAGCCTTGCCTTCTGCTTGAAGCTGCAAGCGCTGTTCATCTTCCCGGTGCTGGTGATTCTCTGGGTGCACAAGAGGGTGCGGGTGGAGCATTTCTTCCTCCTTCCGCTGTTCTACGTGCTCAGCATTATTCCTGCATGGATTGCGGGACGGCCTTTTACAGAGCTTCTCATGGTCTATCTGGATCAGGGATATACGGATACCTGGGCGCTGACCCTCAGCTGGCCCAATATCTATGAGATGATTACTCCCGAGGCCCTGCTTGTGACCTATTCCACATTGGGCAAATGTCTGATCATCAGTATTCTGATCTGTGTAATGTACTATATGGCCAAGAAGCGTTATCCAATGACCAAGGGATTCATCCTGCAGATGGCTCTCTTCTATGGGATATTGACCGTATATTTCCTGCCGTTTATGCATGAGCGCTACGGGTACCTTGTGGATATCCTGGCGGTGGTGTATGCCCTCGCCGCGTCTCGGCGGATGTTCCTGCCGGTATTGCACGTGTTGATTTCTTATGTATCTTACACATTATTCCTGACCAAAGGGGAGGCGGTGCCGATGATCGTCTATGCCTTTCTCCTGTTGGCCCTTCTGTGCGCGGCGGGCAGGGATGTGTATCTTCATATGGATGGAAAGGATGGGAAGCTATGGGATCGGCCGCAGGCGGAACAGGCAAACTGAACTTTATAGACGGCCTGAAAGGCACAGGGGCACTTATTGTGTACCTGTGCCACTTTGCATATGCTTTTTATTATTCCCTCTATTCTCTGGACGAGGCATCTGCGCATACGGAGACGGGGGTGGAGATCCTGATCGGGAAAAGCCCGCTGAATATTCTCTATAACGGTAATTTCGCCGTGCACCTCTTCTTTGTTGCCAGCGGTTTCGTCCTGTGTATCCGCTTTTTTAGAGATTATGACAGGAAGAGGCTCGCCAAAAGCGCGGTGAAGAGGTACTTCCGCCTGGCGGTACCGATTCTGTTGGTGAGCACGGTGATCTTCTTCCTGATGATCGCGGGATTGTATAAGAATACCGAGGCTGCCGTCCTGGCCGGATCAGAGGAGTGGTTTGCCGGATTCAACAACTTTGAGCCGGGCTACAGCCATGCGCTGAGGGAAGCCGTGATTGGCTGCTTCCTCTTCGGGCACAATTATTTTAACGGTGTTCTCTGGACGGTGAAGTATCTGTTCTTGGGGGCTCTGCTCGTCTATGCTGTGGCGGCTCTGGCAGGGAAGTGGAAGTATCGGTATGTACTGTATGCCGTCCTCATGGCAGGGCTGTTCCTGACAGATTATGCGGGGATCTTTGCCGGTTTCTGGCTGTGTGATCTCTATTACACAAAGCCCCGGCTCATGAAATGGGTGAGGAGAGTCCCCTGGCTGTGCGCGGGGATCTTTGTCCTGGGCGTCTATTTTGGCTCTTACCCTTCGGTGGGGACAAGGCTGGAGGGAAGTATTTACGCATGGCTCCCGGAGGGGCTGTCGGTCACCTATCATTTCATCGGGGCGGCGATGATCGTGGCCGGAGCGGCGGGGAGCAGCGTCCTCTCCCGGTTTTTCTCATGCAGGATATTGACTGGGCTTGGAAGGATTTCCTTTTCCTGGTATCTCCTTCACTTCCCTGTGATTGCCACATTTTCCAGTGCCCTGCTGCTGGCCCTGTATGGGAAGCTCAGTTATCATCTGCTGATGGGACTGAATTTTGTGTTGACCACGCTGATCGTGTGGGGACTGTCTTTCCTGATGACCAAGTACGTGGAGGAGCCATACAACCGCTTCCTCTCCAGATGGTAGAAGGAAGGGAAGAGGAGGAAAGCATGGAAGGCAAGAAAAGGATTGTCTGGATTGACGGGATCAAAATACTGGCGCTGTTCATCGTGCTGTGCAACCATGCCGGATTGTCTCTCGGATGGGGGACTTATCTGGGAGGGATGTTCTATGTGGCTGTCTTCTTCGTTCTGGCAGGATATACCTATCGCCGGAATTCAGACGCGTCTTTGCCGACGGTGGTGAAAAAGCGGGCGAAGCGGCTGCTCATCCCCTACTTTGGCTTTAACGGTTTTCTGTATGTGTTTTTTGCCGTCAAGGCGCTGGCATCCGGCGAAGCCTTTGCCTGGAAGCGGGAGCTGCTGGGCATCCTGTACTCCAGGAGCTATCTGTCCCCTGAGGGAGGAGAATCTCTCATGGGAATTCTGAATGGCCCCACCTGGTTCCTCACAGGACTGTTCACCGCCCTGATCGGCTATGAAATTGCCGTGAGGCTTGCTGGGGAAGGTACGCGGCGTTTGGCGGGGATACTGGCAGGCTGTGTGGTGATTGCCCTTGGACTCTCCTATCTTCCCATCCTGCTTCCCTGGAGCCTGGACACGATGTTCTTCCATATGGCGCTGATCGGCCTGGGGCAGTTCCTGGCGGATGGGCAGAGGCTGATGAGGCTGTACCAGGATAAGAGGATGCCGGTGCTCCTGATCATTGTCTTCGGGGCGGCAGCACTGGGAGCCGGGACGGGCAATCTGTCGGTGAGAGACTATGGAGAGCAGCCGGTGCTGTATATGCTGGCCACGGCATCAGGCTGCATGCTTGTGATGATGCTTGGCATATGGGCCGAGCGCCATATATTCCCTGTGGCCTGGGCGGCGGCAGCCCTGGGCAGGCATACGGTCAGCATCCTGTGCCTGCACTTGTTCGTCTTTATGTTCGTGGAGGGCGGGATGGCCCTCTTCGGATTCCCGGCCGGCAGCCTTGCGGTGAAGCTTACCAAGGTGTGCGCGGGATATCTGCCGGGAGCCTGCGTCCTTCTGTGGGACACAGGAAGAGGAAGAAGAAAGGGAGAGAAGGAGACAAGAAAGGAGGGGATGGCTGTTGAAGGAGACAAATAGCAGGAGACAGATGGAGCGGTTTCTCCTCTTTGTCCTCTTTGCCGTGCTGATCCTGTGGTCAATCCCCTACACCACCAAAGGGATTGACGTGAGGGACACAGCCTCCTATCTGACCAAATACCGCTATATCTTCAATCAGGATATACAGGTAAATGAACTGTACTATTTTCTCGGGGAAGTGGCTGGAGGGATCCTCTATGCCCTTGCCCCGATCCGCAAGGTACTGATCTTGAATTTGACTTCCAGTCTGCTCTATGTATTGACGGCTGTGATCCTGTACAATTATCTGAAGAAATGGATGCCGCGGGCGGCAGCGCTGGCAAGCGTGCTTGTGGGGACGTTCTATGGGATTCCTTGGGTGCGGACACTGAATTGGAATGCGTGGACGTCGCTGCTGCTGGCCCTGGGGCTTGTGCTGCTGCTGCGAGGATTAGAGAAGGACAGGGAGAAGCTTCTGGGCATAAGCGGCTTTGTCCTGGGCATCAACACCTATTTCCGTATGCCCAATGCCCTGTTCCTGGCGCTGATTTTGGTGATTTTCTGGAAATACATCTTGGAGCTGAGAAACCCACGAGAAGCCATCAGGAGATGTCTGCCCTTCTTCCTGGGGGCGTGCGCGGCCGCGGTGACAGGACTGCTGCTGGCCCTGGTGATTCTAGGACCCGCCAAAGTGTTCCATGATCTGTCTGTCTTGCTGTCCATTGGGGCCGGGGCCAACGAGGGCAATACCCACAGTGTGACCACAGGAATTTATCTGTTCCTGCTGGGCATGAGGGACGGACTTCTGGCCTGGCTGCGGTATATGGTGCCTGCCGCCCTTCTCTATGCGGCGGCTTGGGGGATTCTGAAGCTTCGTCCTGTGAGAAGGCTGCTGGATGGCAGCGCTCAGAATACCAGAGCGGCCGCAAAAGATGGGCAAAGCCTGGAAGAGACAGATTCTAATCCCGTGGAAGGGCGGATATATGCCATTCTGTGCGGGACGGGCGCGATTCTGATGGGGATCGCGGGAGCGCTGGGAGATGTATTGACTGCCCATGAACTGACGGCAGCGGGAGCCATCTTCGCGGGCACATACGGTACGCTCTACTACGGACTTCGGAAGAGGGATCTGCCCTATTCCTGTCTGTGCGCGGCTGTCGTGATTATCATGGGGTTCTTGACAATCGGTACAGATACCGGTGTGAACTATTACCGGGTGTTCCTGGGGCTTCCCATCGCCTTCCTGATGAGTCTGTGCGTACGATTGGGAGAAGACGCGGGAAAAGGCAGGCCGCTGGCCGTAGGGCTGGGCTGCTTCCTAGCCGCCTGTATTCTGGGATTTACCGGGGGGGCAGGCCTGCGCTATGCTTTAACTCACGTATACCATGACGCGCCCAACCGAGAACTGACAGAGACGATCAGCCATCCGCTGTATGAAGGAGTCTATACGTCGAAGGAACGTGCCCAGTCGCTGGAACGGCTGATGAAAGAACTGGCTCCCTATGAGGACGAGAAGCTGCTGCAGATCGGCTGTTTCAATATCGGCTGTGTCCTGACAGATATGGAACCCTTCTATGACAGTTCCTGGCCCGATCTGGAATATCTGCCTATGGAAGAGTTTGAGGGGCAGCTTGAGGAAGCTGTCAGGGAAGGGGAACTGCCGGTACTGCTGCTGGGCACGGCAGAGGAATCCGGGATCAACTGGAGTCCCGCCAAATATCAGATGATTCAGAAGCTGGGCGAAAGCAGCCTGTACCGGACACTGTGCGTGGATGAGCTGTACACCATCTATGTGCCGGCCAATGGGTGAGCAGGGGACTGCAAAGATGCCGAGATGTAAACGAATGCCCCCTGTATTTGCTGCAGTCAGAGCATGCAGAAGTGTGAAGAAGATAAGGAATTTGGAAGGAAGGGAGACGGCATGAGCTGTCCATACCGGGAGATAGCGGAACAAGAAATAACGAAGGTACTGGAATACTTTGAGAGGGAACCCTTGCTGTGCCTGTACAGCGCCATTGACTTGAAGAAGTTCGGCCTGTCCAATCCACATTTCAAGGTATATATCCGAGAAGAGGAGGATGACGGGGGTGCTGCGGCTATCCAGGGCGTCCTGACACGGTATTACGGAGGGGTAAATGCCTTCTGTGCCGGGACGGCCCAGGATGCGGAGGCGATGGCCCAGATGGTGCGGGAGTGGGAACCTGATATGGTGAACGGGCCGGGAGGGCTTATCAGACAGCTCCATGGAAGGCTTCGCGATCATTATGAGCCGGAGTATGGGTATGTGACTGGAATCCTTGATTTACATGCCTACGACGGCCGGGACACTTCCTGTCCGGAAGCGGAATTGGCTTCGGAAGAGGATTTCTATGAGATCGCCTGCCTGATCTGCACAGATGACGGGCTGGGAGGACAGTATACGCCTGAGGCGCTGGCAGCTCAGCTGCTGGAGAGATACCGGGAGGGCTTCGGAAGAAATTATATCATCCGCAGAGATGGGCATATTATCTGTCATGGGGCCACTTACGCGGAATCCTCGGACTTGGCGGTGGTCAGCGGCATTATCACGGATAAAAAATACCGTGGACAAAAATTGGCATATAAGGTAGTATCTAAGTTGAACCACGACCTTATGAGAGAGGGGAAGCGCCCATGTCTGTTCTATTTCCGGCAGAGCGCGGCCAAACTCTATGAGAACCTAGGTTTTCCCAAGGGCGAGGACTGGGGAAAGCTCACAAGGAGGAAAGGATAATATGTATTACGTCAATGAGCATATAAAAAATTGTCTGCGTATTTTCCCCGAACAGGGACGCTACGAATATATCCGTCTGGATATGAATGAGAATCCGGAAGGACTCCCGGAAGATTTTGTAGAGGAAGTGAAGAAGGAGATTACACCGGCCTTCCTTGCGACTTATCCAGAGACGGGACGTTTTATCGGGAAATATGCCGAGTATTTGAATATCCAGCCGGAGAATATCTGTGTCACCAACGGCTCCGATATGGCCATCCGCTATATTCTGGAGACGTTTGCCGCCCCGGCGGCCAAGGTGGTGACGGTGACGCCTTCTTTCGAGATGTACGGGGTAAACTGTCACATGCTGGGGCTTCGCCACGTGGCCGTGGGGTATGATGAGAATTTGCAGATTCATATACAGGAGATACTGGACGCCATTGATGAGGAGACGGACGTGGTCGTCCTGCTGAATCCCAACAATCCGGTGGGAAACGTATACAGCGAGCAGGAGGCCAGAGCGGTGATTGAGAAGGCCTCCGCCTGCAACGCTGTTGTGGTAATTGACGAGGCCTACCACTATTTCTATCCGAAGACCTTCCTGAACCTTGTGTCGGAATACGACAATGTGATCTTGCTGCGCACATTTTCCAAGCTGTGCTCCATTGCGGGTCTTCGCTTAGGGATTGTCGTGTCCAATCCCCAGATCATAGGATATCTTGTGAAGGCTAGGCCGACTTTCGATACGAATGCCGTCGCGCTGCTCTTCGGTGAGCGGATCTTAGACCATCCGGAACTATTTGACAGGCTCGCGGCGATTGAGATGGAAGGCCGGAACTATACAAGGCAGCGATTGGAAGAGGAAGGATATGAATACTTTTCTCAGAACGGCAATTTCTTCTTCATCCGTCCGAGAAGACCAGTGGCTGAGGTGAAGGAGGAACTGCACCGCCGGAAAATTCTCGTGAAGACATACAGCTATGAAGTACTGAAGAAGTATATTCGCATATCCACAGGTTCCAGAAAGATTATGGAGCTGTTCATGGACGCGTTTCTGGAGGTAGATAACAGATGAAAGCGGTATTGCTGGCAGCCGGCGTCGGCAGCCGGATCAGCCGGGAGGTGAAACGGCCCAAGAGCCTCCTGGATATCGGAAATGGGGAAGTGCTCCTGCGCTATACGGTGAAGATGCTGCAGCGGCACGGGATTGACGTGACGATTGTAGTGGGGTTTCAGAAGAAGCTTTTTTATGACGTCCTGCAGGATTTGGATGTGACCTTTGTGGAGAATCCTTTCTACCGGGTGTCCAACAGCATCGCGTCCCTCTGGTTCGCCAAGGATCTGCTGGACTGCGGGGAGGATTACTTGTTCGGCAACGCGGACGTCTTTTTGGAAGATGAAATTCTGGAGCGGATTATGGAAGCGAAGGAAGATATCACCATGCTCGGGGACTTCCGCAAGATTGAGACGGGAGATTATTTCTTCCACTGTGAGAACGGCCTGGTGAGAAAATACGGCAAGGATCTGCCGGTGCCTGAGCGCACATGCGAGTATGTGGGCTTTGCCAAAGTGGGAAGAGGTTATATGCCCCATTTTGTAGAAGTGATGAAGAATATGGTAGACGCGGAGCAGTATGATACGTGGTGGGAGACGATTCTCTACTCCCACTGCGATGAGTTTCCAATTCATACGCTGGATGTGGCCCCGTATTTCTGGTCGGAAATTGATTATATTGAAGATTATGAGAGAATTGTAGACTATGTGAGGGGAAAAAGGGTTACTATTCACAGTCCTGATTCAGAATGAGCAACACACGCTTACGTGCCAGCACGACGCGTTAGTTGTTCATTCTAAATCGGCTGTGAATAGTAGCAAAAAAGGACTCTCGGAAGTGAGACGTCGGGAAGGAAAGGAAGAGGCAACATGAAAGAGGCAGTGATCCGGCTGAGCCAGAAGATATTTCTGCCGCCCTACGAGAACAGGATGCGCAAGAGACTGAAGAATCGGGATTTTACATTTCTGGCCTCCAACTGTACGGCCGGAATTATCTATCACCGGCTGGGAATGAAGTTTTTGTCCCCGACCATTAACATGTTTATCTGGCAGGACGACTTTCTGAAGTTTGTCTTGGATCTAGAGTATTACCTGAGCCTGGATCTGCAGTTTATTAAGACCCAGGAGCCATATCCAGTGGCTATGCTGGGGGATATCAAATTGTATTTTAACCACTATGCCACGCAGGAGGATGCGGGAAGGAAGTGGGAAGAGCGCAAGAAGCGCATGAACATGGACAATCTCTTCATCCTTATGTGCGACAGAGACGGCATTACCGAGGAAGATATTCTGAAGCTGGGAGAGGCGAAATGCCGAAACCGGGTAGTATTGACCGCGAAGTCTTATCCGAACATCGACTATACATTTCAACTGCCAGAGTATGCCCACGAGGAATATGTGGGATATTATCTGGGGAAAAATGCCCTCACCGACAAGACGATTGTGGAGCGGCATTTTGATTTTGTGAAGTGGCTCAACGGGGAACCGGCCTGCAAATGCCGGATACGGTAGACGGTAGGGAGAATCCCCATAGGGAAGCAGGAGGAATACAAGGAAAATGATACAATGGGCAAGAGAAGGCCTTCAGAGATGGGGAGCTGCCTGGACGCTGGCAGCTGCCTTTCTCTACAGCGCCATGACTGTGCTGGGATATAATCTGGCAGAATACGATACGGTAGTTCCGGGCGGAAATTATCTGCTCTTGTTGTTGTGCCTGGCGGGAGGGACGGCAGTGTTCGCCGTGCTGCTTGCCGTCTGCCTGTATCTGACCGAGAAGATACGGTGGACAGAAGGAGAGAATCTTCGCCTGCGGTGGTTTTTCGCGTTCTGGGGCATTATCCTGCTGTGCTGGCTGCCATTGTTCCTCGGAGCTTATCCGGGGATTTTCTCCTATGACAGTAATCTGCAGATCACCTGGTTTATCACGGATTACCGGTCCGCCCACCATGCGGTGATCCACACAGCCATGCTGGGAGGATTGGTGGAGCTGGGACATACGCTGTTCGGCTCTTACCAGGCTGGCGCGGTGATGTATACGGTAATTCAGATGCTTCTCATGTCAGCCCTGTTTTCCGGGGCGTGCATGTACCTGTCTGCCTGCCGGGCACCTAAGTGGCTCATAGTTTTTAGCGTTCTCTTCTATGGGATCTATGTCACGAACGGTTATTTTGCCATGGCGGCCACGAAGGACAGTTTGTTCTCGGCTCTGTTCTGCTTCTTCGCCGCCCAGCTTCTCTTGATGTCCAAGGATGCCGAACGGTTCTTCGCCTCCCGCAGGCAGCTGGTAATCTTTGCCGCGACCATGTTCTTGATGATGATTTTTCGGAACAATACGTTCCACACGCTGCTGGCAGCCCTTCCATTCCTCCTTGTGGGATTTCGCAAGTATTGGAAACGGCTGCTGCTGGTGATGCTCATCCCCATGTGTCTGCTGCAGGTGTACCAGGGGCCGTTCTATTCGGCGATGGGTATCATACCGGGGGACGCGAGGGAGGCCTACAGTGTGATGATCCAGCCGATTGCCCGGCTGTATTTCCTCATGCCTGAGGAGTTTACCAAGGAAGAGAAGGAATTGCTGTATGAAGTGATTCCTGAAGAATACCTGAGGCGGTATGTGGCCCGCCAGTCGGATCCGGTGCGCTGGGGCTTCCATACGCCGGTCTTCAACGAACATGCGGGGGAATTTCTGGGAATGTGGCTGAGAAAGGGGCTGGAGCATCCCATCATCTATGTGGACGCTGTTCTGTCTACGAATTACGGGCTCTGGTATCCCTGGCATGAATACCCGGATGAGGCCACGTCCCAGACGTTTGTGGAATATAATTACGGAACGGAGATCCAGGAGATTCTGAATATCCGAAGAGAACCCATCTGGGATTGGATGAACGACGTCAACTATGCCATCTGCCAGGAGGCAGCTCTGCTCCATATTCCAGTGGTGAATTTCTTCTTCAGCGGAGCCTCCTTCCTCTGGTATCTCCTCTTCGTGACCCTCTTCCTCTTCTGGAAGAAGAGGTGGAAGCGGCTGTGGGTGCTGATCCCCATGTGGACGTATTTTGCCACCCTTCTGCTCGGCCCGGTGTCCAACATGAGGTATATGTACCCGCTGGCAGTATGCCTGCCCGTGCTGGTGTACCTTGTGGCGGAGAGGGAGCCGGCGGAAAAAAGATAGCCGTTCACTCGGTTGGTGCTGCTTTGAGAATTTTAAATAGTATTCCCAGATTACATCCCAGCTCATTTTCAAGTAATTGCGGATCTTCGCAGAAAAAGCTTTCCTGATGTATTGCATGATCAAGACGGGAAATCAATTCCTCAGCATGGTAATTTGATTTATGATATCCGGGGAATATACGGGATAATGCCTGCTCTGTATAGCGCCTTTTTGCAGAGACTTTTGGGTTTAGAAGGAGCTTATCCCGATTTAACTCGAATACTTCTTCAAAGTGCAGGAGTAGCCAGAACTCAAAGCAGGGATTGGTAATATAGAAGCCGAAGCCTTTTGCCTGGCATTTGTCCATCACATAGTGATATTGTTCTGCGGTGAAACTTTCTTTGTCCCGGTCTGCCACAATACAAATTTTATCGAAGCTGGGATCATAGGTGATATGTGAGGACTTGATGTAGGAAATAATATCATCTGAGAGGTTGGCAATACTGAAATGATTGCTTAGAATTTCCAGGATGCTTGAGCAATCGCCCTGGATGTCCTCCACATCATATGCTAAGTTGACTTGTAATTTTTCCTTACAAATCCAAATTAGCAGCTTCCATACCGTGGAAGCCTGTATCTGATTAAGTGAAAAGAATTTTTCATCTTGCAGATAATCCATTATCCGGTTGAGCAGAGATTCATAACTGAGATAACCTGTCTCTGCCTCATATAGGCTCTGTATGATCCGTTCTAATAATTTGACTGGGTTGCTCCAACCTTGTTCACTATAGCTTCGGATAATCGGAACCAGATCAATGAGCGGATGAATGCCTATTTCAGAAGCCTTTGAGCTCACCGCGTTAAAATAAATGAGTTCAGTATCCGATCCTTCAAAGACAAGGAAATATTTGCGTTTTACTTCATCAGAGGACAGGACCCTTGACCTCTGAGCAAATAATTTACTTTCCCGCAAAAGATATCTCCTCCTTCACCGGAAATACCGTGTTGAATATAGGGACGCCGCCATAGCGTCCTTCCAGATAGGCTTTATCTATTTTCTGATCAAATCTTGTATTATATTCTTCCAGTGAATAAATGTCACTTTCGCCGGTCTCCCGTTTGTTGACGAACCAAATTTCGTCTCGGCGAAGCAAATCAAAATCTAACAGCCTAGACTCATGGGTGGTCACGATTAACTGTAAATCTTTCTTGGCTGCCAGGGAAAGATAGGTTTTCACAAATTTATAGGTCAAATTCGGGTGCAGGCAGCGGTCTAACTCGTCAATGACATAGGTCATTCCTTCTTCGGAAAGAAGAATTTCCAATAAATCTAAAATTCGGATAGTGCCGTCGGATTCTTCCGCTAAATCAAATAAAACATTTTGTTGGTTATGAGAAAATTTAATCGTTTTACATGCTACTTTTCCGTCCGGGTCAATGGAGATTATGAAAAAATCGGTTCTGCTGCGCATGATCGCATTAAATTCCACAGCAGAGGACATTTTCATTTTTATGGCACCTTTTTCAAGCCAGGCAAGCAAGTCTTCCTTTTGACCTGCCGGCATACGGGAGACAACGGTTTCCAGAGGAATATCTACAATTTGAAACCCGTGGATGCCAGTTCCAAACGCGGCAATCAATTTGCAGATTTCATCGATATTCCGGGTATTCGCCATATAAGAGTAACTGGAAATCGGTTCGTCCGGATAATTGATATCTAATTTATCTTCTATCCATTTGTAAATATCCTTTAAAATAGAAGCCCTTTTATAACGGTGATACAGATTTCCTTTGTTGTGATTCATAATATATAATAAGAGAGTACTCCCGTCATCCTGAATATCGTCGGCGTAGACCTCCATTTTTTGGGACAGACCCTTTGTTTTTAGGCAGCTGCCCAGCTCGTAGGAACTCTTTTCAATATTGCGGGTAAATATAACCCGTTCTCGCCCATCCGCGATTAATTCTACAAGCCATTCGCTGACAAACCTTCCCTCATTGAGTATGATTTCGAATCCATATGCGTAATATTTGTCGTTGAGGGCGAGCTCCAGTTCAAAATAACTTGGCTTCGTGCGATTCTCTGCCGCAGTTTTACAATATTTTTCAGAATAACCGTCTGGCAGTCCCCTGATGACGGTCTTTTTCATAAAGTCGACAGCCTTTACAAGATTAGACTTTCCGGAGGCGTTTGCGCCGTATATAGCGGCAAACTTTAATAATTTTAACTTTTCATTATCCTGCAGATGTTCCTTTTTGCTGCGTACCTTCCCGGCAATCATGGAAAATTCCTGTGACTTACCATCTTCTCTTCCCGCGAATGACAAGAAATTAGATACATTGAATCTAATTAGCATTATTACACCTCCTCTATCTTATTATAAGTGAAAAATTCACTTATATCAATAACACATAAAGATAGAATAGTAAAAATTTAAGATTCTGTGGTATTTGTTCACATATCCAGCTGCTCCAGCATTGCGTCCACGGCAGCTTGGGAGGCATGTCCGTTATCAAAGAACTGTATGCGGCGGGCATACTCTTCGCAGCGCTGCCGATATGCTTCTTCGTCGAAGGTTTCGATATTGTGTATGAGCTCATCGTTATTCTGAGCCAGAGAGAAGGGCAATTCTTCCAGGGTAAAGTAGTAATCCTTCACCTGGCGGATGTGCTCGTAATCTTCCGCGTATAGGAAGCCAGGCCGCTTCAGCACCAGGTAGTCGAAGGCGCAGCCAGAATAGTCACTGATGATGATATCGCTGGCGGCCAGGAGCTCCTGCATATTCTGATACAGCGTCGCGTTGCGAAGCTTCTCGCCCGTGGGGACGATACCTGCCTGATCAGCCAGGTTGGGGTGGAGGCGGATCAGGATATACCAGTCGCCGCCGAAGCGGGCGCCCAGGGCCTTCAGACAGCGGCCGTAATCCAGATTGTACATATCCGTAGAACGGTCATCCCGGTAAGTAGGAGCGTAGAGCACCAGCTTTTTGCCGGGAGGAATGTGAAAATAATCTTCGATCTTGGCCCGGGATTCCCCGTGATCTGTGAAATATAAATCGTTCTTGGGAATTCCCCGTTCCAGCACCGGGCCGTCATACCAGAAAGCGCGGTGGTATAAGTCGGTGCACCAGCGGCAGCAGGAGAGAAAAAGGTCGATACAGGCGGAATCTTTCTTCGCGTAGGCGATGTATTCTCTGCTCAAGGCAGATTCCACATCCTGCTCCACCTTTTTCAGGCCTGGACCTCCGTGCCATGTCTGAATGTAGAATTGTCCTGGGCGCTTGATATAGTAATATTGACGCCTTGTATTTTCCACAAGAAACTTCGCCGTGGCCATATGGTAGGCAAAGGGAATGCTGTTAGGGCGTACCTGGCGGATAGGATCGGGGAATACCATCTCTGGGTGGGCGCATACCCAATACATCTCAAAGCCCAGATTGCGTCTGATCATCTCCTCAGCGATAAAGCGGGGATTATCCCCGAAACCTCCGCCGTAGAAGTTGCAGAAAATCACCTTCCCCTCCCGCAGGGGCAGGCGGACAAAGAGCTGCCAGCAGAGGCGGAGAATGAGCTGGTGAAGCCGTTCGGTGTACTTGAGAATATTGCCGGCGAGCCGTTTCAGCCAGGGTATTTTTTTGACAGCATCCATCAGGGCCTGCATAGGGCACCCTCCTTCCGAGAAAGATATTATCCATATCCTAACATAGAATATGGGGGAAATAAAGGCGTTTTCCTATATGAAAGAGATAGAACCTTCTCAATGCAATTCCAGTTCCTCTCGGCGCAATACCAAATGTTTATCAATTGTGGGGTTTCATACATCATACTGAATTATGATTATAAAGTCAATGGCGGCCTTTGCGGCAGGATACCCTTGTCATAAATGGATAAAGGAGTTATGATAAGTACAGCTTGAAGACTAACCACAAAGGAGCAGCTATGGCACAACGAAATTCCTCCCTGGACGCAGTGAAAGGATTTACCATCCTTCTGGTTATGCTGGGGCATGTGCTCGTCTTAAATGAGATCAACGATCCATATATTTACGACGGCATCAAGGCGGTGCAGATGCCGCTGTTTATGATGGTCTCGGGATACCTGTGCGGACGTTCCGGGAAAATACAAGATATAAGAGGATACGGCCGGATGGTAGGGCGCAGGGCGTTGAACTATATGATGCCGTTCTTTGCATGGACGCTGGTGTTCCATCTGGATGATTTTACATGGGCGTTTCCCGCCTATCTGGAGCAGCCGGAGAGAGGGCTGTGGTTCCTTGTGACCCTGTTCGTGCTGACCGTGATGGTATACACGGCTCAGCTTGCCGGATCTCTTGCCGGACGCCTGTGCCAGAAGGAGGGACTTCCCAAGGAAATTGCGGCAGGGGGCGCGTTCTGGGTCTGCTACAGCCTGCTTACCCTTCTGATTCTGCTGCAGCTGCGGGCAGGGAATCCTTGGCTTGGGCCGCATCTGACTAGGATATACATTCCCTATTATATGGCTGCCTACGTGTTCGGTTCCAGGGAAAAGGTGATCTGCCGATATGTGAAGAAGAGACAGCGTTATTTCCTGGCCGCCGCGGGCGGAGTATTCTGCCTGATTGTTGTGGCGCGGGAAGACTTGATGGTGATGGAGGGAACGTGGGACTATATTCTGCAGACAGCCGCATCTTTCGGCGGCTGCGCGGCAGTTATCGCGGTTTTCTGCACTATGGGGGACAACCAGTGTAAACGGTTTTTTGCCTGGCTGGGCCGCTACACGCTGGAGATCTATTCCATCCACTATCATTTCGCAAGGCTGCTGAACCCAGGTACTCTCACCTTTGCCGTCTACAGCCCAGCCTGGTTCCAGTTCGTTCTGGCAAGCTTCGCCTTGATGGCGGCGCTGACGCTGCTGGTGGTGCTGGCGGGGAAGTTCCTGCCCGTGACGAATTATGTGCTCTATGGGAAAAAGGACAGTATTCTGGGGAAAATCCGGGACAGGAGGACGGCCCGGACGGGGGAAAAACAGGTTTGACGAACGTAGTACCCCGTGATAGAATAAAGAGTAATGTGTTGAGTTTTGGGCAAATGATACGCTTATGAGAGGAACCGGATAGTTATGAAGATTATGCCGAACCGTTTGGATAGAGGATTTTATATGTTCCAGCAGGAGTTTGAAGACAAAGCATTGGAAGTGCTGCGCTCCGGCTGGTACGTGCTGGGCCGTGAAGTCGAGGCCTTTGAGAAGGAGTTCGCGGCCTACACCGGGGCGAACTACTGCGTGGGGCTGGCCAGCGGACTGGATGCCCTGTGGCTCGCGTTCCGGGTGCTGGGCATCGGAAGCGGGGACGAGGTGATTGTGCAGGGCAATACGTATATTGCCAGCGTGATGGGTATTACGATTAACGGAGCGACCCCGGTGTTTGTAGAGCCGGATGAATATTACAATATTGATGCAGAGAAGATAGAAGAGAAAATTACAGAGAGGACGAAGGCTGTTCTGGTGGTGCACCTGTACGGCCAGGCATCCCGGATGGATCGGATCGCGAAGATATGCAAGAAGCATCACCTGCGCCTTGTGGAGGACTGCGCGCAGTCCCACGGGGCCTGCTTCCAGGGGCAGATGACCGGGACGTTCGGGGATATCGGCTGCTTTTCTTTCTATCCGTCGAAGAACCTGGGGGCTTTCGGCGATGGAGGGGCGATTATAACGAATGATGAGAACATCGCCAGAGATATGAGAATATACAGGAACTATGGGAGCGAGAAGCGCTATTATAATAAGGTAGTGGGAGCCAATTCCAGGCTGGATGAGCTGCAGGCAGGCCTGCTGCGGGTGCGTCTCTCCCACCTGGGACAGCTGGAGAAGGAACGGGTGCAGATTGCCGGCAGATATACAAGCAAGCTGCGCAATCCGCTGCTGATACTTCCCCAGGTGAGAGAAGGAGCCACCTCCGTCTGGCATCAGTATGTGATCCGCTGCGAGGCCAGGGAGGACTTGATTCGCTATCTGGATGAGCGGGAGATTGGGACGATCATCCACTATCCGATCCCGCCGCATCTGTCGGAGGCATATGCCGGACTGGGATACCGGGAAGGGGCGTTCCCCATTACGGAGCACTATGCGAAGACCGTCCTGTCCATCCCAATGTATAACGGAATGACTGAGGAGGAACAGGAGACCGTCATTCAAGCGCTGAATCAGTTCGCAGGCTAAGGCACGCAGGGACACAGAGCGCCGCTGGGATGGCAAGAGTATTCGGCAGGTAGAGCTGTTACGAACAAGGAAAGAATAAAAGGTAAAAGGAAGCTTTTATGAGTATCAAAAATGAGTATAAAATCTTAGAGTTTGCAGAGCATGGGGATGAGAGAGGCAATCTGGTGATTGCAGAGGGCAACCAGGATATTCCCTTTGAGGTTAAGCGGGTATTCTATATGTACGGCTCTGATCCGGATATCATTCGAGGTCAGCATGCCAACCGGCTGTCAGAATTCGTCCTGATTAATGTGGGGGGCACGTCGAAGGTGAAGGTGGATAACGGATACGAGACCGATATCATCGAGCTGAACAAACCCAGAATGGGCCTGTATATCCCGACGATGATGTGGAAGGACATGTATGATTTTTCTCCCGACTCTATTTTACTTGTACTTGCCAGCACCCACTATGATGCCAGCGAGTACATAAGAAACTATGACGATTTTTTGAAAGAGGTTAGGAAGAGACATGAGTAAGCTGTCCATTGTGGTACCAGTATATTATAATTCCGATACGTTAATGCTCTTGTATGAGGATATGAGGGAGAAGATTCTCCACAAAATCGGAGATTATGAAATTGTCTTCGTAGATGACGGATCAGGGGATAATTCTTGGGAGATTATGAACCAGATTCGGCAGATGGATGAACGGGTAAAGCTGGTGAAGCTGTCCCGCAATTTTGGCGAACACGCGGCAATCCTGGCGGGTCTTGCCCAGTGTACCGGCGACTGCGCGGTGACCAAGCAGGCGGATCTTCAGGAAGATTCTGAGTTGATTCTGGAGATGTATGACAGTTGGAAACGGGGTAACAAGGTGGTGCTGGCCGTACGGGCAGACCGGGACGAGGGTGCTGTCCAGAAGTTTTTCGCCAACGCCTACTATGCTCTCGTCCGCAAGTTTGTGATGAAGAATATGCCAGTGGGAGGTTTTGACTGCTATCTCCTGGATCGCCAGGTGATCCAGGTACTGCTTATGCTGGATGAGAAGAACTCTGCCCTGACGCTGCAGGTGCTGTGGGTGGGCTTCAAGTCCGAGAAGATCTATTTTCACCGGAGAGCGAGAGAGATCGGAGAGTCCAGGTGGACGCTCTCTAAGAAGATTAAGCTGGTGCTGGATTCTATGATGAGCTTCTCTTACACCCCGGTACATTTCATGTCCATGACAGGCTTCGCCTTTTTTGTGATCGCCTGTATATGGGCGATTGTCTTAATTGCCCAGACGTGTATCTACGGTGTGGATGTAGAGGGCTGGGCGACCATTATGGTGGTTATGCTCTTGTCTTTTGGCCTGGTCATGCTGATGTTGGGCATACTGGGAGAGTATGTATATCGGGCGCTGGATGCGTCCAGGAACCGGCCTCCGTTCCTGATTGACGAGGTGAAGGACAGCCGGAAAAACATGCTGGAAGAAGAGACGCAAGAGGTGCGTGCGGAGGAAGAACCGTGAATCGGATAGGGACATGTCTGTGGAACCTGATAGAGAGAATCGCGCGTTTCTTTGTATTTGGATTCCTTGGTATTTTTCGCAAAGAGCTGACAGATGGGCAGTGGGAAGCGTTTATGCAGTTTGTGAAGTTCGGCCTTGTGGGGCTGTCCAACACGGCCCTGACGTATGTGGTCTATGCGCTGCTCGTGACGCTGGGGCTGCACTATCAGCTCAGCAATGTGATCAGCTATGCTGCTGGTATCCTCAACTCCTATTACTGGAATAACAAATATGTGTTCCAGGAAGGGGAAGAGAAGAAGCGCAATCATGCCAAAGCTTTGGCCAAGGTGTTCGCCTCCTACGGCGTCACATTCTGCATCGGCGCTGTTCTTCTCTACGTATGGGTAGACATACTGGGAATTTCCAGTTATCTGGGGCCGGTGATTAACTTGCTGGTGACGATACCGCTGAACTTTATTTTGAATAAGTTGTGGGCATTCCGCGAGAAGTGAGCGCAGGCAGAGAAGAATAAACAGAAAATGATTAGGAAATTGCTGATTTGATTGGTGTTTCCTTAAGAGATAAGGAGGGGCAGCTATATGCTGAAGGAAGGAACAAAGGCGCCGGAATTCACACTTTTGGACAAAGAGGGGAAGGAAGTCTCGCTGAAGGATTTCCTAGGACACAAGGTTGTGGTCTATTTCTATCCGAAGGATTCCACGCCGGGCTGTACAAGGCAGGCGTGCGCATTTCGGGATGCCTATGGGGAATATGAGAGGCTGGGAGTGCCTGTGATCGGCATTAGTAAAGACAGCGTCAAATCCCACCAGAATTTTGCCGCCAAGCAGGAACTGCCGTTTTACCTGCTCTCCGATCCGGAGAAGGCGGTGCTGGAAGCCTATGACGTATGGAAAGAGAAGAAAATGTATGGGAAGGTGAGCATGGGAGTTGTGCGCACGACTTATCTCATCGATGAGAATGGGATCATTGAGAAGGCATATGGGAGAGTGAAGCCGGATACGAATGCCCAGGAGATACTGGAATATCTGGGAACACTTTAACTATCGTTACCCGTAGGATAAGAGGTACGCAGGGAAGGAAGCGGATCAGACAGATAACCCTAATAGAGAGAAATGTTATCGGCCTGCTGTGGCAATGGGAGCCACAGCGGGCCGATTTTTCTGTCCTTTGCATAGATAAGAAATCCGTCAGTTGAAGAAACACTTCGTCACGGAATCGTAGACAACGAAGGTAAGGTCGGATTTGTCTCCGGCGTCCAGGCCGTCCATATGCCCCGCTGGGTACATGTCCCAGTTACCCGTGTGGTAATAGAGGAAGGTCAGGTAATTGTCCTTATCTGTAGCCAGAGGCGTGATGCGGATGGTGTATTCCTCCGTGCCGGTGGGAACGACAGAATCAAACCGCACGTAGCAGTAATCCAGGTTCAAGATTTCGCTGCCGGAGAAATTCCTGCTGCCCAGGAGTCTGCCGGAGGAGTCCAGCACTTCTATCCGGTAGGCGGATGTATTGTCCGCACCCATCTCATTTCCGATCTTGCATCCAATGTGAGTGAAGGGGCGGTCTGTCTGGAATGTCTGGGTGATGGTATCCCCCTGCATCAGCGGCAGGAGCTCTCCTTCATACATGTCCTGCACGGCCGCGTACTCCATCTGGGAGTAGGGGAGGGTGAACAGATTGCCGACGCTCGGCAGGGCAGCCGCCAGGAAGAGGATAAGGCCAGCCGCGGGAATGAGCAGCCGCTTTCTTCTAGATAGGGCAGGAGGGATGGGACTGGGGATGAGGCCGTCCGCCTGTGACAGCCCGTCGGCACAGCCCAGCAGGAGGAGCAGGCAGAAGCTGATGCTGTAAGCCCACCCAGCTTCCCAGAGCGTGTGGAAGAGCATGAAGCCCAGAAGCGACAGATAAATGATGTAAAAGGGATTCGAACATTTCCGCCGCATCGCCCGATAAGCGCCATAGACTGTAAAGCCCAGTGCCATCAAATTAAATATGTGGCAGTAGAGGACGAAGAGATCCTTGCGGGAACCGCCGAGAAAACTGTGAAAAGTCGAATATTCCGGCAGGGTGATGATAAATTCCGTGTAATCGTCGATCCCGTCGCTCCACGTATAGGCGAGCTTGTGCTGGAACAGCCAAAGATTGCCGGCAAGGCCGTTTTCCTGAAGACGGCTGAACAGCTCTTCCCAGGCAGCGGCGTCCTTCTCTTCCCGCGTGTCAAACTGCTGGATAAATTCATAATCCGCCGTGTTGAAAGAACCGCCGTATTCCAGGCTGGCGGAGTACATGAAGTAGTAAGGGGCGGTGAACTGGGTATCGGTATAGTCAAAGTCCACATAGCGATCCTCGACGGCCTGATAGGAGAAGGAGCAGAGGAGCATAGCTGCTCCGGCGGCCAAGGCAAGGTACAGGCCGTGGATGCTCTTCTCCACGAAGGTATGTCCATTGCGGATGTGCAGAAGGATGTAGGCGGCCAGAGCAACGAGGATGATTATGTAGTTCGTCCGTACAAGCATCCCCAGCTGGAAAACAATTCCTGTGAGACCGGCGAGGAGAAGCTTCTTCTTCCATTTTTTCTCCTTCAGCGTATAGGTCAGCAGCAGGAGGCCGCCCATGAGGAAGGGCATCATGAGAACCGTCGTGTAGCACATGAAGCCGTAGATATAGAAGAGCGGGTTGACGAAGCAGATGAGGGCGAACAGCAGGGCGGCATCCTTCGAGCGAAGGATGGAGATGATCCGGTAGGAAAACCAGACGGCCAGATCCACGCCCAGCAGGATCACGCACTGGATGCCGATCATGTAAGAAGCTTCCGGCAGGCCCACAGCCTTGAATATAGTCAGAATCCCGTGGAGGAAGAGGGTGATCGGAATGATAAATGGATATTTTTCATAGCAGCCGTCCCATGCGGTGGGGGAGATCGTCCCAGTCTCAAAGATTTCCAGCGCCTGATCGAAGATCTTCAGGTGGTCATAGCGCAGGGAGGCCCGCAGGGTGAAGAGGAGGACGATCTGCAGGATGACGCACAGGGCCGCAAGCACAAGCAGGACAGCCAGGCGGGCGCGGGCCGAAAGGCGCAGAAGCCCCTTCCACAGGGCAAAAAGCAGGGAGGCCAGAAGGATGGCGCCCCCTGCGTACAGCAGGACAACCTGCCAGGAACCAAGAAAAGCGGAGAAGAAATCCAGGAGAGTCTCGTCCGGGAAGGCCAGAAGAAAGGCCAGACCGCAGACGAGTAACACACAGCCCATGGACAGCACGTATAAGAGATGTTTGGCCTTGGCAAGCCAAAGGGAAGCGGCTGGCTTCATGACGGCCCACCTCCCTCTGCCTTCGGTTCCGTTTTTCTGGCCGCCGGGCGGTGATCCTTCCAATAAGCCTGGAATATCTCCACGACACAGATTCCGATTCCCAGCAGGGTAAGAATCTGAAGACGGTAGGTGAACCAGGAATGGATACAGGAATGGTTCAGAAGCACCGTATACCAGCAGTAAGGCATGACCGCTGCCGGAAGCAGGAGCCAGAGCCCTTTCATACGCTCTCTGGCGGCAGCGCTTCGGATCAGGGCGAAGACGGTCAGGGCCAGGATGAGGATGATCAGCAGTGCGTTCCACTTCATGGGAATGGGCAATAGAATATTCTCAATATTGTAGCGGAACATATTCGGGTAGCTGATATCGAACCAGTCTACTTTGCCCTCTGTACGGAACAGGATCGTCTCAATGGCGTCTGCCAGCACATTGCGCTGAAGGACGGCGGAGCCGATCAGCCATTTCGCAAGCCAGGTGCCGCCGTAGCCCAGCACCCACGCGATACAGATGCGGGCGATCAGCCACACTTTCTCCCATATCTGCCGCCAAATGGAGGGCGCTGAAGCCTGGGTGTTCCCCAGAACAAGGGGCGAACGCTCGGCCTCTATGAGCAGGATAACAATCAGAGGAAGGCCCAGGGAGACTAGAGGGACTGTGAGCAGATCAAAGAAATTGGCCACAGATCCGGACACAAAGAGCAGAAGGGCAATCTTCCCCGGACTCTTGTCATAGACCCGGATAGACAGCATGGTGAACACGAAGGCCACCAGGAAGACAGCCGCGAGCTGCAGGCAGGTGGAGACCGTGTTAGGATAAATCGCCATCAGGCCGATAAAGAACACCGCCGCCACCGGGCCGCCGAACCGCCTTCCGACCTTGACGAGCATCAGGGCGGCCAGGGCATAGAAGGCCACCATCAGGATATAACGTACCTGGGTGATATCGAAAAAGACAGACAGGGGACGCATGTAAACGCTGTGTCCGTGCCAGTATCTGGCATAGTTCTGGTTATCCATCGCGCTGTATAAGACGGAAGCATTCTCATCTCGGAGAACTTCCTGGTAGATGATTCGGTCAGAATAGTTATCTACCCGAGAAGAAGCCCGGTAAAAGGTGACATGAGGGCCGTCTCCCTCCAAGTCAATATATTTGATGGAAAGCTCCACGTTGTCCTCCACCAGGGAATTGGGAATGGTATATACGACCGTCATCAGGAGCATATATAGGACGATCAGCCCTGCATAGACGCCGATATAGGACAGTAACTGTTTCTTCATTATCATTGAGAACCCTTTCTTAGTATGAGAAGCTTACTTGCGGCGGATTCGGAGAATCCCCAGGAAAAAGCTGCCGAAAATAATTTGAGCGCCGATGACAATGCAGGTCATAGCGGGTATGGTATAGCGCATCACCTGCTGGGGATTCAGGTCTCCGAAGCTGGTATTCTTCCACAGGAGAACGGACAACACGGCGATGATGATTCCGGCCAAGACAAGGAGGAAACCAAGAAGCGCCCCTTTCTCCGTCGTGACCTTCTCCAGAAAGCTGTCGGTCTTCTCGGTGACCGGGATGAACCGGGATACTTTCGCATAGGCGTTGGTATACAGAGAGAACATAATCATCTGCGCTCCCAAGATCATGCAGCCGGAACCGGCCAGCATGGTATGGATGTCGAAGGTGACAGAGCCGATGGAAAGCGGACCGGGCAGGAGGGCGGCGATCAGCACGAGTCCCAGTACAAAGAGCACGACGCCGGGGTATAGGAAGAGCCATTTCGGGCTGTGCATCAGAAGAAATTTCAAGTGCCTCCAGCCGTCCCGAAAGCTGCGCAGGTGCGGAGCTCTGGATCGTCCGTCCGGCGAGAGGGTGGTGGGCACCTCGGTCATCTTCAGATGCATGAGGGTTGCCTTGACTACCATCTCACTGGCGTACTCCATGCCTGTTGTCTGCAGATCCAGTCCCTGTACTGCCTCCCGGTTATAGCCTCTTAAGCCGCAGTGGAAATCCCCGATATCACTGGGATAGAAGAGACGGCCGATGAAAGAGAGCACCGGATTGCCGATATAACGGTGCAGAGGGGGCATGGCCCCTGGGGCGATCCCTCCTTTGAACCGATTGCCCATCACGAGATCATATCCTTCCCTCAGCTTGTCCAGAAACGGCATCAGGTGAAGAAAATCATAACTGTCGTCCGCGTCTCCCATGATGACATATTTGCCCAAGGCAGCGTCGCAGCCGCCCATGAGGGCGGCGCCGTAGCCTTTGACAGGAACATCTACGACTCTAGCGCCGCAGCGGCGGGCGATTTCCTGGGAACCGTCTGTGCTGCCGTTGTCAGCGATGAGCACTTCTCCGTTCACGTTATATTCCTCCAGGAAATGAAAAGCTTTTTTTATGCATACCTCCAACGTCTCTGCCTCATTCAGACAGGGCATCAAGATGGTAAGCTCAATCGCATTTGTATTTTCTGGCATGATGCGAAAACCTCCAAATATTTATAATCCAACAGCTAGTAATAGGACTGCTGCTCTGCAGTCATTATATCGTGGCCGGAAGCGGCCAGATATTTTTAAGCGCCCGATCCTGCGCGGTGGACGCGCAGCCCGGTATGCGCAAGGTATCATGACTGCTCTGCAGTCATTATACCTTGAATACTCTTGGATTGCAAATGGTATAGGTTTAGAATGTTATAGTGGAATCGCAGCAGCGGAATTCGGTGTCGATCGTGTGGGCAAAGATCCTCGCTTTGAAGTTGCGCGTGCTGCACATGGAGTTGGGGATTCCTCCTGACACGCTCAAATCTTCTGGAAGTATGAATTTGATGCATTTTACTAGTATATCCTGGCAGGAAGGGGAGCTATGCGCCGGAATGGTGACCGTCTTCATTCCTCTTGGATACTCGGTGCCCTGGGAGTCTACCTCTGTTAGGATGACGGCGAGGGCGACCCGCTTGTTCGGGCACACGTTTTTCAGGCTGACGTTCAGCTGCAGGATCCGGCCGAGGGATTCCAGATGGACATCTCCGGCGTCGAAGACGAGGGAGTCCTGGCAGCCTGCGATCGGTATATTGACGGGGATAGGGCAGGGCTCGGGATTCACCACGATTCCGCAGTCCACCTGGACAGACGGCGTGGGGAAGACTGCCTGGTTATTTTCCGAGTCAGTATAAGTGATGGAAGCATTGACCTGTTTCGTGCCGGAAGTGCCGGCTGTATGCTGGATGAAAAATTCCAGGGTGGCTCCTTCGTTGGCGGTTGTGCCCAGCTTATCAATGGTCCATTTGAGTTCTGTGGGGCTCAGGATTGTGGCGGCGCCTTTCGTGGGCATGAGGACATTGGTGATGATAAAGTCAGAATTCAACACCTCGTCGATGACAATATTGGTCGCCCCCGGCTTAGAAATATTCGCCGCCAAATCCGCGAACAAATCTTCCAGATCTCCATCATCCGGTGTAATTGCCACGTGAGAGGCATCGGGATCCGTCGCCCAGTCGTTGAGGACAGCCGGATCGATCCCATCTGAGCCTACGAGGCCGATACAATAGATGATAACGCCGGACGCCCGGGCAGCCGCCGCGATGGGGGAAGGATTGGGGCCGGACGTCGTCTTGCCGTCGGTAAACATCACCATCACCCTGGCGTTGGACGAGGATGGATCGAAGAGTTCAGCGGCTTTCGTGAATGCGTCGGCGTGGTTGGTGGAACCGCCTGCCGTCAGGCTGTCCACAGCGCTTTTCAGGTCGTCCACGGATGTGATGAGCTGGGTGTTCTGGACGGCGGTGTCAGCGAAGCTGACGATCCCGATGCGGCTGCCGGAGCCGATATGGCCGTCTGCCGAGCTGTCGGTGGCCTCATCGATGATGTCGATAAACTTCTTGGCCCCGCTTTTCATATTGGCAAGAGGACTTCCGGCCATACTCCCTGACCGGTCCAGGATCAGGACGATATCGGTTGGATTGCTGCTGATGTCCGGGGAGGCAGCCAGAGCAAGCGTTACTTTTAAAGAGCCGGAACAGTCGATCCGGTCAGAGCTGATAACTTTATTGGAATTGTTTAAACCCATGTTGATTCTCCTTTATATCTATATCATAATGAATAAGGCATTTGCCTTACTACAATATATGTTGTTTGGATGCCGGAAGGTGCCATTCTTTTGGATGCAGGCCATGTCAGCGCATAGGCTGGGTCAGGACATAGGACGGGGCTGTGGGGCAGTTCAGACCGAGCCGTCTGCGAAGCTGTGCCCACAGCGCGCTGCGGCACAATTTGTCTGGAAAAGGCCTTGATTAAGCGCGACGGTTATTGTATGATATAAAAATGGGATGAATGTGGCTATATGCCGGGGATTGTGTATGGTGCAAGTATGCGGCGGCTGCCGGATGTTCCGCACATGACCTTTAAGAGGAAATTCCGAGGAGGCTTTTTGGAAGATGAAGAAGGTAATCGTAATTGGCGCAGGGCCTGCAGGTTTGACGGCAGCCTATGAGCTGTTGAAGAAATCACAGGAGATGGATGTTACAGTCTTGGAGGAGAGCCAGGAAATGGGCGGAATCTCTAAGACTGTCAGATATAAAGGGAACCGCATGGATATGGGAGGACACCGGTTCTTTTCCAAAGTTCCGGAAGTCAATGAATGGTGGAATGAGATGCTTCCCCGCCAGGGAGCGCCGGCCTGGGATGATATTTATCTGCACCGCAGTGTAGAACTTGCGAAAGGGGGACCGGATCCGGAGAAGGAAGACCGGGTTATGCTGACGCGAAATCGTGTGTCCCGCATTTACTTTGACAGGAAATTTTTTGACTACCCCATTACGCTGAAGTGGGATACGTTTAAGAATATGGGCCTTGGCACGACGATTATAGCGGGCTTCAGCTATTTGAAGGCGACAATCTTTAAAAGGAAAGAGAACTCCTTGGAGGATTTCTACATCAACCGTTTTGGCAAGAAATTATATTCCATGTTTTTTGAAAATTATACGGAGAACCTGTGGGGAAGACATCCCAGCGAGATTGATCCCAGCTGGGGAGCGCAGCGGGCCAAGGGACTGTCGGTGCTCGCCATTATTCAGGACATGTTCGGCAAGCTGCTGCCAGGCAAGAAAAACCGTCATGTGGAGACATCCCTCATCGAGTCGTTCCAATATCCGAAGCTCGGCCCCGGGCAGCTGTGGGACGTGACGGCGGCGGAAGTGGAGAAGCTGGGAGGCAAAATTCTCAAGGGATGCAAGGCAGTGGCTTTTACGAGAGGGGCCGACAACCAGGTCACGGCAGTCACCTATGAGAAGGAAGGCGAGCGCGTTACCGCAGAGGCTGATATCGTTATCTCTTCGATGCCGGTGAAGGATCTGGTGGCTGGCATGGAGGATGTACCAAAGGAAGTGGCTCAGATCGCGGCCGGACTGCCCTACAGGGATTATATGACGCTGGGCGTATTGGTTCCGAAGCTGAATTTGAAGAATCTAACAAAGATTCAGACGGTCGGCGATATTGTCCCTGACAACTGGGTATATGTCCACGACCGCACGGTGAAGCTGGGCCGTTTTCAGATCTACAATAACTGGTCCCCTTATATGGTAGAGGATCTGGAGCACACGGTGTGGGTAGGCCTGGAATATTTCGTGTACGAGAACGATGAATACTGGAATATGACGGAGGATCAGTTCGCGGAATTCGCCATCGGAGAGATGGTGAAAATGGGGCTGATTGACAGCCGTAAGGACGTACTGGACTATCACATGGAGAAGGTCAAGAAGGCGTATCCGGCTTACTTTGACACCTATAAAGATATGGACAAGCTGGTCGCCTGGCTGAATACCGTGGATAATCTCTACTGTGTGGGTAGGAACGGGCAGCACCGGTACAACAATATAGATCATTCGATGGTGACGTCTTTTGAGACCGTGAAGAATATTCTGAGCGGGAAAAAGGATAAGAGCAATATCTGGAGCGTAAATACAGAGAAGGAATACCACGAAGAAAAAAGGGAAGCCTGACAGCTGCGCCAATACGGGCAGGATCGGCAGCGGGCGTCAGGCACCCCAGGAGGGGCGAAGCAAGCGGATTGTTTCGCCTCTCCTCTTTTTATTAGGCTTTAGCCTGTTGAAAATAAATGCGCAGTGTGCATTTATTTGAGACTAAAATCCACCTGCTGTGCGGGTGGAGACAGAAGGTTATACAAAAAATCACCTTTCCGCTACAATAGAGGTGTC
>CALWRT010000017.1 GCA_944384015.1 uncultured Lachnospiraceae bacterium | reverse complement strand
GCCGTCCAGCACGTCGCTCATCATTCCCAAATCCTTCGTCGGCACTCCCATGTAGGAGCCGCCCACTTCCCCTCTCTCATCCACCACACCCACCGTATAGCCGCCGGGTTCTTCCCCCGACGCCAGCAAGCGTACGAGATCCCGAAGCAGCGTCGTCTTGCCGCAGCCTGGGGGCGATACAATAAGAGTGTTGACAAACTGACCTTTTTCCTTCAGAAGAGGCAGCAGATGGGCGGCGCAGCCTTTCACCTCGTGGGAAATGCGCAGGTTCACCGACGTCATATATTTCAGCCCCTGCATCTTTCCCCCATCTAGGATCACCTTTCCCGCGACCCCTACCCGGTGCCCTCCCTCCACAGTGAGGAACCCCTCCCGCAGCTCTTCCTCATAGGCGTACAGGGAATAGCTTCCCGCATATTCCATGAATTCCGCCACCTCATCCCTGGCCGCTATGTATGCCTGCTGCGGCCGGGCAGTTAACTGTCCGTTCTTGGACAGGTAATACCGTTTTCTCATCCCCTCGATCAGGATGGGTTTTCCTGCCCTCAAACGGATCTCCCGAATATTTTCATAATCCAGCCCCGCTGTGCGCATCCTCTCCCGTATGCTCTCCGGGAACAGACGCAAAATCTCCTTTTCCTTGTCCATGTCTCCACCTCTTTACCCTAATATATGTGGGCATGGACAAAAAAAGAACGCCGGAGGTACGGAACGAATTTCAATCATTCCGTACCTCCGGCGCCCCTCTCCTATCGTCGTTTCTTGGCCTGCTCAGCCTGCTTCCTGGATAGGCCCCTTACTTATCTGCTCACCATCAGCTTGTTCAGCGCCTCTTTCAGCCCCTGTACCGACAGCTTATACATCGGAAAAATCTCACTGATTAACAGCTCGGATTCCAGCCATTCCAGCGCCGCCACATTATCATGTTTCCTGGGATTCAGCCACACCGCCTTCTTATACTTCCTCTGGAAGAGGCGCAGCCACTCAATACCGGGAAGCCCACCGTTACCCGCCCGGTAATTGCCGTTCACTCCCAGCAGCTCCTCATGGGCCATCTGGGCGTCCCCTACAAAGATCACCCGGTAATCGCTATCCAGGTTCTTGAATACCCACTCTGTATCAATCCAGTCCCCGTTCTCACACTCCGGCGTGTTGTACAGCTTGTTGTAGACACAGTTGTGAAAATAGTAGATCTTCACATCCTTGAAGTGGTTGGCCTTGTCCACCGCCTTGAACAGGTTGTTGCACAGAGAGCTGAAGGGCATCATCGTCCCGCCGGAGTCAAAGAGCAGCAAAAGCTTCACCGTGTTCTTCCGGGGCTTGTCAAACTCCAGCTTCAGATATCCCCCGTTGCTGCATGTGGAGTCAATCGTCTTGTCCAAATCCAGCTCCGTCCTCGGCACATCCAGCCGGGCGGAGAATTGCCGCAGCCTGCGGAAGGCCACCTCAAACTGCCGGGTATTCAGCGCCTTGTCCAGGCGGAAATCCCGGTACCGCTCTTCTCCGATCACCTGAAACGCGCTGCGCATGCCAGTCCTTCCGTTGATGCGGATGCCCCCGGGCGTCCTTCCGGCATTGCCGAAGGTAGAACCGCCCCGCCGGCCGATCCAGTAATTGCCCCCGTCATGCTGGGTATGCTGTTCTTCCAGGCGCTCCTTAAGCTTACGGCGTACCTGGTCCGGATCATCGCTGTGCTCTTTCTTCGTCCAGAGGGAGTCATTCTCATCCTCGTCCCACATCCGCTCCTCATCATCGCCGCCGGCATCCAGCCATTCCATGATCTGGGGCGGTATCTCATCCTCTGAATGCACTCCCTGAAAATATTCCTGGAAGGCCCGGTCATATTTGTCAAAATCCGTCTCGCTCTTCACAAGGATCATCCGGCCCATATAATAGAAATCGGTCAGGCTGGAATTGCTAAGCCCCTTATCCAGCGCTTCCATCAGCGTTACCCACTCTGTCAGCGATACTTCTATGCCCTTAGCCTTCAATATATAGAAAAATGGAGTAAACATATAATCATCTGCTCTCCCCTTTATCTGCGCTTCTTCAGCTCATTCAAATCCTCGTCTTTCTTCAGCAGAACTCCGATAAAAGGAAGCTCCTGGCGAATTTTCTCAGGAGCGATCCCGCCAAGCTGCAGTGCCCGTATCCAGTCAATCAGTTCGGAAGTGCTGGGCTTCTTGCGGATATCCCGGATGCCACGCAGCCAGTAGAACGTATCCATCGCCTGTTTCAGGAGATTCTCCTCCAGGCGGTCAAAGTGAACCTTCACAATCTCTTCCATCAGCTCTGGGCCCGGGAAGTCGATATAATGAAAAATACACCGGCGCAGAAATGCGTCCGGGAGTTCCTTCTCCGCGTTGGATGTAATAATCACGATCGGCCTTTCCTTCGCCTTCACCGTCTCCTTCGTCTCGTGGATATAGAATTCCATCTTGTCCAACTCCCACAGAAGATCGTTAGGGAATTCCAGATCCGCCTTGTCAATCTCATCAATCAGCAGGACAACCTGGCTGTCTGCCTTGAATGCCTCACCCAGTTTACCCAGCTTGATATAGTGGGCAATGTCGTCCACGCCCGCTTCCCCGAACTGGCTGTCATAGAGGCGCTGAATCGTGTCATACACGTACAGGCCGTCCTGGGCCTTGGTCGTAGACTTGATATTCCAGATAATCAGCTCCTTGCCGAGAGACTTGGAGATTGCCTCGGCCAGCATCGTCTTGCCTGTCCCAGGCTCCCCCTTGATCAGAAGGGGCTTCTTCAGCTGAATCGCGATATTAACTGCGGACATGAGCTCCTCCGATGCCACATATTCGCCAGATCCTTGAAACGTCGTTCTTTCCATTGTCATATGTCTATTCTCCTTCATTCGAATTCTTCCAGGGAATGCGCACGATTTTCGCAAGGAAAGTCTTGCGCTTTGCGCGGCAAAAATCAGCGCAGGAAACGCCATAGCAAAAATATCATGACATTTTCTATATTATCCTACCATAGGACGGCGCTATTAGGCAATGACTTTCTTTGTCATCTGTGCTATGATGGTAACAGTGGTTACTATTCACATAAGCAGCCTTAGCGCCGCAAAGCGCGAGACAGAAGCCTCGAAGAGGCGACGGGTGCGAATGTGGGTGGTATGGCTGTGAATAGTAACGAACAGTGAAGCCGGAAGGCAAAGCTGTTGCCTATGATGATTGTGACGAACGTCACGGCGGCCCGCGTCAGCGGACATATCTAACCGAACAAAGAATTTAAAGGAAACGCTGAAGAAGCCTTTCCTTTCAGAAAGGATTTTTTATGGCTGATACAACTTGGGGAGGAGCAGCTACCTCTTCCCGCCATCTCTATGTGGATCTGCACGTCCACTCCGCCGAATCTGACGGCACCTTCACCCCCAGGCAGCTTGTGGACTACGCTGTGAGCAAGCAGCTGTATGCCTTCGCCTTAACCGACCATGATACCGTATCCGGCCTGGATACCGCCGTCACCTACGCCAAGGACAAGCCGGTGCTCTGTATCCCAGGCATTGAGCTGTCTACGGAATACGCGGGGAAGGACGTACACATCCTGGGATTGTTTCTCGACTACCACAAACCTTCTTTTGTAAGCAGGCTGAGAGACTTCTGCAGCTCTCGGGACGCGCGCAATGAGAAAATGGCCCGTCTCCTCACCAAGGCCGGATTTCCTATTCAGATAGAAGAACTTCGTCAGAAATATGGAGACGCTGTGCTCACCAGAGCTCATTTTGCCGACGCCATGCTGGAAAAAGGCTTCATCCGCACAAGGCAGGAAGCTTTTGATAAGTATATCGGGGATTCCTGCCCCTACTATGTACCTCGGGAGAAAGTGACTCCCATCGACGGCATTCGTCTGATCAAGGATGCCTCGGGCACGGCGGTATTTGCCCACCCGATGCTCTGTCATCTTCCTCGTCCCCAGCTGGAGTCTCTGATCGGGCAGATGAAAGAGGCAGGGCTGGACGGCATAGAAGCCTATTACGCCACTTATTCTTCCGCTGACGAGCAGCAGGTTCTTGCCTGGGCCAGGAGGTATGGTCTGGCCCTCTCCGGCGGATCGGATTTCCACGGAGACAACAAGCCGGGCCAGGACATGGGCTGCGGCTTCGGGAATCTGCGCATTCCGGCAGATATTCTCCCCGCGCTTCAATCCTGCGCCCGGCAGACGCCATAGAAGAATACAGATACGCCGCGCGCACAGAAGCTGCCGGCAGGAAGGATGATAACATTTATGAAAAATTATAAATTGATACTGGAATACGACGGTTCCCGCTACAGCGGATGGACCCGCCTCGGCAAAGAAGAATCCGCCAACACCATTGAGAACAAAATCAAAGAAGTGCTGAAGAAGAAAACCGGACAGGAGCCGGAAATCTCCTGCGGTTCCCGCACAGAGACGGGCGTTCACGCTTACGCCCAGGCAATCAGTGCCAATCTGGACTGTGAGGACTCCCCAGAAAGCCTCAAGCGCTATCTGAACCGCTACCTCCCTATGGACATCGCGGTCCTGGAAGCCCAAGAAATGCCGCCGCGCTTTCGCGCTTCATTAAACGCCACATCCAGGACTTATCTGTACCGCGTCGCTGTGGGGGAGGTTCCCAGCGTCTTCGAACGCAAATACACCTATTACTGCTTCAAAGTCCCGGATATTGACAAAATGAAAGCGGCCGCCGCGCAGCTGACCGGCCGCCGCGACTTCCGCTCTTTCTCCACAGCAAAGAAAAACAAATCCACTGTCAAGGAGCTGATCTCCCTTGATATCTACGGTGATGCCCAGGAAATCCAGATTACAATGACCGCCAACGATTTTCTCCACAACATGGCCCGCATGATCGCCTCCACCTTGCTGGATATCGGACTTGGCAGGCGTCCCATCGAGGATATCGGGCGGATTCTCTCCCCCGACGATCCCATGACCGCCAGCCCTCCGGCCGACCCATGCGGATTGTTCCTGGATCAGGTAGGCTTCTCCCCGTTAGCCTCTATGTAATCCGCCACATCAGCGAGAAACTGTTCCCACGCGTCTTCATGGTCCACAAAGTACAGGGGACATGCTTTGCCGGTCACATCGTAATGGCGGATGACATCATCCAATTTCAGGTTGAATTTTCCCATCAGCCAGGCAGTCAAGTGCACCATAGAATCATAGGTGGCCTGCTCATAGGATCCGTCCTCATTGATATAGCACGTCTCAATCGAGATGGTATCAGGATTTCTCGTATTAGAGGCATATGCCTGTTCGCTTGTGGGAATGCACTGGATAATTTCACCTTCCAGTCCCACAATAAAATGGCTGCTGGCATACGTAATATGGCTGTCCTTCAGCCCCTCAAAATAGTCCCGGTTGTTCTGGGCGCTGGTTCCCGGATTCGCCGTATAGTGCAGCACAATTCCCTGTATCTCCTCCGTAGCCAGCTGCGGCCTGGAGTATTCGTTAGGGGTGAGAAGCTGCACATCATATGCGGGGGCGGACACCAGCAAGGTGGCTTCCCCTGTACCCAGCCCCAGCACGTCCTGTAAGAGCCATCTCCCGGGAAACCATATAACGGCAAAGGCAATGGCGGCTATGAGTACATATATCATTCCCTTAATAAGTCTTCCAATCACTCCCAGAGAAGATTTTCTTCCTCCCCGCTGTCTTTTTCGCTTATCTTCCCTGCGTCTCCCCTGTCTTCTCGTGTCTTGGATTCGGCGGTCTCTTCTTCTGTTATCCCAGTCTGTTCTCCCGTGATCCCCGCTTCTTCTGCCGTCTGCATCTCTTCTGCCCCTGTTTCTTCTGTCCCTTCCATAGGAATCCATCTTCTTGTACTCCCCCATTGTCCCCTTGCGCATCATCTGCTTAGGAACACAAAATGCCAAACAATCCGTCTGGTATTTTTCGATCCTAAGATTATCTTAAAGCAATTATAAGTACAAATTGTAAAGGTTTTCCTCGCAATTTATGACTTTTTTCTTAAATTTGCCGCAGACAACGGACAAATGACGTGCCTCCGGCAAATGCCGGCAGGCACGTCACAATTCTGTCTCATCATTTATCGCTTAGGCTGCGTTTGATTCCTTAGTACAGTTCTTTGTAAATCTTATATACCCGGTCTTTGTCCAGCTCTACGAAATTGTTGGCCATCAGCCTCCCTTGGTTCACCATGACAGACTCTGTAAAGTCAATCAGATCCTGCTGGGTAACCCCATATTCATGCAGCGGCTTCTTCTGGATCAGATTATTCAGCAGATCTTCCAGCGCTCCATAGACATTCTCCGCCGGCACTTCCAGTATATCCGCAATGAACTGATTCAGCTTCGCAATCTCCCCGTCCGACTTGATTTCCATATAGTTATTCAGCACACCGGTGAACATAGCATAATTAGACTCTCCGTGGGGTACGTGGTATGTAGCTCCCAACGGATAGCTGAGAGCGTGGACTGCCGCGCAGCCCGCGTTTCCGAAAGCGATTCCCGCAAAGGTGCTGGCTGTTAGAAAATCTGGCAGCAGCGGGATCCTTGCTTCCTTCCCCTCTGCTACAATTTTCTTGTAGCCGTTTAAGATCATCTCAATCGCCTTGTATCCAAACAGTCTGGTCATCTCATTCCCCTTCGGAGACAGGCTGGACTCTACCGCATGCACTAATGCGTCAATCGAGCTGGTGGCAAATACCTGGAACGGCAGTCCCTTCAGAAGCTCCGGCACTAACACGGCACTGTCAGCATACATCTCATCAGATGCCAGTCCCTTCTTCGTCCCCCGGCTGTTCAGCGCCAAGATGGCAATGTTGGTCACTTCGCTTCCTGTTCCGCAGGTAGTCGGCACCAACACCAATTCCTTGTCCTTCACAACCGGAAGCTTGCCGTCGTACAGATCCAGAATCGGAGATACATGCTTCAGGGCAAACAGCTTGGAAATATCAATGACCGTTCCTCCTCCGATGGCGATAATACGTTTATAATCCCCCTTGATATCCCTATAGATGGCCTCAGCCATGTCGTCGGACGGCTCCCCGGCCCCATATTTCTCCTGGAAGATCGTGTCGCATCCCAGATTCAGCTCTCCGAAATACGGATTATAGATGTATTCGTTGGTGATCACCAGATCGCCTTTTCCGATCTTGAAATCCTCCGCGAATTCTTTCGCTGTCGCATACTTATATATGCTCGGTTTAATCATCAGTTCTTTCAATACTATAACCTCCTTCAATTTAACGAGTCCCGTCTCAGCATTATTTTATCACATTTTTCTGCTAAATCAAATAATTTTTTATATTATTCCAATTATTTCTGTTTTATATATATTATTATTACAAAATTTATCTTTGTATTAGCAATTGGACGATTTCTCAACGGATCAAGAAGAGGAGGGCGGCCAGCCGCCGCCCTCCGCATATCTGCTGCAATTATGCTGCTTCTTCTTTGTTCTTCAGGAACAATTCGCTGCCTTCGACGACCGCCCAGACGATAATACCTACCAACAATGCCTGCCCCGGCGTGAAGAAACACAGAGCACTGGCGATGATGCAGGCGATGCCTCTCTCGTTGGCAGTGGAACACATTCTCATGCCGATATTGCCGCAGGCAAATGCCTGGACGCCCATGGTAATTCCGAAGAAAATCGCAAATGCCGGACGAATCAGCGTCACCAGCGGCAAAATCAGCACTGCGATGACAGTAGCCGCGCGGAACGTACACACCCCGTCCCAGTAGCTGTGAAGCGTCTTGTATCCTCTCTTATACCGCTCTGTGATCGTCAGCAGTCCAGATGCCCACAACGGTCCGCATAGGGGTACCCACGGGGCAAACAAAGACATGATCCCATTGCGCAGGAAGCTCACCAGATTGGAACGTCCGGCGTCAAAAATCACCGTCTCATCCGGCCTTGTCGCCGTAGCTTCAGCAACTACTTCCTTCGCCAGAACGAAATCAGAAAACGCGATAATGTACACAGTAAAAGCCATGGGGATCGCCGAGACGAAGAATTCTGCTGCCGGGAATCCAAGGCCGAAGATTGTAAAGTGTTCCAGCACAAATCCAATGGAAAACGGCGTGATTCCCCATTGAATCTCAGGGACGGCTATCTCGCCGATCAGGAACGGGGCCAGCACAATCGCGAAAATCTGCGCGGGTACAACGCCTTGGTTGCGGATAAGATTCAGCCACTTATTCTTCTTAGATGCCCGCGCGAACGAAGGGTTAAACAGGAAGAAATAGGACATCAGCACTGCGATGCACACCGTGATCGGCGCCGTTGGCATTCTGGCCTCGAATACATTGATGCCGGCTGTCACCCCGGCCCCAAGCACAATTCCCGCTTTGATAGACATCGGTACGATGTCCACCAGCTTTCTGCCAATACCGGTAGCGCCCATAAGCAGGAAGAACAAAGCTACCAGCATCTGCAGGGCAATCATCGCGTAGATGCGGTCCACATTGCCTGTCGCGTAATTGGGAAGCTCCCACTGTCCCAGATAACTCAGCGTCAGGGGCAGCGCCGGAGTGATCCATCCGGGAACCACCGGGTCTCCAAGCAAGGCCGGCAGATAATAGCAGCAGGCATTCAAGATGCCGAAGGTCAGGCTCATCAGGAAAGCGCCGTTCTCTGTCAGGCCAAGGGCCGCGATATTAGACGCCTCATCCAGCCCATAGGTTGTCATCGTGGTTGCCGTTCCGGCCCCAAGGCAGGCTACGCCAAGGAAAAACGCCGCAAGCATCTCTGTCCATGACCACTCATGGTGGATGAGGGGAATCCTGAGGTTAAACGGCCCCAGCTTGATAAACGGCTGAATTCCTCCCAGTTCCCTCTTCTTCAGCGGAAATTTCCCGCTGTTGAAATTTTCCGGTTCTGGAATGTTTTGCGTGGATCTTTGATTTTCACTCATGTAGATACCCTCCTTTATTTTGGATTTTAAGGTGCGGACCAACCATAAACTTTATGGATTTTTATCCTTCCTTAACAGTATTTTAACACTATTTTCACCAAAAATAAATGGGTATTTTATATTATTTTCATCGTTTTGTATATTTATTTTCCCAAATTATGTAAAATGCTTCTCTGTTTTGCATAATTTTCCCAATTTTCTAAATTGCCGTCTGTTACTTCCTCCTTTCTTTTTGCTCTCTCAATTCCTGTTCTCTCATCTCGTCTGCATATAACCGGTTCAGATCCTGATATTCCCGTTCCATATCCCGGCTGATCCTCCGCAGCAGTTCCATTCTGTGCTGCACCTGGTCATACAGGAAGCTGTCGAAATCATGTTTCCGGTCTTCTGTGCTGATGGTGTCTGGATTCTCACATCCAACGAGGAAGGTATGGGTCATATACAGAATACGGTTAATCGGGTCAGAATACTGATATTTTTTCATCCGATGAAACCCCGCCTCCTTTGTAACCCTGTCTGCTGCCGCCGACAGCTCCGCGAACAGCTTCACAGACCGTCCGGTATTGGCCCTTTTCACAATTGCCCGAATTGTCTCAGGCTGATCTTCCATGGGCAGGACCTGGATGCCCCCGTTTTCTAATCTGCGATAAGCCAGCGCATCCTTCTCTTTATCTAATTTATTCGGGCAGATATAATTCGATAACTTCGCAAAAGCAGCCGCGAATCCATCACATTCCCGGCGTATGTCCTTCTTCTGCTGCTTGGAAAGCACAAAGCAAAACGCCATCCCTATCACTGTTACCGCATATGCCACATGAACCGGATTGATCTCCATATGCGCCCCTCCTTCTCTCTGATATATAATACTATTATAGTTAATTTTTGCTAATCATTCAATATTTTAAAACTTAATATTTGATATTTTGCACAATTTTATGACCCTATTACATCTATTTTTCGTTGACCTGCCCATTTCTTTATGTTACACTGATGTAAAAGAAGAAATAATAGACAATTTTCCGCATATGATTTTACATTTGCAGCATATCATAATACCAGGGTCAGAAGTCCCGAATCACGCTATGCCCGCGCGGCGCAGGCACAGCATTCCAGCCACCCTATCAACAGAAAGGATGTGTATACTTATGACAGTGCAAGTTTCTCAGCCTTCTAAAGCCAAAGTCGGCGTCTCCATCGTCTGTTTTCTCCTGATTCTCGCCGGGCAGGGATACTTGCTGCGCAGTCTCATTTTAGACGGACAATTTTCCCTGCTCAGCGCCCCTTTCCTAGCGGAGGGGTTCTTCTGTATCGTCCTGCTGGCCGGCTGTATTGTCTGCCTCAGGAAGCCTTCCGGCTGGACGAATCTGGCGGGCTGTATCTGCGCCTTTCTTCTATTTGGATTGTATGCGGCATGTAATATTCTATATTACCCAGTATTCTCAGCCGCGTACCTGACTGGCGTCCATACAGAGTATAACAGCGTCGGAGGCGCGCTTGTCGCCTTGAAGCTGGTGCTTGCGCTGATCGGAGTGACAGCCGGCATCCCGGCCTCTCCCCCTATAGATAAATTCGAATATTCCAGAAGGCTGCGCGAGAAGGCAGAGCTGCAGCAGGCCCAGTGGGCGAAGGCCTCCGTTCGCGGCGCCAAGAAAGATCTGGACGATACCATCGCCAAACTTCGGCAAAATCTCAGCGAAGAGGAGCTGTCCGAACTGTTGAACAAGCTCCAGGAAGCTTCCGGTACTCCTCCTTCAGCCAGAGAAGAAGACGACGCTTCTCACGAAGGCATTGCAGAGCAGTGGCGCGGATGGGGAGGCGGGATGTAATCGTTGTCTGACAAATCCGCTTACATCTATAGAGGCGGGAGCCGGGAAATCATTTTCCCGGCTCCCGCCTCTATCTTGTCATGCCAAGGCTGCCGTCCTTGCGCCGCGCTTATCCGGCAGCGTCTCAAGGCTCGCTGCCTTGGCAAAAGATTCTGTATTGTGTTTTATATCTTCCCGTCACTGCGGCAGTTTTGCCCCTCGCCGTCCTTCTCATCACTGCTGTCTCTGCCGCTCTCCCAGCGGACGAACGCCGTGAGGATGCAGCCCAGCACAATGATATGAGCCAGAACGAACATACCCTTGTACTGTTGATATACAAGCACTGACCGTACCCCGCTGCACACCACGCACAGGATCCCGCATATATAGACGCCCCTGCTAAGCCAAAGAGACGGACGCTGACGTCTGCCAAGCACAAGCAAGTTGCCGATCCAGAACACTGCCACCAGCGCAAGCAGCCCTGCCGTTGCATAAAAAAGACTTTGTTCCATATAACCTCCATCTTCCTCTTCTTTGCGAATATTACGGCGCACAGATGTCACAGTTCAACAAGCCTGCCCAGATGTCTCTACTCCTCGATGCTATAATTCGGTGCTTCCTTCGTAATATGTATATCGTGAGGATGGCTCTCTTTCAGCGCAGCCGAAGAGATCTTCACAAATTTACCGTTTGTCTTCAGTTCTTCTACCGTCTTCGTGCCGCAGTAACCCATTCCTGCCCGAAGTCCGCCGATCAGCTGGAATACCGTATCTTCCACGGTTCCCTTATAAGCCACGCGGCCTTCCACTCCTTCAGGTACCAGTTTCTTCGCGTCATCCTGGAAATAGCGGTCTTTGCTGCCGTTCTCCATCGCCGCAATCGATCCCATTCCCCGATATACTTTGTATTTTCTTCCCTGATACAGCTCATAATCTCCAGGGCTCTCATCACAGCCGGCGAAGATGCTTCCCATCATGCACACATTCGCCCCTGCAGCGATCGCCTTCGTCATATCGCCGGAGTACTTAATGCCGCCGTCCGCGATAATCGGAATCCCATATTCCTTAGCCACGTCATAACAGTTCATTACCGCTGTAATCTGGGGAACGCCGATGCCTGCCACTACCCGGGTCGTACAGATAGAACCAGGACCAATTCCAACCTTGATAGCATCGGCGCCCGCCTCAATCAGGTCTCTCGTTCCTTCACCTGTGGCCACATTGCCTGCGATGACAGCCAGATCCGGATACTTCTCTTTGATCATCTTCACGCAGTTCAGCACGTTCACGGAATGGCCATGGGCAGAATCCAGGACAATGACGTCTACCCGCGCATTCACAAGGGCCTCTACCCTCTCCATCACATTAGCCGTAATGCCCACGCCCGCGCCGCACAGCAGCCTTCCTTGGGCGTCCTTGGCCGAGAGAGGATATTTGATCTGCTTCTCAATATCTTTGATGGTAATTAACCCCTTCAGATTAAAGTCATCATCCACGATGGGAAGCTTCTCCTTACGCGCCTTAGCCAGAATCTTCTTGGCCTCCTCCAGCGTAATGCCTTCCTTGGCGGTAATCAAGCCTTCCGACGTCATGCTCTCCTTAATCTTCTTCGTGAAATCCGTCTCGAACTTCAGATCGCGGTTCGTGATAATCCCCACAAGTCTGCGTCCTTCCGTAATCGGTACTCCGGAAATGCGGAACTTCGCCATTAACTCGTTGGCATCTGCCAGTGTATGCTCAGGAGACAAATAGAACGGATCCGTGATAACGCCATTCTCCGACCGCTTTACCTTATCTACCTCTTCTGCCTGTTGCTCAATCGACATATTCTTATGGATAATGCCGATCCCCCCCTGCCTCGCCATAGCGATAGCCATACGGTGTTCGGTAACCGTATCCATGCCGGCGCTCATCATCGGAATATTCAGCTTAATATCCTTGGTCAAATAAGTGGTCAGATCCACCTGATTCGGAATGACCTCCGAATAAGACGGAACCAAAAGCACATCGTCAAATGTTATACCTTCGCCAATAATTGTACCCATTCCATTCGTCCTCTCTTTCCTGTAATCTTGTACCCTCCAGACATCCATATATGGACCTCCGCTCTGCCGGCGCACTTTGCGCGGCAAAGATTGTATGTTGTTGGGGCAAAAGCCCCAACTATAATGCCAACAGATTGTTCCGTGCTGCCCGCTCCCACAATCCACCGGCATTATTGTATTTTACTTATGCTAGCAAAAAAAATCCCCGGTGTCAATCATCTTTTCCATGACGCCTCAGCGAAGGGGGTCTATCTTCCTGGAAGCCAGCCAGATCAGCAGTCCTGACAGAAGAAGCTGCAGGCAAACACTGATCAGCATCCAATATTCCATACCGAATCCCTGCACACGCACACCAAAGGATCTGTATATTGACCAGATAGCGTCGGTGGAACCTGCCTGCCCGCTGATTAGTCCGTAGAAAGTCACTGCCGGATTCAGCAGCAGCAAATAAATCATCTTCCCCACACTGGCATAGAGCTCATCTCCCGCCGCCAAAGCGGCAATCTGTACCTCACTCGCCCGCAAGACCGCAGATTCAATCACATAAGTACCCGCCAGCAGAAAGACGGTCATCAGATAAGAAGCTACCGTCGCCGTTGTCGTCTTCTTGCACAAGGCAGAGAAGTAGATACCGATGCTTCCCACAAATACGGCAGATACACAGAGGATCATCACGAAGGCAAGCAGCTCCTTGATGCCCACTCCTCCGTATACGAATACAATGGAGAGTACCGGCAGGCTGGATATGGCCAGCATCAGCACCGAGCTCAGAGACGCCATCAACTTGCCCATGACGATCGATATAGGCTTCATCTTTGTCGCCAGCAGAATATCCAGCGTCTGCCTCTCTTTCTCCCCCGCGATGCTCCCGGCGGTGATGGCCGGGATAATCATCAGAATCATGCCGAATTCCATATACCCTGTAATAATATACATCTGTACCATCTCAGAGTATTCCACGCTGGAGCCATAATGGGCCCACTCCAGCATTCCGTAAAATACAGACAGACTCACTGCGAGAAGCACGATATTGTAGCCAAAGACCATCCACGACGTCTTCATCGTACGGCTGCTCAGCTTCACTTCATTTTTAAAAACCGGATTCAGCTTCATAGCCAACCTCCTCCTCACTCCCAGTGATTTTCAGGAACAGGGATTCCAAGCTTCCCTTCTCCCGCCCGTAAGACTGGACAAGCACTCCCTGATCTATCAGCTTCTTCAGAAGGCGGGCTTCCTCCTCCCGTCCCCCATCAAAATAGGTGAGGATGCTGCTGCCCTGCACAGTAAGCCGGCTGACCGCCTGTTCCTCCTTCATAATGGCAACCGCCCGGTCCAGATGGTCATATACCCGGATCATCAACGGATTAGAGCTGTCCACTGCCGAGAGGATATCCTCAATACTCCCTTGAAGAATGATTTTTCCATGCTCAATAATCCCGATACTGCTGCAGATCTCCGCCAATTCCATTAAAATATGGGAACTGATAATCACCGTCTTCCCCATGGACTGCAGATTCTTGAGTATCTCCTTGAACTCATGCCGGCTGCTCGGATCCAGCCCGGCCGCCGGCTCGTCCAGAATTAAAAACTGGGGATCGTGAATCATCGCCCGGGCCAGACACAGCCGCTGCTTCATTCCTCTGGATAGGGAATCTACCAACTGGTCTTCCCTGCCTTCCAGGCCTACCATATGGAGCAGCTCCCTTCCCAGCTTCTGGGCGCTGCCCGTGCTGATTCCGTAAGCGCTCCCATAGAATTCCAGATACTCCATCACCTTCAAATTGTCATAGACCCCAAAGAAGTCCGGCATATAGCCGATCAGTTCTTTCAGCCGGTTATAATCCTCGAACAGTTTTATATCGTCCATATAGATTTCTCCGGAATCCGCCTTCAGCAGCCCGGCCATAATCTTCATCGCCGTCGTCTTGCCTGCCCCGTTGGGTCCCACAAAGCCGAACAGCTCCCCTTTCCTGATCTCCAGGTTCAGGCTGTCCAGCGCCTGATACCCGCCGTATTGTTTACATAAATCTTTAATTCTCAGCATAGGCAGCCCTCCCCTTCGCCCTCAGCACCGGGAGCATCTCATTCTTATCCGAGGAAGCGCCCTCTCTCTTATATCGGACGCTGATCGTTCCATCAGCCGATACATAGGATCTGAGCATCCCCCAGGCAATCCACTCGCCCCGTACGCCGGTCTGCGCGCCGCCGCCCACGTTGCCTTCGTAATTGCCAAGCGCTTCATATCTCCCCGTATTCACGTTCAGCAGCTCCACCGTCCCGCTGTAGGGCGTATAGTACTCGCTGTCATAATACTGCTCATTGTCGAACATGAGAGCCACCTCATCCAGTCCCTTGGGAAGCGAATATGTGACAGTGACCTCCCCGCTGTAATAAGTATTGTCATAGCTGCTGTAATCTCCGGATTCCACTTGGGCAGTACCGGTCACAAACGGGTCATATACCCATACTTCCCCGTCCTCTTCCCCGGTAAACTGCAGATTCACGTGGGTACGAAGCATGGTCATCCCATAGAGCTGGTATGCGCTGTCCTCTGTAAACGCCGGGGCGTCCGCCTCCACAAATCCGGCAAAGACACATCCTTCTTCCTCACTGTCATAGCCGTTCATCAGTTCTCCCGACAGGATGGCCTCCTTCCATGCCTTTTCCAGAAAATCCGGCGTAATCTCACTGGCATAGTCTTCCTCTCTGCCCAGGCATTCCCGCAGGAGCATATAACTGTAGCCAGGTGCATAGGCATATTGCTCACAATCAGCCACATCCTTCTCCTCCCCGGCCGCCATACTCCCCACATAGACAAGATGGTTCTGGAAAAACAGCATCCCATCTTCCAGGTCATATCCCGTATCGTTTCTCAGCGTTCCCGACAGCTGCCCGTCATAATAGGCAATACTTCCGGACAGTCCCCATTCCCCGTCCAGCTTTCTCGTCTTCTCTGCTGTAAAATATTTCTCAGTGAATGCCCGGTTCTTCTCCATCCGGATTTCCTTCTCCGTCTCCCTATAGATCAGCTTCGTGCTCTCCTTGGAAAAATCCGCCGGATACTCATAATCCCCATAATAGTCCCCGGCCTCCACTACCGGCATAATCGTATAATCATTATTCAGATAGACACTGTACGCGTTATTGGAGGGCGACTGCACCTTGAACTGCACTTCTTCATCCTCATAGCCTTCTTCCTGGTTCAGCACCCGGACATAGTGAAAAAACGGGGCGTTAAACCTTGTCCGGCTGCCCATCACGAAGAGGATCCCACAGAACAGCACGGACAGTACTCCCACGCACCCCCACAGGTATTTTCTCCTTCCCAGCCTTTTCAGCACTATATAGACCACAGGGCCCGCAAGAAGGGCATACAGCAGCAATACCCCTCCATATACAGCCGGATTGGGGATATTGCTGCTGTCAATGCTGTCCAGTCGGCTGACCAGATCCCAATATTTCTCATACCGAAAATAGTCCCCTCCCGAATCTACTTCCTGCAGGAATTCTGTGGTAAATGCTGCAGTAAACAATTCCTCTGCCGTCTCCTGCTCCGAGCCCGCTGCCAGCCCGCTGAAGCTGTACGGCGCAAACAATACGGTACCGTCCCCGTACAGCCGCTTCTCATATGCCGATCCGCCCATATGCTGGGAGATCCCTGCGTCTTCGGATATCATCTGTCCCTGACTGTCCTGAGACTGCGCCTTCTCCTCTTCTTCTCCCGCATTCCGGTTCTGCGCCGGCTCTTCTTCCTCTGTGTCCTTCCCGAACACGACAATGCCGCCTTTTCTCACCCAGGCCCTCAGAGCCTCCATCTGTTCCCCGGCAAGCTTATCCACGTCAAAATCCTGCACCACAATCAGATCCAGCATATCCAGCCCGTACACCGTAGGACTTAGACTGTCTTCTGACAGCGCCACCGCGTTCGTAGTTACATGGCTGTAGCCCTCCAGGTGCGCCTCATCCAGATAGGACAGCTCCTCCGCCTGATCTGACAGCAGCCCCACAGACAGCTCCCCTGTCCGCTCCCTGAGGCTCAGCTCAATATCCCTGTGAGCCAGCGTATTCCCTTCGGCATCCTTCACCAAAATCTGTATGTATGGGGCAGGACTCGTATACGGGAGGTCGAACCGCACCTGAGCAGTCTCTCCCGCCTTCATTGACAGCGGCTTCTCAATCACATAATTGTCATAGTCACGCCCTGATTCCTGTCCTTCGAAGGAAAAGCCGAGAATACTCGTCGAGGTGCTGTAATAGACTCCCTCCTGCCTGTATCTGGATGTCTTCAAGAGAACCGTCCCCTCCACATCTTTGGCAGGCGAGAATACGGCCGCCCTGACAGACAGGCTGCGGCCCACTTTCACCGTGCTGTCGTAGTCGAACAGCAGCTCAATCTGAATATCTTCTTGCGCCGCCCCGGCCGCACTGTGAACCCGTCCGGCCGGACACAGGGCAAGCACAGCCAGCGCCAGGACACACACGACGCAGCGCATCCCTCTCCTTACGCCTCTTATACCTCTCACTCTTCTATCATCCTCCTTCCTTGGTCAGTCTCATTCCGTCTCAAACCGCTTGGGGCTGTCTGCGAGGGAATAGTAGAGCTTCACCTGGAAAACTGTACCATGGATATCGCTGGAGGCTGTAATAGAACCGCCGTGGAGCTCCACGACTCCCTTCGCAATAGCCAGTCCCAGTCCCGTCCCTCCCGTATTCTGAGAACGGGAATGTTCCACGCGGTAAAACTTTTCAAAAATATGGGACAGCTCGCCCTCCGGGATAATTTTTCCATAGTTGATCACTCGTATGGATACCTGCTTCTCTTCCTTTCTCACTTCCACCCGCACCATCTTGCCGTCGGCGCCGTACTTGATCGCATTATTAATCAGGTTGTCGAACAGCCGGGCGAGCAGATTGCCGTCGGCTTCCACCAGGATGGATGGCTGCGGACAGTCAAATTCATAGGACAGCCCGGAATCCTGGAAATTAGGATAGAACTCATCCAAAATCTGCTCCAGCAGCTTCACAATATCCAGCATTCCTGGCTTCATCGTAATCTTCCCATAATTCAGCTTGGTAAATCCGAATAGATCTTCAATCAGCTTCTCCAGCTTCTTGGATTTCTGATAGGCGATATCCACAAACCGCATCCGGTCCTTCGCTTCCAGATCCGGTTTATTCTTCAGCAGTTCCAGATAGCCGATGATCGACGTCAAAGGCGTCCTTAAGTCATGGGCGACATTTGTAATCAGATCGTTCTTCGTCTTCTCTGCCTCCCGTTCCTTCTCCATCAGCATTTTGACTTCCTCGGTCATCTTATTCACGTTCTTAGCGATCACTGCGAACTCGTCTTCGCCTCGAACAGGAATCTCCGCGTTCAAATCTCCGGAGGCAATCTTGCCGACGCCGTTGGAGATCCGGCGGACATAACGGATCAGCCCGTCCATCAGAAGAATAAATGTAATAAGAAAGATAACGCCCCCGCTTATGATCAGAATAATCATCTGCACCTGGATGTCCATCCCATCCCGCCCAAGGATGGAATTACGGTAGCCGTTTCTTCTCAGGAACTCCACAATAACCCGCAGGTTCAGCAGTACAACCAGTTCCGCCCCGCATGTGACGGCCATACTGATGATTCCGTACAGGACGATTCTCATGCGAAAGGTTTTTACCATGTCATCTCTCAATCTTGTACCCAACTCCCCATACCGTCGTTATAATCTTCTCACCCCGGGTATCTTCTTTCATTTTGCCCCGAAGCCTGCGGATATGGACCATAACCGTATTATTCGCCTCATATACCTTTTCCTTCCACACCCGCTCAAATATCTCATCTGTACTGAACACTCTGCCCGCATTGGATGCCAGCAAATATAAGATATCAAATTCGATCGGGGTGAGCTTCACCTCTTCCCCGTATACAGTCACCTTATGATTCTCCCGGTTAATGGCAAGCCCCCGTATCTGAATCTCCTGTTCCGTCTTCGTCCGGTCGCTCTCTGGATTCAGCTGCGTGTACCTTCTCAGCTGTGACTTCACCCGGGCGGTCAGCTCCAGCGGATTGAAAGGCTTCGTCACGTAGTCGTCAGCCCCCGTACCGAGCCCCAGTATTTTGTCCAAATCGGTGGACTTGGCGCTAAGCATAATGATCGGCACATTATTACTCTGGCGGATTTTCTTGCACATCTCGAACCCGTCCATTCCCGGCATCATAATATCCAGCAGAACAAGCTTGATATCTTCCTTCTCCAATATGTCCAGCCCTTCCTGGGCGCTGTATGCCTTAAATACTTTGTATCCGTCTCCTACCAGATAAATCTCGATCAGTTCCGCGATCTCCTTCTCATCATCCACCACAAGAATATTCACATCCTGCATCTGTTCTCCTCCTTGATCAGCAGCATACTCGGTCTCTGCCAAAACTTTTTCTTCATTCTATCATACCGCCAAACAAAAAGCCAGGACAGAACTTTGTACAGGCTTAGCCTGTCAAATTCTTTCCCGGCCTATCCCAGCTGCTTTCGGCTGTCTGTTTTCCGCCCTCTAACGGAATTTCACCGCCGTCCCATATGCCATTACCTCTGCGGCAGCTGCGGCGATTGCGCTGCTCGCGTACCTCACGTTCACAACCGCATCCGCTCCATACCGTTCCGCCTCCTCTTCCATTCTCCTCGTGGCATAAGCTCTCGCCTCGTCCATCATCTCTGTATAGGATGTCAGTTCTCCTCCTACAAGTGTTTTCAGGCCGTTCATAATATCTTTCCCCGCATGGACAGTCCTAATAGAAGACCCTTTCACGATCCCAAGCATTTCGAATTCCTTTCCAGGTATATAATCTGTTGTCACCATCAGCATTCTTGTATCCTCCTATCCTTTCCAAACGGACGTGCCCGCCAGGCAGACGCTGCCGAATAGGAAATCCATTTGTTATCTTTATTGTATCATGTCTATCCATATTTTATTTCTTACAAATTCTGACGATTTCATAACTCTTCCCGCCTTGCATGAAAACCGCAAAAACTATATACTATAGTCAAAGACAAATGTAATTTGCCTTTGACTATAGCCCCTCCGGTGGATGCGCACGATTTTTGCAAGGAAATATCGGTGCTGCGCACAGCAAAAATCGGCGCTGGAAACGTCATAGTAAAAATACTTATGACGTTTCCTATAACCTATTAGGAAACGACAAATATATTTGCATGGACTGCCTGCAGCAGAACAAAGGAGTAGTGATGATGCATCAGTTACAGATAGACCAGCATATTTATAAGGGTTCTCCCTCCGATCCATCCGGGCGGCTTCCAAAGGAAATGCGCGCCTATGCTTTTCTCGACCGTCTTGGCATTCCCTATGAACGGGCAGACCATGAGGCCGCCATGACTATCGAGGCATGCAGAGGCGTAGATGAGCTTCTCGGCATCCGCATATGCAAAAACCTCTTCCTATGCAATCGGACCAAGACAGAATTCTATCTTCTGCTCATGCCTGGAGAGAAGCCCTTTAAGACGAAGGAGCTCTCTTCCCAGATAGGGTGTTCCAGGCTGTCATTCGCACCAGCAGAATATATGGAAGAGCTGCTGGATCTCACCCCGGGTTCTGCCACCATTCTGGGACTGATCAATGACCGGGACATGCGCGTGCGTCTGCTGATTGATCAAGACCTGCTGTCTGAACCGTTTTTCGGCTGCCATCCGTGCATCAATACTTCCAGCGTCAAGCTGCGGACAGCCGATTTATTAGAGAAGATCATCCCTGGAACAGGGCATATTCCCACATTTGTTGTACTCACCGGTGAGGCTTAGTCCTCGGACATAGCGCCGGAACTCCTCTGCGGCAAGGCTCATATGCCGTTTCTCGGAAAATATGAGAAGAATATGTCTCGGCTTCAGCTCTTCTAGCAGATGTACTTCATAGATGTCTTCTCTGTCCGCCGCCTGTTTGGCCACAGGTCCTGGAGTGAACCCGATTCCAAGATTGCTCTTCACCAGAGGAATCACCATATCATTCGTGGCCGCCTCAATATCCACATGCATCGGCACCTGATGAGCATCAAATAGTTCTTGGAAGTATTCCCTGGAAGCCGTCCCTTCCCTCAGGCAGAGGAAGGGATAGCCGGACAGCTCCTTCAGGGAGATTGTCTTTCCCGCCAAAAATGCATATTGGCTTCCAACCATCAGCTTATCGGTAAATTCCATCAATGTAATCTGCTCCAATCCTTTCGGAACAGCAACCGGCGTAGGCACCGCCGCGAAGTCATATCCGCCCTCCTCCGCCGCTCGGATTGCCTCCAGGCTCGTAGCCGCGTTCATCAGCCGGAACCGTACCCCCGGCTTTTTCTTGTGAAAATTCTCCAGAATTTCCGACAGACAGCATAAGAACGCAGTCTCAGTCGTGCTGATGGATATGGTTCCCTTCTCAAGAGATACCGCTTCAGCAATCATCTGCTCTCCGCGGAAAAACTGCTCGCATCCAAGGCGTACATACTCATACAGCCGTTCTCCTTCCGGAAGGAATTCTACTCCCCGGCTGCTCCTTGAAAAAAGTCTGCAGCCCAGCTGATGCTCCAAGTTCTGGATCGCATGGCTCACCGCAGATTGGCTGGTCTGCAGCTTTCTGGCGGCCTTCGTAAAATTCTTGTATTTCCCTACATAGTAGAATATCTTATAATATTCGAAACTGATCATCAGCGCCCTCTCCCGCGAACGGTGCCTCCTCCTTCTTCTCTGACTTCTGCGTATATTCTGTCATATTCCATCAAGCTCCTTTGCCCTATTCATCCCGGCGCTCATGATTCTCTATCCGGCAAACAGGCATGGGATTCGAACCGCTCCGCATATCATGAATTATTTATATCGCTATGATACTATATTATCATTTTACAACATAGCGGGCAAGCCGTATACTGGTCATATAGCAACAGTTCAGCCTTCCGGCTTCACTG
>CALWRT010000016.1 GCA_944384015.1 uncultured Lachnospiraceae bacterium | reverse complement strand
CGGTCATTTCTACCTCTTTCAGTTCGTCCGGCAGCTCAATGTTTTAATACCGCTTGACTTCCTCACCGTTTACCATAAGGCAAACCGGAACCGCGTCCCTCAGTTTCGCTGTGATTTTTCCTGTTTTCATTATCATTTCCACTTTTCTTTTTTGCTTGGGCTTGTGCCTTGTGTGAGTCACAGCTTACACACCACGGGTGGAAAATCAAGCTGTAAAAGAAAAAGTGGCAATCTTTTTTGCATTGCCACTTAAAGTCTAAATCACATCATTTTCCAAAAACAATTCTTGCTTCATATCCTTTGTTAGGTTCACTCTCTATAAATAGCGTTCCATGATGCGCCTCTACAATCTGACGTACCAGCAAAAGTCCCAGTCCATGCCGCAAATCAAGCCGTTCATCGGTGCTTTCCATATAGTGCGGCTTTCCTTCTAATTCTTGTAGCTTTTCGGGGGTAAGTCCTACTCCATTATCAGCAACAGATAGAGTAAGCGTTTCTTCGGTGTATTTAAGGGAAAGTACCATGCTTTCATGGCGAAGGAATTTCCCGACCTGGAGCGCGGCAGAGCAGCCCGGGAGACAGGCCGTCAGCACATTCCGACCTGGATGCTGAAACGAGCCTCTGCGTTGGAAAAAGACGGGCAGGAAATTGCCGATCTGTTTGCCAGCATAAACCGGCTGAATCTTCCGAAGGTGAAGGAAGAACTGGAAACCAGATTTCCAACATGGCTCAAGAATGTGCAGGTGCTGTCTGCACAGATTTCATCGACGGATATCGGTATAACCCACTGGCAGCGTGAAGCGGCCGAAGCCAAACGCAGCAGCCGTGAAGCACACCGGCAGATGGACGAAATGCGCGACAAAACCATGGATCTGCTGGCGCAGCTCAACAGCATGCGCCAGTACGTGAAATATATGCCGGAGGAAACCCGTCAGAAGTACGATTCCGCCCGCCGGGAAGCTACACGCATGATCCACGGCAACTTTGACCGATGAACACACATCATATCAAACGAATAACGGAGGGAATTACCGATGCTTGCTGCATCTTGCTTTCAGCAGAAGGGAGGATTGTTCATTGAAGGAATACAGATCAAAATACATATCCAATCTTCATGGAGGTTCGCTTGGCAAGAAAAAAGAAACTCGTCAATAAAACCAGTATCCCCGAACACGAAATCGAAAAGATCGCCCGCTGTCTGCTGCCAGACATCCTGGCGTTTTATAACAGCGAGGAGGGGCAGAAGGAATTTGAGGAGTGGAAAAGAAAGAGGATGATTCTGAACAACGAGCATAATCTCTCGTGAAACGAATTCTCCGGTATAGGTTCAGATGCAATCGCTAATCGAATGATGGGAAAGATATATTTGTGATATCGACATACACAGAAAAGGGAAGAAATACGTCTATGATCTGTTTTCTCACTGACTTTGGTGGGCAGCTGGTTGCCCGCCAAAGTCGCAGCAACTCATGTCCTATGAACCTTCTTGCGTGGTTCTCACTCAGAGAGGTCCTATCTTTTTTTCGATTTCCAAGATCATTGATAAAAAATAGCGAGCGCAGTGCGACAGTCGCCTGTTATTGCGCTGATTAAATAGGTCCCCTGTCCAAACGCTTTGGTCAGGAGACCTATGATGTTGTTACTAATGTATTCAGGCACGGCGCGGTCAATCTTGTGCGGCAGCAGAATGGATTAAGTGTACTTCGCTCAGTGTACGAACCGACATTTCCCGGTAATGCGCATGCCCGCCATCGCGAAGAACAAAGCCAACCATACCGGATCCATAGGTATCATCCTGAACAGCAAGGATATCTTTGCCATCGAGCGAAACGCATATGTCGTTTCCAATACAAGTGACGCCCAGTGTGATCTCACGATTGGTCGCCTGTTCAAAGCGCGCCAGTTCCGTATATCCATTGCTGTTTTTCAGCAGCGAAATGCCATGATCATCCGCAAGCACGGCATAACCTCGGACAGCGCCTTGAGTCCGGAAGCAGAACCCCGCCCTGCCTCTGGAATTGCGCGTGAATCTGGTTTCCACGTGCATATCCCGCCATGCGACGTCGCCGGTGTAGGCTTCGCCATAATCGGCACATGTGCCCATCAGATATCCATCCTCCAGCGTCCACAGTCCCTTCAGATAGGTTAACTGACTGACTTCCCGATGATTGGTCGACCATACCTCCATGTGTTCTCTGGCGAAATCCAGCGTATAATCTGCCTTGCCTCCGAAATCTACCCAATCCACGTAAAGACAGGCTTCCGCCCTGCCGCCGCAGGGCTCGACCATAATCCCTGCGCGATCCAGCAGCGCGCACGACCCGGCTGGAATCTGTATCTGTATCGTCGTCCACTGGTTATTTTGCAAAATAACCGCTTCTCCAAGCAAATCATGGCTTCCATTGGCGTCATGAACAAAGGCACACGCCTTCATGGGAATGTCGCCGTCAGCCATAACCCTTGCCACGATGGTTTGACCAGGATAAAGCACTGGAGAAAAGGATGGGTCATAGCGATTATCATGCAGATCCGACGGGTGATAATAGGTTTTGTAGTAAATTTTCCTGATGCGATCGTTTTCCGGGAAATCTCCGTCCGGCATGAATACACATTTCAATGCGCCAAGGCCGCTTTCGAATCTCTCTTTTTCATGTACGATCCAGTCGCAGGAACCGCCATCCAGCCGCATCGCGCAAGTCGATCCCGGCAGACTGAAATCAATCATATGCCTGCCTTCGAGAAAATCTTTCCATTTGTCCGGCACATCCTGCCCGGCCATGGCATAACCCAACCGACAGAAAAGGCGCACATTTTCAGGAAGATTGGAATTATTCAGGCTGCCGACAACGCTTGAAATTGCGAGGAAGTCATTTATCGGACGGCGCCAGCGCATCTCGATGCCATCCAGACCAACCATGACGCCCAGAATTGTGCCGATATTGCCGACATTGCAATCGGTGTCCCAACCGGCCATGTTTCCAATGTTGATGGTGCGGGAATAGTTCCCTTGGCCATAGAGCATAGCCATGATCATCACCGCGCTGTTGGGAATGATATGGCAGTTTCCTCCATAACGGTCATATCCCCAGTGAGCGATGATGTGCTCCATGCAGTCACGCCAATCACCATCGCCATGCGCATCATAATAGGCCAGAATGTCCTGCGCCATCCGCATGTATTCACAGTCAGCGGGTATCTGTTCGAGACCGGCTTCAATCACTTGGCGTATATCACGCTTCACAAACGCGGCGGCAATCGCCGCAGCCACAAACCGCGCACCATAAACGCCGTTGCCATCATGGGATACGCGGGCATTCCTTTGGGCATAGTCGGCGGCCAGCTCCGGATTGCCGGGCGCGATCAGGCCCCAACAGTCGCAGAATATCTGTCCGCCAATCTGCTCCGCCACCGTCTTTCCGTTCTGACGGATACTGCCGCTTTCCGGCGCCTCGATTCCCGCGCGCATATTCAGATATGCCGTATGTTCAGTAGAAACGCCATATCCGCCCCACCAGTAAAATCCATGTTCGTAAGGGGCATAATTGAGCCATGTCAGGCCCATTTCCCGTGAAGACGCTTCCATTCCATAATCCACCAGCGCCCGCGCGAAGCATATCGGACCATTGGTATCATCGTCCGCTGCAAAATCCCGGTAATCCACCAGATAATCCGTTATTTCGCCAATCCTCCGATTGATCTTTTCGTAGGTCCAGCCTTCAATGGGCGCGCCATGGCGAACGCCAATGACCTTGCCCAGCCACCCGGCATAACATCTGAGAATATAGTCTTCGGGAATTCTCCAATTCATATTATCACTCCCTTACAGCGTCTGCGCAAACCATTCTGCTGTGCGTTCTGCTACGCGCGTAAAGATCCGGTCATCACCGCTGTCGATGTTGAAAACATGATCCGCATTTTCGACAACCCACTGTTCTTTTCGGCGTCCTGAACTGCGTTCGACGATCGTGGGCAGGTTGTTCTGAAAGCCAAATTGATCCTCGCTGCCGCATATGGCAAGAACATCTCCGGAATAGCCCTCCAGATTGTCCGCTGCATCTGTAATCGCTGCCTCTTCAAACCATTGCCGCGAGACCTTCAAAGGCGGTCGCCATTCGGGATCTATGATCACATAGCCATCCCGGTATGCCTTTTCCCGATATTCCTTCCAATAGAAATCCATTTTCAGTGCAGCTGCCCAAGTAACCATGGATCGCGCACCAATATCCTTGCCCGCCAGCATGATCGCCAGCATGGCGCCTTGGCTCCACCCCATGATGCCAAACCGCTCCGGGGCGATGAATGGCTGCGCCTTCATATAGGCGGCAACGGAATTCCCATCCCGCATTGCGCTGGTCAGCGTGTATGCACTGAAGTCCACAGGGCTCTCTCCGCATCCGGCGAAATCAAACCGCACGCTGGCGATTCCACGCTTGGCCAGCATGGGCGCCAGACGGGCATAGCCTCCGCCAACCTCGTCCCGGCAGGAGCCGGTGCCATGCATCATCATCACCCAAGGAAAGCGGCCTTCTCCTTCCGGCAGGCAGAGCGTCGCCGGGATTTCCCACAGAAATCCCGGAATGCGTAATTCATGCTCACGATAATCTGATATCATAATGTTACTTCCTTTGCTGTTTTTCAGCCCTTGATGCTTCCGGACATCAGTCCTTCAATAAAGTTGCGCTGGAACAGCAGATAAGCTGTCATGATGGGCAGGATGGAGATCATGCCCGCCGCGCAAACCAGCGTCCAATCCGTTGCATAGGTGCCCGTAAAGGCGAGGTACCTCGTGGATACGGGCTTCAGTGAGCCGGTGGAAATAAAGGCGTTGGCATAGAAGAACTCGTTCCACGACCACAGAAAGACCAGCAGCGCCGACGTAAACAGCGCGGGCTTGGAAACCGGCAGGATGATATACCAGAACACACCCCAATCCGAACAGCCGTCCAGACTGGCACTTTCAAGAATCAAAGACGGGATGCCCAGAATAAACGATCGGAGAAAGATGATGTTGAACGGTATATAAATCGCAATGTATATGATGATCAAACCCTGTATGGTATTCATCAATCCAACTGTTTTGAAAATGAAGAACAGTGGAACCAGAAACAGGCTGACCGGGATGGACATGGAAAGCACAAAATATGTCATTACGATGTTCTGGCCCCGGAAATTCATCTTGGCCAGCGCATAGGCTGCCATACAGGCGAACAAAACGACAAACACAATCGCCGTGCAGCAGATCAGAAGGCTGTTCAGATACGCCTCAGTGTATCCGCCCTTTACCCATGCGGAGGAATAATTGCTGAAGTTGAAGGTCTTGGGTACGCCGAATGGATTCAGATAGAAATCCTCCTTCGTCTTCATAGAGTTAAAGAACAATATGAAAAACGGGGCCAGCGTATAGATCAGGAGAATAATCAGAAAGAGATCCCGAGCGATATGCCCTATCCTTTTGCGCATCGTCATCAGATATCCCATCCTTTCCTCTTGAGCAGGTTGAATATGCTCAGCACAATAATGCTGAATACCGCCATGGTATAGTCGGGATACATCTCGTGGAATTTGTCGTTAATGTACTTGTCAAACTCAAGCTGTGCTTCTCCGCCATTGGAGCTGAGCGTGGTGATTGTTTTGCTTTCCGCCATCGCCGGTACGGCAAAGCTCAGAATCAGCAAAGCCGTCATCAGAAGGGTAAGGAATTTTTTCATGTTGTCTCCTCCTTTTTTATTTATAATCATTCGACGCTTCGAATGATTAATTCCGCATGTGCAGCATTACATAAGCAAACAAATTCGCAAGTATTCGATGTAATTTCTATATAAAATCTGTGACATCCTGAAAATAAGATATCACAGATTTACTTTTTGGTAAATACCAAATAACTTCGATATGGTTCGATTTATTTTGAACTTTTTTCCCGGTACTGACTGGGCGTCATGCTGAACTGCTGACGGAAGACATTGATAAAATATTTGGCGTTCTGATAGCCCACCTGCTGAGCGACTTCATACACATGCAGATAGGGCTGATCCGTCAGCAGTTTGCAGGCATGCTGCAGGCGAACATTTGTAACCCAGACGCTGAATTTTTCGCCCGTCTCCTTGCGGAACAGCGTGCTCAGATAAGTGGGATTCAGATGCACCTTCATCGCGATATCCGAAAGAGAGATATCCTCCGCATAGTGTTCCTCCACCAGCCGAATAATCTGCCGCACGATGGCGTTGTTCTCCGGAGCATCCGACTGCGCTTCATCCGGCTGGGTGCGCAGCGTCGGCTGGTTTCTGGCCTGCCAAACACCGTACAGCTTGCTCAGAACCGTCTTTAATTCCTGAATCTTCGTCGGCTTGAGCAGATAGGAAACCACGCCGCTGTCGATCGCCGACCGAGCGTATTCAAATTCTGCATATCCTGAGAGGATCACGATCTGAATCTCCGGCGCCGACTGAGAGATATGCTGCGCCAGTTCAAGCCCTGACATTCCCGGCATGCGTATGTCCGTAAAAATCACGTCCGGCTGAAGCTGAGGAAGCAGCTGCAGCGCTTCTTGGCCATTCTGAGCTGTTCCCACGATTTCGCAGCGCTTATCGGTTTGTGTGATAAGCTGCGCAAGGCTCTGACGAATAATGGGTTCGTCATCTACAATCAAAATTCTCATCTGCTATTTCTCCTTTCAGCACAGGGAGGCTCAATGTGATGATCGTACCTGTGCCCAGTCCGCTTTTCACATCAATCCCGCTCTTGTCGCCATAATACAGCCTAATTCTCTTGAAGGTATTGCGCATGCCCAGGTGTCGTCCATGATCATCCGGCGCATCAAAGTCCAGCGCGCTGCGAACCGTTTCCATTGACATTCCTGCGCCATCATCCTCAATGCGGATAAACAGCCATCCATCCTCAACCCATGCGGATAGCTCCAGCGTGCAATGCGCCTGCTCATTTTCCATGCCATGCTGCAATGCATTTTCTACGAAGGGCTGAACGATCAGTTTCAAAACCTTGCATTGCGCAGCTTCGGGTGTTATCTCGACATGGCAGGTATGCCGGTCTCCATATCGGACATTCTGAATGCGCAGATATTTGCGCATATTTTCAAAATCATCTCCCAGCAGAATCAGATCATCCGCACTGCGAATGCTGTAGCGCAGTACATCGCTCAGGTCCGTGATGATTTCGCTGAGGTCCTCCCGTCCATCCACAAGCAGCATCAGGTTTACAGTCTCCAGTGTGTTGCAGACGAAATGGGGATTGATCTGTGCGCGCAGATTTTCAAACTCGACCTTCTTTTGCCGGAGCTGTCCTTCATACAGCTGTTCAGAAATTCTGGCGATGGTTGTCAGCATGTGGTTGATGCCCTGCCCCAACACCTTTGTCTCGTGAAAGGTATCGTCCGAAAAGTCTACGCTGCCATCGCACTGTTCAACCTTCTGCATGCCCTGAAGCAGTTTGTTTATTGGGCGTGTAATCCTGTGGGACATGTATACAGACAGAATGATGCACAGCGTTATGCCAAGAATGCCGACCGCGATCATCGCGCCCAGATTGGATATAATGCCGTCGAGCGAATCATTCATTGGAACCAGAGCCACCATCTTCCAAGGCGCGTTATCCAGTTTCATATAGTTGAGAAGGCAGTATGCGCCATTCCAGCGCACAAGGCGATATCCTTTTTCTGCAGAGTTGATGGTCTGGGTGAATTCGTCAAAGAAGGCTTCGCCTGTATGCGCACTGCTGCCGTCCGCGATAATTCTGTTCTGGTTATCCAGCAGATAGATGGAAGAACTGCGGCCAATCTTGGAGTTGCGCAGCATACTGGTAAAGTACCCGGTGCTCACGGTGAAAAATACGCTGCCCATGTCCTTCACAGAGGAATTGTCAATGAAGTGTCTCTGAAATGATACGACCTTGTATCGGGAGAATGGGTAATCTGATGAAAACCCATGCAAAGCCGTCCATTGGCTGCTGTTATACGTCTTACCTAATTCGGGCTGCTGACTCTTCAGAAAATCGATAAACTCATTTCTGGAACTGGGATTTGATGAATACCATTCCTTGCCGTCGCTGGATAACAGCGTGACTGCAAGCACATTTCTTTCTATGAAAGAGATGCTATTCAGCGCAGTCAGCAACTGACTTTCATTGACAGGATTCAGGGCGTCATCGCTTTGGTCAACGGATGTTTCCATTCCGGCAAACCATCTGCGTATTTCATCATTGTTGTTGGTAATGCTGGCTAACATCTGGATCTTTTCAAGGGCAATATCGACACTAGTCTGTGTCTCAGATATGAGCTGCATGGAATAGAGCAATGTGTTATCCCAAAGCGTACGGGCCGTAATCCAAACATTTGTCATGAGAATGACGATGAGAAGCCCAATGATCAGAATAAGATAATATCGGATCATCCAGTCCCGGATCTTTTTCACTTTGTTCTTCCCGGCCAACGCTTTCTCCCCCTCAAATATCCAAATCTGCATTGCTCCATTCCAGCGGTTTCAACCGATTACTGCTGCAGCACTGCAATAAATCTTGTAAATAGAGCCAATAAGGATGAGATTTAAGAACCAATCTGACATAGTTGAGCTGTAACACAAAACGAACAGAAAGGAAGCTGAAATCTCATGAACAGTATAGCACAAGCCATAAAATTCCGCAACTCTCTGCTGAAAAATGGAGCGGCCTGAGCTGGTCAGAGCAGGTACAGCAGATAAACATGGTTTATACAGATGGTGAGGAATCGGAGCCGCTGACGATTTTTGAACCAACACGCAGAAAAGCAGGGAGGAACCCTGCTTTTCTGCGCATTCATACTGTGTAAGGAATGGAAAAGATGGTATTCAATTACTCGATGACCATGACGGAAACGCCGTCTGGAATGGCGGTAATGCTGGCATTTTCGGAGCCGATCAGCTGTTCAGCCTGTTTCAGTGCCTCGTCAAGGCTGTGGGCGGGAATCATGTGCAGCGCGCGCACCATATCATCGGGGGCGTCGGAAATGTAAATGACGGAGGCCTTTTGCAGAATCCGAATGAAAATCTGGGTCTGCCACTGGTCGGCAACGGTCTGATTGCGTCCACGGCTCATGAACAGAGCCAGAGTCTTCTCAATGTCCGGCTCGTCCGCCATCTGATGGTAGAAACCTTCACCGCCGTGGCCGTCATTGGATTTGGCCAGCATGATGATGACGCCGCCCTTTTTCACCGTGCCCTCCGCAGCTGTCATGCCCTTGACGGCCTGATAGATATTCTGATCCAGCGGATAGCCGCCGTTGGTGGAGATGGCGATGTCCGCGGGCCTTGCATCCACCCTGCACAAAGAAGACAGGAAGTCGCAGCCTGCCTTGTGTGCCTGTTCCATGTCGCCGGCAACAGCAAAAATCGCTTCCTTCTTCTCATTGATTACGACGTTGACAATGAATGCCAGCTTCGCCTGACGGGCGGCCCAGACCATATCCTCGTGAATGGGGTTTCCTTCCAGAATCCCCGTACGGGAGCAGGGATGGGCAATGAATTCAGAACAGTGGTTGGCAAGAACGGTGGTGCGTCTGGCCACGCCGGGCAGAATGCTCTTCCGGGAGCCGGAGAAACCTGCGAAGAAGTGAGGCTCGATAAAACCTTCCGACACGACCAAATCAGCATCCACTACAAGCTGGTTGATGATGCATTCACCGCCGCTGGGCAGGGTGCCGATCTTTGCCATATGATCGTTCCAAAGCCATTGAACTTCGCAATGCCGCCAGGCGCTCCATTGGCTCCGCAATGCCCGCCAAATCTCTCGAACTTCAGCATACCATCCGCCTCATCCATGAACTCGACGCTGAGATCAGCGAGATCGAAACCGCCCTTAAGCGAATCATGGATCAGATTGCTTCGCCCATTCTCACCATTCCCGGTATCAGCTACCGCATGGGCGCTATGATCCTCGCTGAGATCGGCGATTTCTCCCGCTTCGATTCCCCTGATAAAATCCTCGCCCATGCAGGTCTTTCCCCTTCCACTTACCAGTCGGGCAAACTGGACAACGCCTATGCGCACATGGAGAAACGCGGCTCCCGTTACCTGGATTATCATAACCGGTAAGGGGCTTGCATCATTTTTAGATTTGCCACGAGACCTTTAGCATATACTGCCGGGCGGTTAAAACAATAACCTACATATCTGTCAGCCTAGGAAAGAATCATTTCAAGTTTGCGATTGTTCTTTTTGCCAGAACTTTTATCTGTTCGCTTCGCGAAACCCCCATTTTTACTTCGTGAATTTGGATCCTGCTTAGCGATTTATTGTGATATACTTATTGTGAAATGTGTTATGGGAGGAGGGGTGCGGATGCGGATAGCGATCGTTGACGATGAGCGTCAGGATTGCGCCACGCTGAGCGAAATGTTGGCGGAACGCCTTTCACAGACAGCTTTTATCGACGTATACGATTCGGGCAATCATTTTCTGGATTCGGAAGTTCACTATGACCTGGTCTTTCTGGATATCGTCATGGATGGGCTGGACGGGATTGAGACCGCACGCCGCCTGCGGGAATGGGACATGGGCTGTCTGATCGTTTTTTTGACGAGTTCGAGCGAATATGCGTGGGATGCCTTCCCGGTACATCCATTTGACTATCTGCTCAAACCCATAGACAAGGCGCGACTGGCGCGGGTGCTGGACGAGGCCGAACGTGCCGTGCAGCGCAGGGAACGGACGCTCTCGCTCAAGGTTGGGCGACAGGTGGAATTGGTGAATGTTTCTGCGGTGAGCTATGTCAACGCCCGGGATCACTATGTGTATGTTGGCCTGACGGATGGTCGGGAGATAAAATGCTACATGCCCTTTGGGGAAATCCAGACGATGCTGGGAGAAGAGGTGCGCTTTCTGGCCTGTAACCGGGGCGTGCTGATCAACATGGATGAAGTGCGTTCCTTTGACGGGAAGTGTTTTGTTATGAACGGCGCTCAGCGTTTTCCCATACGGCTTAGCGAGAAGATGCCGATCAAAGAACGCTTCTATCAGTACATATTCCGCAAGACGCGGGGAGTGGAATGAGATGGGTTGGAATGCATGGGGCAGGTATTTTGTGGAGCTGCTGCTTTGTCTGCCAGCAGGATTTCTATGTCTAGCTCCGGTAAAAGGGCGGCTGCGCGTAAGTATGGGTACGTTTCTCTGGGCAGCAGTCGGGTCAATTACGGCGTTTGCCGCAGTGGGTGCGCTGGTGATTATGCTCACTGGCTGGCCGGAGAACGCGCTGTTGGTTCCGGGATTGTTGTTGTTTTTCTGGTTGTATTGTCGCTTGACAGAGGTGGAACCTCTCCCGGCGGTGTTCATTTTTCTGCTGGCTGCGGCGGTGATGGGGTTTTGCGCAGTCATTACGGATGTGTTGATGGCCCAGGTGGAGGTAGCCAATCCAGGCACAGTGCCTACGCTGATCGCAGCGGGATTGCAACTGGCATTGGGGATGTTGACGGCGGCGCTGATGTGGCCGCTCATGGCCAGTCGGGTAGGCTGGCTGGTGGAACACTTCATGCAGGCGAGCGTGTGGCGAATCGTATGGGTATTGCCCCTGGCGCATATGCTGCTGTTTATCGCGATGATGCCGGAAGACTACCATACGATATTGGTCAACCGGGTACAACCGCTGGGCGCGATTATTTTGGTGTTTCTGTTGGGGTTGATGGCGTTTCTCATCGAGCTGTTTTACCGAATTGCGCGCTCGATAACGGACAGCGCGGCGCTGCGGGAGGAAAACCACTTTCTGGCCGCGCAGGCGAGCCAGTACGCTTTGCTAAGCGGCTATATTCGGGAGACGCGCAGGCTGCGGCACGATTTTCGCCAGCACCTGCGGGTGCTTAGCGGGCTGGCGGCCAAGGGCGATGCGGCGGCGTTGACGGCGTATCTGAAGGAAGTGGGCGGAGAGGAGCACGAGGAAATCCGGTTTGTCTTTGCCAATCCGTCGCTGAACGCGCTGGCGGGGTACTACGACGCGTTGGCGCGGGAGCGGGGCGTGGCGCTGGATTGGCGGGTATCGCTGCCGGAGGAACTGAACATTCCGGACGCGGAACTGTGCGTGCTGCTGGGGAACCTCGTGGAAAACGCGCTGGACGGGGCGCTGACCCTGCCGGAAGGGAAACGCGGCGCGAAGGTGATCTGCCGCATGAGCGGCGACTTGCTGTGCGTGATTGTGGAAAACGGTTACGACGGCCAGGTGCGCCGGAAAAAGGACGGCTTCGCGTCCACCAAGCATTCGGGGGAAAGCTACGGCCTGGAGTCGGCGAGGGCGACCGTCGCCCGCCATCATGGGTTCTTGACAGTAGATGCTGAGGAAGATATTTTTCGCGTCAGCCTGTTGATGAATCTATCTGCGAATGCGGAAGGCGGGTAAACGGACAGATTTTCGCGATTTAGAGTATATATGGAACAAAGAAAGTTTAGGAGGAATCATATGAGCGCCCTTTCGGTCAAGAAATGGTTGTGCGTGATGCTGTGCGTATGTCTGCTGTTCAGTTTGGCGACGCCGTTCGCGCTGTCGGAAGAACTGCCGGCGGTAA
>CALWRT010000015.1 GCA_944384015.1 uncultured Lachnospiraceae bacterium | reverse complement strand
ATAATCTCATTGAACAGGAAACGTCCCACGGTGGAAGACACCGTCCCCGTTACCACTCTGCCGTCAGGCATCGTCTTGCTCATGCGGACGTTAATCCTGGAATGAAGCGTTACGATTCCATTCTCATAGGCCAGAATCGCCTCATTCACATTCTTGAAATATTTTCCTTCTCCCGGATCCCCCGGACGCTCCTGGGTCAAATAATAGATACCCAGCACCATATCCTGAGAAGGCACCGCCACCGGGCCGCCGTCAGACGGCTTCAGAAGGTTATTAGGCGACAGGAGCAGGAAACGGCACTCTGCCTGAGCCTCCACAGACAGGGGCAGATGCACAGCCATCTGGTCTCCGTCGAAGTCTGCATTAAACGCGGTACACACAAGGGGATGAAGCTTGATCGCCTTGCCTTCTACCAGTATCGGCTCGAAAGCCTGAATTCCCAGCCGGTGCAGCGTAGGTGCACGATTCAGCATCACCGGATGCTCCTTAATCACGTCCTCCAGGACGTCCCATACCTCCGGCTGCAGCCTCTCCACCATCTTCTTCGCGTTCTTGATATTGTGGGAGGTTCCATTGGCCACCAATTCTTTCATGACAAAAGGCTTGAACAGCTCAATGGCCATCTCCTTCGGAAGGCCGCACTGATAGATCTTCAGCTCGGGCCCTACAACGATAACAGAACGTCCCGAATAGTCCACACGTTTTCCAAGCAGATTCTGGCGGAAGCGTCCTGACTTGCCCTTCAGCATATCGGAAAGGGATTTCAAGGCACGGTTGCCAGGCCCTGTCACCGGGCGTCCTCGCCTGCCATTGTCAATGAGAGCGTCCACCGCCTCCTGCAGCATTCTCTTCTCATTGCGCACGATAATATCTGGAGCTCCCAACTCCAGCAGCCTTGTCAGGCGGTTATTTCTATTGATAATTCTGCGGTACAGATCGTTCAGATCGGAGGTGGCAAAACGTCCTCCGTCCAGCTGCACCATCGGCCGCAGATCCGGCGGGATAACCGGAATCACATCCATAATCATCCACTCAGGCTTATTCCCTGAGCCGCGGAAGGATTCCACTACTTCCAGACGCTTGATGATTCTCGCCCGCTTCTGTCCGGTAGAATTCTTCAATTCCGCCTTCAGTTCTGCGGATTCCTTCTCCAGGTCAATGGCCTGGAGCAATTCTTTGATGGATTCTGCTCCCATTCCCACGCGGAAATCACTGCCAAGTTCCTCCCTGGCTTTCTGGTATTCCTGCTCAGAGAGCACCTGCTTATACTGCAGATTCGTCTTTCCAGGATCCAGAACAATGTAAGACGCAAAATAGAGCACCTTCTCCAAAGTTCTGGGGGAAAGATCCAAGATTAATCCCATACGGCTTGGAATCCCTTTAAAATACCAAATATGGGATACCGGGGCCGCCAGCTTAATATGCCCCATACGCTCGCGGCGCACATTTGACTTGGTGACCTCAACGCCGCAGCGGTCGCAGACAACGCCTTTATATCTGATTTTCTTATATTTTCCGCAGTGGCATTCCCAGTCTTTGCTGGGCCCGAAGATACGTTCGCAGAACAGGCCGTCCTTCTCAGGCTTCAATGTCCTGTAATTGATTGTCTCCGGCTTCTTTACCTCGCCCCTGGACCACTCCAGAATCTTCTCAGGGGAAGCAAGACCAATCCTGATCGCATCAAATGTCATCGGCTGGTATGCTTCGTTATTGTTTACATCCGGCATTTACGGCACTCCCTTCTATTCTTCGTCAAACGTCTCGTCAAAATCCAGCAGGTCCTCATCTTCGCCGCCGTCCTCAGGCACATCCACCAGCTCTTCTCCTTCAAACTCCTGGGTTGTGTAGCCGTCGTACGTCTCTTCATTATAATGAAATCCTCTGTCTCCTTCGATGATCGAATGCAGATCCGTCTCACCGTAGTCGACAGTTTCCATAATTTCAACCTCGGTATTGTCATCCCGTAGTACGCGCACATCCAGGCCAAGGGACTGGAGCTCTTTGAGCAGCACCTTGAAAGACTCCGGTATACCCGGTTCAGGAATGTTGTCGCCCTTGATAATCGCCTCGTATGTCTTCACACGTCCGATGACATCGTCGGATTTTACAGTCAAGATCTCCTGCAGTGTATAGGCAGCTCCATATGCCTCCAGAGCCCATACCTCCATCTCTCCGAAACGCTGTCCGCCGAACTGGGCCTTGCCGCCCAGAGGCTGCTGCGTTACAAGGGAGTAGGGACCTGTGGAACGGGCATGGATCTTATCGTCTACCAGATGATGCAGCTTCAGGTAATGCATGTGCCCGATCGTTACAGGGCTATCGAAAAATTCTCCCGTACGTCCGTCTCTCAGCCTCACCTTGCCGTCCCGGCTGATAGGCACACCTTTCCACAGCTCCCTGTGAGCCTTGTTCTCATCCAGGAACTGATAGACTTCCGGACGCAGCTCATCTTTATGCTTCGCGGAGAATTCCTCCCATTCCAGGTTTACATAATCATTCGCCAGATCCAGCGTGTCCATAATATCCGTCTCGTTAGCGCCGTCGAATACCGGCGTCGATACGTTGAAGCCAAGCGCCTTGGCCGCGAGACTCAAGTGGATCTCCAGCACCTGCCCGATGTTCATACGAGAGGGCACGCCCAGCGGGTTCAACACGATATCCAGCGGGCGTCCGTTGGGCAGGAACGGCATATCCTCCACCGGCAGCACCCGGGACACAACACCCTTGTTGCCGTGTCGTCCGGCCATCTTGTCACCCACAGAGATCTTTCTCTTCTGCGCTATATAAATGCGGACAGACTGATTGACACCGGGAGACAGCTCATCGCCGTTCTCTCTTGTGAATACCTTGGCGTCCACAACAATTCCGTACTCACCGTGGGGTACTTTCAGGGAGGTGTCTCTCACCTCTCTTGCCTTCTCGCCGAAGATTGCCCGCAGAAGTCTCTCCTCAGCGGTCAGCTCAGTCTCTCCCTTCGGCGTCACCTTGCCGACCAGAATATCTCCTGCGCGCACCTCCGCGCCTATGCGGATAACGCCCCGCTCATCCAAATCCTTCAGAGCGTCGTCGCCTACTCCCGGCACATCCCTGGTGATTTCTTCCGGTCCCAGCTTCGTGTCCCTGGCTTCGGCCTCGTATTCCTCAATGTGAACCGAAGTATAGACATCCTCCTGTACCAAGCGCTCGCTTAGCAGGACGGCGTCCTCATAGTTATATCCTTCCCAAGTCATAAATCCGATCAGCGGGTTCTTGCCCAGGGCAAGCTCCCCATTGGAAGTAGACGGGCCGTCGGCAATGACTTCCCCGGCTTCCACATGATCGCCTTTGAAGACAATCGGCTTCTGATTATAACAGTTGCTCTGATTGCTGCGGACAAATTTATACAAATTATAAACGTCTGTGGTACCGTCGTCATTCTTCACTGTAATCCGGTTGGATTCGGAGCGAACGACCGTACCTGATTTCCTTGCCAGTACACACACGCCGGAGTCTACTGCCGCCTTCGTCTCCATACCAGTTCCCACAACAGGAGCTTCTGTCATCAGAAGCGGAACAGCCTGGCGCTGCATGTTGGATCCCATCAATGCCCGGTTGGCGTCATCGTTCTCCAAGAACGGAATAAGAGCCGTGGCCACTGAGAATACCATCTTCGGAGAGACGTCCATATAATCGAACTTGCTGCGCTCATATTCCTGGGTCTCTTCACGGTAGCGTCCGGATACATTCTTACGGACGAAGTGCCCTTCCTCATCGAGAGGCTCGTTCGCCTGGGCTACATGGTAATTGTCTTCCTCATCCGCCGTCATATATTCTACTTCATCGGTCACTCTTGGATTCTTCGGATCTGATTTGTCAATCTTGCGGTATGGCGCCTCTACAAATCCATACTCATTGATTCTGGCATAGGTAGCCAGAGAGTTGATCAGACCGATATTCGGACCTTCCGGCGTCTCAATCGGGCACATTCTTCCATAATGAGAATAATGTACGTCACGCACCTCGAAACCAGCGCGGTCTCTTGACAAACCGCCAGGTCCAAGTGCTGACAGACGCCTCTTGTGAGTCAGCTCACCAAGAGGGTTGTTCTGATCCATGAACTGAGACAACTGGGAAGAACCGAAGAACTCCTTCACAGCTGCCGTTACCGGCTTGATATTGATCAACGACTGGGGAGAAATGCCTTCCAGATCCTGGGTGGTCATACGCTCCCTGACCACTCTCTCCAGACGGGACAATCCGATTCGATACTGGTTCTGCAGCAATTCTCCAACTGCTCGGATACGGCGGTTGCCCAGATGGTCAATATCATCGTCATTGCCGATGCCATACTCCAGATGCATATTATAGTTGATAGACGCAATGATATCTTCCTTTGTGATATGCTTCGGCACCAGGTCATGCACGCTTTTGTGAAGGGCCTCCCTGATTTCTTCTATATCACTGTGCTCTTCCAGTATTTTCTTGAGCACCGGATAATATACCAACTCTGTGATTCCCACTTCCCGAGGCTCGATATCCACGAAGGACTTCAAATCCACCATCATATTGGAGATCACTTTGACATTGCGCTCTTCTGTCTTTACCCACACGTAGGGAACAGCTGCGTTCTGAATCGTATCCGCCAGCTCCCTCGTTACCGTTGTGCCTGCTTCTGCCAGAATCTCTCCTGTATTTACATCCACCACATCTTCAGCCAGGACGTGGCCTCTCAGACGGTTGCGGAAGGACAACTTCTTATTGAACTTATACCTTCCCACCTTCGCCAGATCATATCTCCTCGGGTCGAAGAACATGCTTGTGATCAGGCTCTCCGCGCTGTCTACTGCCAGCGGCTCTCCGGGACGGATCTTTTTGTACAGCTCAAGAAGACCTTCCTGATAATTTTCAGACGGGTCTTTGGACAGGCTGGCGAGTATCTTAGGTTCCTCGCCGAATAAATCTATAATTTCCGCATTGGTGCCGATGCCCAGCGCACGGACCAAGACAGTGATAGGGACTTTTCGTGTACGGTCAACACGAACATAAAATACGTCATTAGAATCAGTCTCATATTCCAGCCATGCGCCGCGGTTAGGGATTACCGTGGAGGAAAAAAGTCTTTTGCCGACTTTGTCATGGCCTATCGCATAATAAATACCAGGAGAACGGACAAGCTGGCTGACAATTACACGTTCTGCGCCATTGATCACGAATGTGCCGTTGTCTGTCATCAGCGGAAGGTCACCCATGAAAATCTCATGTTCGTTGATCTCGTCATTCTCTCTGTTATACAGGCGCACGCGAACTTTTAATGGCGCCGCGTACGTCGCGTCTCTCTCCTTGCATTCTTCTATTGAATATTTCACGTCGTCTTCGCACAGCGTGAAATCTACGAATTCCAGACTCAAGTTGCCGCTGTAATCCGCAATAGGAGAGATGTCAGAGAAGACTTCTTTCAGGCCCTCATTCAGAAACCACTGGTAGGAATCTTTCTGCACCTCAATCAGGTTGGGCATTTCCAGAACCTCTTTTTGTCTGGCGTAACTCATTCGCATATTTCTACCGGTAGTAACTGGACTGATCCTGTTTTTCTCCATTGACGTTCACCCCTTGTTAAATTCTCTGTTTTCTGCCGTGGGGCATATGCCACCACAATAGTGCACCGTACATTATATCATCCGGTCAATTGCTTGTCAATGAAATTTTTGCCAAATTTTATGAAAATGAAACAGCTTCTCATCCAGAATCTGTACCGTTCCTCTGGCCGCAGTGTGATCTATGGGGTTTTGACTGCGCCGCAAAACAAATCCTCCCACGACAACAAATACCGCCGGTTTTCTACCCCCGGCGGTATTAACGATTACAATAATTATGATTGTCCATCTTCGCAGTTCTCCTCATAAAATAATGGTTGCCCTATTTTCTTTATCTACCGTGACCCCTCTTCTTCCCTGGTAATCACATCTCTTCAGATAACCGTCAATCTTCATCCGTACATCTTCTTCGCTGATTCCTCTGAATACCCTCTCCTTTCCTTCTCTGCGGACAATTATAGTTACGATGCCCATGGATGTCATCATGATCAGCACCTCCATCCATCATGCCATGTCCTCTTAGTTCTATATAGTTATTATATCACCGCATTTCCCGATAATGTATTAAATATTTGTTAATTCATTTCTTGATGTCAGGACAAATGCCTTGGGCTAAGCCTTTAACCTCCATATCATTTCATGAGCCGCTTGGCAGATGGGCACGGACTTCATACTTATGCAGCAAAAACCGGATACACAGCAGATTGCCCCGCCATATATCCGGTTCCTTATCACGTACCTTGAAAGCGCGCCGCGCCCTGCGCGGTAATGTATGTCCCTCTGATTATTTAAGAGTAACTTTAGCTCCCTCTGCCTCGAGTTTCGCTTTGATGCCCTCAGCCTCTTCCTTGGAAGCGCCCTCTTTCACAACCTTCGGAGCGCCGTCAACCAGATCCTTTGCCTCTTTCAGGCCAAGTCCTGTGATCTCACGCACAACTTTGATAACCTTAACCTTCGCTCCGCCAACCTCTGTCAGCTCTACGTCGAACTCTGTCTTCTCTTCAGCCGCTTCAGCCGCTCCGCCTGCCGCTGCCACTACAACGCCCGCTGCTGCGGATACGCCAAACTCTTCCTCACAAGCTTTTACAAGATCATTTAACTCTAATACCGTAAGCTCTTTGATCGCTTCGATAAACTCTGCTGTTGTCAACTTTGCCATTTTCTTTCCCTCCATAATGATTCATTTTCTAACGGCCCGGACTTCAAGCCGCTTCTATTAATATTGCTCTGCCAGCTGCCTGTATATTCAGGCCTGGCCCATTCGCCATACGGCTTACGCCTCTGCCTTGCTCTCCGCGATCTGGCTGATAACCCGCGCGAAGTTGGCAATCGGAGACTGGATGCTTCCAAGCAGCTTTCCAAGCAGTTCCTCTCTGGACGGAACGCTGGCAATCTCCTGGATTCCCTTCTGGTCGTAGTAAGCTCCTTCTACAACACCGGCCTTCAGTTCCAGGCATTTGATATCCTTCGCGTTCTTCGCAAGGATTCTGGCAGGAGCCGTTGCATCCGTCTTGGAGATCGCAATCGCGTTCGTTCCCTCCAGATGCTTATCCAGCTGTGCGCAGTCTGTCCCTTCAAATGCCAGTCTCATCATGGTATTCTTGTAGATCTTGTAGATGACGCCGGCTTCTCTCATCTCCTTGCGAAGAGCGGTATCCTGCTCTACCGTAATTCCGGAATAATCTACCAGGACAACGCACTGAGCGTCTTTGATGTTCTCTGCGATTTCCTCTACAATCGGTCTTTTAAGCTCTACCTTTGCCATGTATGGTGCACCTCCTTTATAATTTGATGTGTACCGCCGAAAAAAACCTCTCCTGTCTAAGACAGAAGAGGCCTGTTCATCTTTGTATCAATCTGTAACAGAATCACTCCTCGGCAGGCGGCTTTCCTTACGCCTTACGGCACCTGCTGTCTTCGGCAGCCGGTTCATCGAACCTTGTATAATATAGCACGGTATTCCGGACATTGTCAAGATTTTTTTGCCATACCCTAAAATCGCTACTGGAATCCGCCGGCCCTGACAAGGCTGAAATTATAATAATATTTTGTAAATATGACGTCCTTAAACACAAGGAAAGCCAAGACAATCAGCATCAGACAAACCGCCGCCGGCACAAGCCTGCCAATCTTTTGCCCGAACCGCCGGCTGACAAGCGTTCCGATTTTGTCATATCCCCGAGCCGCATAATACATGAGAGGCACCAGCATCGGGAGGACATATCTGCCCTGAGGCTGATAGTTCGTGTCGTAGGAATACCACAGCCCAAGAAAATTAGGGATCACTATGCACAAAAGCATCGCCCCGTGAAAGAGCAGCGCTTTCTCCCTTCCAGCCCTGTCTCTTCCTTCCTTTGGCAGCCGCACAGCCACAGCCGCCAGCAGTCCCGCCCCCAGGATTACCCAATACACCGGGTACATCCAGTCAGGCAAGGGCAGACGCATATGTTCAAACATACCCACAAAACTTTTAGCCACCAGCAGAATGTAATCTGTCTGCATCAGCATATCAATCAGGCTGAACCCAGCATTATGCCAGGTGGGCGCCTGAGATGGCTTCAGATGATCTACAGCGTACTGCTCTGCATAGGCCTTTCTGGAGGCCAATCCGAGAAAATCCCCGTCATAGAGCATGGCATTTCGGATAAACCACCAACCTGCAATCGCGAACGCCACGGCAAACACCACCAAACCTCTTCTCACCATTTTGCCCGCAGCCTGCCGGGTGCCCCCAAGAGCCTCTCTTGGCCCGCCGAGCATGTAGCTTCCAACGAACAGCAGCAGACTGCACAGAAGGAATCCGTAGGCGTTGTAATAAGACATGGCACAGAGCCCGCACCCCACCCCAAGCAGCAGACATGTCCTCTTATCCCATCCGCTCTCTAACCCCCGAACCCAGGCATAGACAATGACGGCCGACGACATGAGCGCCATAGAATCTACATTGACGTAAGTATGCATAAACATTGCCTGAGGCCATAAGCACAGGAAGAATGTAAAGAGCGCCGCAGACCATTTTCCCTGGAACAGTCTTACGGAAAGCCTCCACACCACCGCGGCCATGATGACACCTGTAAGCACACTTCCGAAGCGAACTGCCACATAAGATAGGTACACGCTGTCCGAAAACAGGCGAAACAATTTCAGAAATACCGCGTCTATGATATAAGGCAGTATCGGCTGAAATCCATAGGAAAATCCCCAGCCGTCGATCATGATCTCCGGATCTCCCCCGTGAGGCAGCCTCCCGTGGCTGACGAGGTAGTTCACAATCTTAAATCGCTCATTCTCATCCGGCGGCGCTCCAAAGGGCTGGAGCATTGACCAAAAAACCAGTATGCCAAACAGCCCTATGAGGAATAGCATCCAGAACGCCGTCCAGCACTGTTCTCTTTTTATTTGTAGACCCTTCATAACCAATTCCTCTCCAGAGCATTGAGAAAAGCTCTGTCGAATCTGATATTATACAGCGCCATTCTTGATTCCCAAAGAACGGCAAACAGCGGGGGATCAACCCGGCACAGCCGGATTCCCCCCCGCCTTTTCTCATTCTATCTATCCGCGTGCAATTACTGCGTTACCTTCAGCGGGTTTACCTTGATTCCCGGTCCCATTGTGGACGTAAGAGTAACGCTCTTCAGATACTGTCCCTTGACAGCAGCCGGTTTTGCCTTAACAATTGCACTCATAAGCGTCTGGAAGTTGTCGGATAACTGCTCCTCTGTGAAGGAAGCCTTTCCGAGCGGCACATGAATAATATTTGTCTTGTCAAGCCTGTACTCGATCTTACCTGCTTTGATATCGTTGACAGCCTTAGCCACATCCATCGTAACGGTTCCGGCCTTCGGGTTCGGCATCAAACCTTTCGGTCCAAGTACACGTCCCAGGCGTCCCACAACGCCCATCATATCCGGTGTCGCAACCACCACGTCAAAGTCAAACCAGTTCTCATTCTGGATCTTGTGGACAAGCTCTTCGCCTCCGACGAATTCTGCTCCTGCAGCCTCTGCGTCTGCAATCTTGTCTCCCTTAGCGAACACAAGGACGCGCACCGTCTTGCCTGTTCCGTGGGGAAGAACGACTGCCCCGCGGATCTGCTGGTCTGCGTGGCGTCCGTCGCAGCCTGTACGGATATGAGCCTCTACTGTCTCATCGAATTTCGCAGCCGCGGTCTTCTTAACCAGGGCAATCGCGTCGGCAGGATCATAAAGAGTTGCACGATCTACTAACTTAGCAGCCTCTGTGTATTTCTTTCCTCTTTTCATTATCATAACCTCCTAGTGGTAATATCGGGAGCAAACCCTCCCACAATCTTGTAATCATATTTGTAAAGCTTCGGATCATCCATTGACTGCTGCGGGAACCCTGTCTTCCCAGCGCTTTGTCAATCGTCTACGACTGTGATGCCCATGCTTCTCGCGGTCCCCGCGATCATGCTGACAGCAGCCTCTATACTTCCCGCATTCAGGTCAGGCATTTTCATTTCCGCGATCTTCTGTACTTCTGACTTCTTGATCGTAGCCACCTTATTCTTCTGAGGCACTGCGGAACCAGATTTGATGTTGCAGGCTTTCTTCAGCAGAACGGCTGCCGGCGGAGTCTTCGTCACGAAGCTGAAGCTTCTGTCAGCGTATACGGTAATTACCACGGGGATAATCAAATCGCCCTTGTCTGCTGTCCTGGCATTAAATTCCTTGGTAAACTGTACAATATTTACACCATGCTGGCCAAGAGCCGGTCCTACCGGCGGAGCCGGGGTTGCCTTTCCAGCAGGAATCTGCAGTTTGATATAACCTGTTACTTTTTTCGCCATTTTTGGCACCTCCTAAATAATTTTAAGAAAGTGTTGTGGTATTCACGGGGGAATCCCTCCCACTTTGACCTGTTACATTTTCTTGATTTCCGTGAACCCGATCTCCACCGGGGTCTCACGGCCAAACAATTCAACATTGATCGTGACACACTGCTTGCCTGGATTGATGGCCTGGATCACGCCGACGGTATCCTTCCACACCCCTCCGATTACAATCACGCTGTCACCTTCCACAAAGTCAACAACAATGTCATCGCCCTGGATGCCCAGAGGTCTCATTTCTTCTTCTGTAAGCGGTACAGGCTTAGAGCCCGGCCCTACAAATCCGGTAACGCCTCTCGTGTTCCTTACCACATACCAGGTGTCATCGTTCATTACCATATTGATCAGCACATAGCCAGGGAACATCTTCTTCTGCGTCTGTTTCTTGACGCCGTTCTTCAGCTCTACCACATCCTGCATCGGAACTCTTACCTCTAGAATCTGATCCTCCAGATGCCGGTTCTCTATTGTTTTCTCAATATTGGCTTTTACTTTATTCTCATACCCGGAATACGTATGGACCACATACCAGCTTGCCTCTGCCATAACATCACCCTTTGCCTTCCAACTGAAATCTTACTCACTTACCAGAATTGCCGTCAACCAACCAGGAAATTGAGTCCGTACTGAATAGCCATATCCAGCACTGCAATAATAATCCCTACTGCAATAGATACGAGGACAACTGCCGTTGTCTGGGATACGAGAGTTTTCTGATCAGGCCAGACAATTTTCTTAAATTCCGTTTTCAGGCCCTTGAACCAGCTCTTCTTGTGAGCTCCGTCTGTCTTTACGGTATCTCCCATATGCTTCACTCCTTTACAGTACCGGATTACTTCGTTTCCTTATGCATTGTGTGTCTCTTGCAGAATCTACAATATTTCTTCGTCTCCATCCGATCCGGATGTGTCTTCTTGTCCTTCGTCGTATTGTAGTTACGCTGCTTGCACTCCGTGCATGCTAATGTAATTCTTGTGCGCACAACTTCCACCTCCGCTTAAAATCTTAGTATCGTGACAGCGGCCGCCATAAGTGGGATAACGCCCTCTGTCTGTCTTTTTTAGGCATAAAAAAAGACCCGCTTCCATTCGCCTCACTACTATATCATAAACGAAGATATGCAGTCAAGCCGTTTTCAGCGGCATCTATTAATTTTTTAGAAAATTTGCCCAAATACGTTGAGAAAAACGGAAAAAGCGCTTATACTATTGGATACGGATAAGGAGGATTCTCTATGGATGAACACAATACGACGCGTCACAGCGTCGACGACTATTACCCCAAGCCGGATCCTGCCCCGGATTACATGGATTCCGGGAACAGCGAGCCAGAGCCGGATTACCGTTCTCGAGACAACAGCGGTACCTATCAATATAATCAGGAGTCCTCTGGGGCAGACCAGAATACTTATGATTCCTACAGCCAGACTTCCCAGGAGTGGATCACCTGCCCGAAATGCGGCAGCCGTATACCTGCGGCTTCCAACTTCTGCAATCTGTGCGGTTATCGCTTCGAGAACAGCCAGGAAATCCCTTTCCCACTGCATGATGTGCGGATTGACGGTTATCTTGTGGACGATATCGCCAACTTCGTGGCAGTGAATTATCAGCCATATCTGGTGAAATTTCAGAAGGTGACATCTGGAAAATTTTCTTTTAATTGGGCGGCCGCCATTTTCTCTTCTCGATGGCTGGCATACCGGGGCATGTTCAGACATGCGTTTTTCCTGACGCTGATCTTCGGGGCCATATCGACTGTCGTCTCCTTCTTCATCAGTCTGATCCTCTATCGGGCTGATGTGTCGGCAATCACGCAGTCCTCCCTCAATCAGATCAATATGCTTTTCTATGCCCTGTATATCGGCCTTGGTCTGATCTGCGGTATTCTGGGGGACTCTTTCTATTGGAAGTATACGAAGCGGTATCTGGACCGCTTTCGCTGTCAGGGCCGTGAGGCAGTGTCTAATTTAAAGCTTGCCCGTTCTCTGAAAGCTGCAGGCGGCTATCGGGTCGGCTATCTAGGCTTGATCATTCTTTTTGACTTAACTTACAGCGAAGCGCTCTCTTCCCTGATGATATATTTTCTGGAGCGGGTCGCATAGACGCGCATTTAGCAGCGGCTGGGACAAAACGAGGACCGCTTTGTCGGCAAACTTCTGCTTTGGACGAGTGCGGATCCTGCAGAGCATATTATGGAATCGGGAACTGTGTTCCCTATTCCATAACAAATAAAAACGATTCTATACATAATGCATAGAATCGTTTTTATTTATACCGAAATCCTTGATCCTTCACCCATTTAGGAAAGACAGTATTCCTTCCACAATACCTTCTGCCAGCTTGTCCTGGTAGCTGCTGCTGGCAAGATTCTGCCGCTCCTGGCTGTCGTTCAAATATCCCAGTTCGATCAACACCGACGGCATGTCGGTCTCCCTCGTCACAATAAAATCTTCTGTGCGGACTCCTCTGTCTCTCGCCCCAGTCTTGGCCAGCATCGCTTTCAATATTCTAGACGCGAGGCTCCCCGCCTCTGTTTTGCCGCTGTCATAATATATCTCAATCCCGTCCGCTTCCCCGGATTCCAGATAATTGCAATGAATACTGACAAACACTTGCGCCTTGGCCTCATTGGCCATCTCTGCCCGTTCATAATTGTCAATCTTTACGTCACTGTCCCTTGTCATTAGGACGGTATATCCCTCTTTCTCTAAGAGATTCTGCACCTTCAGGGCTACTGCCAGGTTAATATCCTTCTCCAGCACATTCTGGTGGCTTGTCCCCTGGTCATTTCCTCCGTGCCCCGCATCGACCACGACCTGGACAGTCTGCTCGGCCTGAGACGCATCATCTGCTATGACCGTGCTTTCCGCATTTTCCTCAGTCAAATTCTCTCCCGTGCTCTCCTCGTTATGAAATGCATGAACGATGGTCTGGATCCCTTTACCGATCCCTACAATTCCGGCTGCTGCCGCCGCCAGCAGCAATATGTACATACCAAGCACCATAGCTATGCGGATTCTTCTGCGGCGTCTCCTCCTCCTGCGGATCTGCGCACGCCTGCTCCTTCCGGTGCGCCGCTCTCCTTCTTCTTGCCTTCTCCGATAGACTTCTGTCCGCAGCCGTTCGTCTGTGCCGCTTCCGTTCCGGCTTCTGTAATCTCTTGTTCTCCTGTAATAGCTGCTTCCATAGTCGCCAAACAGGCTGTCCTCTCTGTATCGGCTCTTCCTGATGCCGCTGTCGTAGCCATCTGCGTCTCTGTACATCTTGTCCGGTACGCCCCTCGCCCTAATTATTCTCTCCTAAAGGAAATTCTGCTCTAATCGGCGTTTCCTTTTCATTGCTCTTAACTATCAGACGTAGTTTAGCATCGAAATGTTTCATATTTGTCTCGAAAATTCTTAAATTTTCTTTAATTTGCTTAAAATCACTTAAGCACAGCGGATTCTCTCCGGAATCTTTTTATCTTTTGACTGTTTTCCTTCCGTCCGCCCTTCATATCTGTCCTAAAATTTCCAAAAGACATTGGATGCTCTCGTGCAGCCGTATCTGATCTTCTCTTTTCAGCGAACCCAGGAGCTGCTCCATGCATCTTAGAATCCTTTTCTCCTCTTCCTCACGCAGCCATTTTCCCTCTTCCGTAATATTTACATATACGAGGCGGCGGTTATCCTGGTTATGTGTCCTTCGTACAAGCTTTCGTTCTTCCATCTCGTTGATAAGCCTTGTAAGCTGCTGGCTGGAGATCCCTGCCTGCTCAGCTAAATTTGTCATCGTCACTGGCTGAGGATTGTCCCCGAGAATACACAGCACGCCAAAACCCCTGGAGTTCAGTTTCCTGTTTACACACGCAAACTCTGGTCTCCTGGCAATGACCGCCATATTCTTTAACAACTCTGTAAAATATCTTGCAGACTGTTCCTGTATATCCATGCTATTCCTCCAACATATCAACGCCTATCGATTGTTAACACTTATCCCTTGTTCTTATGCCGCCTGCCATCATCAGTCATAACAGTTCTAACACACCGGCTGATAAATGTCAATATTTATTAATATTTCATAAATATTAATTGTTTATCATTGACAATTCAAATAGTTCAAGATAAGATAGCGACATAAAATCTTGTCACAATAGCAGAAGGAGAGGTGTTTTTATTTCATGAAAGAAGTCAAGCCGCCCAAAAAGCCGCTCATATTTTATTATTTGTGCGCGCTTATTATCGTGATAATACTGAACCAATTTCTTTTCCCAGCCTTTTTGGCTCCTCGTATCGAAGAGGTAAATTACAGCACTTTCTTGAGTATGCTGGAAGATGGGGATATTGCGCAGGTAGAAGTAGAGTCTAATCAGATTCTGTTTATCGACACGGAAGATCCGGCCAACTATTATTGTACCGGGTTAATGAATGACCCAGATCTCGTAGGCCGGCTGGAAACTGCCGGTGTGGATTACGGCTCTGAGATTGTGCAGGAACCCTCTGCCATGTCTACCTTCTTTACCTACCTGATTACCATTGTCATTTTCTTAGCGATCGGGCAGCTGCTCAGCCGCTCCCTCATGAAAAAAATGGGCGGCGGTCCCGGAGCTATGTCCTTCGGCAAGAGCAATGCCAAAATCTATGTAGAATCTAAGACTGGAATCAAATTCTCCGATGTGGCCGGAGAAGAAGAGGCCAAGGAAATCCTGACAGAGATTGTAGATTTTCTGCATAATCCATCTAAGTACACAGAGATCGGAGCCTCTATGCCCAAGGGAGCCCTGCTGGTAGGTCCTCCCGGGACCGGCAAAACACTGCTGGCCAAAGCTGTAGCCGGAGAGGCAAACGTTCCGTTTTTCAGTATTTCTGGCTCTGAGTTCGTGGAAATGTTCGTCGGCATGGGCGCCGCCAAAGTACGTGATCTGTTCAAGCAGGCCGACGAAAAGGCTCCTTGTATCGTCTTCATCGACGAGATTGATACCATCGGCAAGAAGCGTGACAACAGCATGGCCGGAGGCAATGACGAGAGAGAGCAGACGCTGAATCAGCTGCTCACAGAGATGGATGGCTTCGACGGCCGCAAGGGCGTTATCATCCTTGCCGCTACGAACCGCCCTGATTCCCTTGACCCAGCCCTCCTACGCCCCGGCCGTTTCGACCGGAGGGTACCGGTAGAGCTTCCCGATCTGAAGGGACGCGAAGATATCCTGAAGGTTCACGCCAAGAAGGTCAAAATCAGCGATTCCATCGACTTCAACGCCATCGCCAGGATGGCTGCAGGCGCTTCCGGCGCAGAACTTGCCAATATCATCAATGAAGGCGCTCTGCGCGCCGTCCGTGACGGACGCAAATTTGTAACCCAGGCAGACCTGGAAGAAAGTGTGGAGGTGGTCATCGCCGGTTATCAGAAAAAGAACAAGGTGCTGTCCAACAAAGAGAAACTCATTGTCTCCTACCATGAAGTCGGCCATGCCCTCGTAGCCGCCAAGCAGACGAATTCAGCCCCTGTCACGAAGATCACCATCATCCCCCGTACGTCCGGCGCCCTGGGTTATACTATGCAGGTAGAATCTCAGGAGCAGAATTTGATGAGCAAGGAAGAACTGGAGAACAAGATCGCCACTCTCACGGGAGGACGGGCCGCAGAGGAACTGATCTTCCATTCTGTCACAACAGGAGCCTCCAATGATATTGAGCAGGCGACAAAGCTCGCCCGAGCAATGATTACCCGCTACGGCATGAGCGACGAATTTGATATGGTTGCTTTGGAGACCGTGACAAATCAATATCTTGGCGGGGACACTTCCCTAGCTTGTTCCGCAGAGACATCCGCCGTTATCGACAAGAAAGTAGTGGACATGGTAAAATCCCAGCATCAGAAAGCTATGGATATCCTTCAGGAAAATATCGGCAAATTGCATGAAATCGCCAAATTCTTGTACGACAACGAGACAATTACCGGGGAAGAATTCATGGATATCCTGAATCGCCCGCTGTCCATCGAGGAAGCGCCGGAATAAAGCTGTCACTCCTATCACCTGGCAGCGCAGTCTGGACGCAGCCCGTTTGTCTTTGCTCCAAGACCGGGTACGGCCATCAATGATAAATATATAAACAGCGCCGGAAGAAAAGCCTTATAGCTTCTTCCGGCGCCTAAATTTATCTTCCTGGTTTGGAAGCCGGCATTCTATTTCTATATTCGTCAGCTCCAGCCTCTGCGAAAGGAACATCCCAATCATATCTGTTCAGCTATGCTGCTCCTATTTGGCAGATTTATCCGGGCAATTATCCCAAATCGTGATACCTTCCGAGGAATTCCCTCGTCCGCTCATTCGTGGAGCGGAACATCTCCTCCGGGGTTGTCTCCTCCACAATTACGCCCTTATCCATAAAAATCATCCGATTGGATACTTCCCGAGCAAAATTCATCTCATGGGTGACGATCACCATTGTCATCTTCTCCTTAGCCAAATCTCGGATTACTTTGAGGATCTCCAGCGTCAGCTCAGGGTCGAGGGCGGATGTAGGTTCATCAAAGAAGAGAATTTTCGGATTCATAGCCAGCGCCCTGGCTATGGACACTCGCTGCTGCTGTCCGCCGGACAGCTCGCATGGATAAGCGTTCTCCCGATTCTCCAAACCCATCTTGGCGAGCAAGGTTCTTGCCTCCTGGTACACTTCTTCCTTCTCCCGCTTCTGCACAATTAGAGGAGCATCTGTAATATTTTTCAGCACACTGTAGTGGGGGAACAAGTTAAAATTCTGAAATACTAAGCTGTAATAACTCCTAATATGCTTCAGTTTCGCCGGTTTCTCATACACGGTATTGCCCGACGCGTCATTCCAGGCCGCACGCTCGCCCATGTAGACCAGCTCGCCGCCGTCCATTGTCTCCAGCAGCGTCGCGCACCGCAGCAATGTAGATTTTCCGGATCCAGAGGGCCCTATGATGGACACAACTTCCCCCTCGCTCACCGACAGGGATATGTCCTTTAGAACTTCAGTCCCGTCAAAAGCTTTTCTCACATGATTCATTTCCAGAAGCTTCATATCCGGTTCCTCCTCTAGCGATAATAACTCAGTTTCTTCTCAAACCACTCCATAATCACCGCGACCAACAGATTGAATATGTAGTAAAAGACGCCTGCGATGACAAACGGCATCATTGTTGTATTAGCCGCTGCGATCTGCTTCGCGATGGTGAACATCTCCATATATACAAGGGCAAATGCCAGGGAGGTGTCTTTTACAAGGGTAATCACTTCGTTGGTAACCGACGGAAGAATCCGCTTGATTACCTGCGGCAGAATGATTCGGAAAAAGGTCTGTCCCCTGGAATACCCCAATATCCTCGCCGCTTCATACTGACCAAGCGGCATTGATTCAATACCCGATCGGTAAATCTCCGCGAAATACGCCGCATAATTGATACCGAACCCGATTAAAATCGCAATGAACCGGTACGACCCTCCAATTTGCAGTCCAAAGAGATAATACGGGCCGTAGAACACGACAAGCAGCTGCAACATCAGGGGCGTTCCCCGCATGATAGAAATATACAGTTTTATGATTGTGCGGAGCACAGGATTCTTAGACATTCTCCCAAAGGCCACCAGCAGGCCGAGAGGCAGGGAAATCACCAGGGTCCACATAAAAATCCCGAGGGATTTCACCATTCCCTGAGCAAGCTGCACCAGCATCATCTCAAAGCTCATAATAACTCCTTACGCTATACTGCTGGGATTCCATATGGCAGAACCCCAGCAGCTCATACTATTCCGACATTCGTTATTCTTCGGTCTCAGCGGCTTCAGCCGTATCCTCTGTTCCCTCAGCAGCAGTATCCTCCGCAGCAGCGTCCTCAGCCTCTGCGGATGCGTCTGAATCCGGCGTGAGGCAGATAAACTCCTCGATGCCATACTCCTCTGCAAGACTCTGGAAGGTGCCGTTATTCACAAGCTCCATCAAGGATTCTTCCACCTGATCCTTCAGCTCTTCATTGCCCAGCTTAAACGCGATCGCATACTGTTCAGAATTCAGCGGCTCCTCCAGCATTTTAAACCCTTCGCCTCTGGACTCCAGCTGATACTGAGCCACGCCGATATCCATCGCGATGGCGTCGATCGCCCCTGCCTGCAGTTCTACGAAGGCGTTATTATAATCGCCAAATTCCTGCAGTGTCCCGAAGGAACTGGTCAGATCTGCATAATCTTCACTTTGAAGCACGTCCAGCGCTGCGGAAGCCGTCTGCACACCCACGATTCTTCCAGCTAAATCTTCCAATGTATTAATGCCGGAATCCTCAGCAGTCACAATCACCTGACGGTTGTCCACATACGGTACAGAGAAAGTATATTCGCCCTCTCTCCCATTCATGGTAAATCCGTTCCAAATACAGTCAATGTTGCCGCTGTTCAGCTCCATATCCTTGGTATCCCAGTTGATGGGGGTCTTAATCAGTTCCCAGCCTCTCAAGTCACACACCGCCTGAGCCAGATCCAAGTCAAATCCCACATACTCTCCGTTCTCATCCATATAGCCGTAAGGCGGGTATTCCGCGTCAAAGCCGACCGTAAATGTGGTTCTCTCCTCTGTCGTCTCTGCGGAAGCTGTCTCCTCGGCATCGGCTGTCTCTTCTGCCGCTTCGGTCTCCTGACTATCCGTGCTCTCGGTATCTGCCGAGCTGCCGCTGCAGGCTGTCAGGCCAACAGCCAGGCAGGCTGTCAATAGAAGTGCTGTCAGTTTTTTCATAATACTCTACCTCTCTTTTTTAATATCACTCTACCACAGCAGAGTGTTCTACAAAGCATAGAATAGCACAGCCTTCGGGGCTTTGTCAAGGAAGGATCATGGAGATTCCCTCATCCAGCGTATCTGCTGACATCATTCCCTGCCCATAAGCCACAATTTGTCCCTCTTCATTCAGAAAAAACGTCGTGGGAAAGCTGGTAATTCCGTAAGCGGCAATGCCCTCTTGGTCAACATCGTAGAAGACTGGAAAGGTATACCCCTGCTCTTCCACATACGCGCTGCCGCTCTCCACCGTCTCCCCGAAGACGCCGATGGAGTCCACCATGACGAACAGCACTTCGTCTCCCAGCTCTTCGCTGGCAGCCTGGAAATCAGGCATCTCCATCTTGCACGGATTGCAGCCGCTGGACCAGAAGTTCATCACAATCGGCTTCCCAAATAAATCAGACAGATTGACGGACATTCCTTCCGAGTCCTGCATTGTAAAATCTGGAGCAGTCATCAGTTCAGCTTCTCCTCCATCTTCTGTCTGCGTTCCCTCCTGATCTTCTTCTGTCTTAGTATCCTCCAGATCCGCCTCCTCCCCGGCTTCTACAGCCTCTTCTGAGGCCTCCCCTGTCTGCGCGGCCAACTGCATGCCTGGATCATTGTTCTGTGACAGCGTCTGGTAAGCCACGGCCGCAGCCGCCAGAATGAGTACGAAAACCACAGCTGTAATCAACAGCTTCTTCTTTCCTTTTTCCATGTCCATCCTCCTCTGCCAATTCGTATTTCTTCGTTCTAAAGGGCCAGCGCTGACAATACGCGTCCCAGAACCCCCGTCATCATCAGGATTCCCACCACAATCAGCAGCCCCCCGCACACTTTATTGATGATTCCGTAATGTGCCTTGATCCAGCCAAATGCCCCTTTCAATTCCTGCACCAGAACCGCGCTCAAGATAAAGGGCACCCCCAGCCCCATGGAATAACAAAACAGAAGGACGACACCCTGGATCACAGAGCCCTGCTGGGACGCAAGCATCAGCGCTGAGCCCAAGAATGCTCCCACACAGGGCGTCCATCCCACAGAAAAAATCATTCCGAACAGTACCGCCGGCAAAAATCCCATACGCTTGGGCATCCGGCCGGCATCTACGCTCCCCCGGAACAGCCGGAATCGAACAATTTCCAGAAAATTCAAGCCGAACAAAATGACCAGCAGCCCGCTCACCAGATTAACCGCCGTCTGATAACGGCGCAGCAGCGCGCCCAATGTCCCCGCGAAAGCTCCCATCGCCATAAAAGCCAGCGTAAAGCCGGCCACAAACCCTATCGAATGCCTGACTGTCGCGTTTTTCCCTTCTTCTTCTCTTCCTCCTGCCAGATATGAAATATAGATCGGCAGCATCGGCAGGAGACAGGGGGATATGAATGTTATCAGCCCCTCTAAAAATGTAATTGCATATACCATCGTATGATTCCTCCCACATCCTTCATGATCCTGTCCCATAACAGGCTGCCCATCCTCTACAGCGCCAGCCCGTCAAAAAAATCCGTCTGTCTCAAATTTTCATCCCTATAGCGCAGCAGGCGGGCCTTCATCTCCCCATAGCCTTCTCCCGCGTCAGCAAGCATTCCGTCCAAATTATCTTCCGCGGCGCAGCCCAGGCTGATAAAAAGCTGAATATATTCGCTCTCATCTGCATGTTCCCCCAGCAGCACTTCCCATGTCTCCTCGGATGCGCGCCCCTTCGTGTGCTCCCGGAGATAGGTCTCTAGCTCCTCTTTTACAGTCTCAGGCAACCCTCTCCTGTGTATAAGGCGCAGAAACGCCAGCCGTACCTTCTTGCGCCGCTGCTCGCCCCGATACAATTCCTGATTATCCGTACCCGAATCCTCTTCCCCGCACAGGATCCGGCTTGTGTAGCCGGAGTCATCTTCCTTGTGCAGGATTGTCAGCATTCTGGCATCCCACTTCTGCAGCCATTGCCGGCTTCCTGCCTCCGGCGGGTCAAACAGATACTCTGCTTCCAGTACCGGGAAGACCGCTGCCAGAAGAGCCGCAGTATCTTCGTCCCTTCTTTCATCTTCCGTCTCGGAATACCTGGGTCCAGCTTCTGCCCGCGTCCTGTGTTCTTCCGTCCATATGCGTCTTAGCTTCCGGCACTTTGTGAATACTCCTTTACCTAATTTGATCTCTCTTCTCGGTATCCACAGATTACGCAGGCTGTCACAGTTGGCGAAGGCCCAGTCTTCCAGCTCCTGCAGCTGTCTGGGAAGGCGGATGCTTCGCAGCTGTTTGTTCCCGAGAAATGCCTTTTTACCGATTCCTATCACCGGCAGCCCATCCAGCTCCTCCGGAAGCGACACTGACACTTTGTGCAGGCTGCTCCCAATAATCACAGCCCCTTCCCTGCCCCGTACATATTCCACATATCCATCCTCTACTTCTTTTTGAATGCTCTCCACTTCCAGCCTCCTTCCTTCTGTTCCTCCTTATCTGTCTGATTCTGCCGCGCGCGTCCGCCGCAGCAGAAGATATCCGCCTTACAGATGCAGGTCCGCAATCTCTTTTGCCAGTCTGCTTTGCCGCTCTGACAGCATCATCTCCTGGCTGTGCCTCTGATAATCACTGCATCCGAATGCTGCCAGGAACCTGGCGCTCTGAGCATTGACTGTCAATTCTGTCATTAGGATCAGCAATTCATTGCCTTCTCCGAAGGCCTCTTCTGTAAAAGCGAACAGGTTATGCAGCCGTGTCTGTACCCGCTCCGTCTGTCTCTTCAATCTAGTCTTCTCCAGCTCAAAAGCGGCTCTCACCGGTTCAAATTCATCTTCTTCGCTGCCTGCGCCTTGTACACGCAGAAGCTTCTGACCTTCCTGCAGAAAGCGAATAATACGAAGCTGTTTTCTCTTCTCTTCCTCAGACTCCGCTCCCGCGTCTTTCCGCGCCTGGAGACGGGTTCTCCGGCTCTCTTCCTGCTTCCTCATGAATTCTTCCATGCGGCTGGTTTCCCCCGCTGTCTTCTCCTTCTTCCCCTGAATGTCCTGCTTCCCGGCCAAATTCATCTGCCCTGATGTGGCATCTTGGGCGGCCGCCTTAGCCCCCTTCAGCACAGACACAAGCCCTGTTAAGTAATCTGCTGCCTCCATCGTCTCCCGGATATCTGCCTGTATATTGTCCAGCAGCATCCCAAGCAGGGACAGCCGCTCGTCGAAAGGCGCCTCCTTCGCTTTCTCGGCTGACCGGGCAGTTTGCGGGCCTCCCTGCAGGATCTCCTCTATCGGATAATCCCTCTGATATTTTCTGTACAGATCATAGTATGCGGTAAATTCCCTGACAATCCTCTCATTTCTCAAATACTGCCCAACCAGTTTTTCGTCCGCCGCGAGACCCTCTTCTTCATAAAGCTTCAGTATTTCTGACAGGTCTTCCCAGCCCCTGGCAGTCACATAGGAACGGCCGTCCGCCGTTGTCTCAATCCGATAGAAGTCCTCTTTTTTAAGATCCAGGTAGCTTACAACAGCCCCGTGCAGCCCCTTGTTTTTCGCGTACTCCTTCCACGCCCCATAATCGGGCTCCACATCCAGTACGCGGATCCGATCCATGGTTACCACATCGAATTCCCTCACTGAACGATTATACTCCGGCGGATTCCCCGCAGTCACCACAACCCAGCCCTGGGGCACCTGGTGTCTGCCGAACACCTTATACTGCAGGAACTGCAGCATAGACGGATAGAGGGTCTCCGATACACAGTTGATCTCGTCTAGGAACAGAATCCCCTCCCGTATCCCGCTTTTCTCCATGACATCATAGACAGAGGCGATAATCTCGCTCATAGTATATTCCGACACGTCATACTCCTGCCCATCGTAAGTTTTACGCCGAATCACCGGAAGCCCAAGAGCAGACTGCCTTGTATGGTGCGTCATAGCATAAGACACAAGGGCGATACCAAGTTCCTGGGCTATCTGTTCCATCACCGCTGTCTTGCCGATACCCGGCGCCCCCAGCAAAAAAATAGGCCGCTGGCGAACAACGGAAATCCGGTATTCCCCTTGGCCATCCTTCTTCAAATACAGCTTTACCGTATCTTTGATATATTCTTTTGCCTGTCTGATATTCACTGTGTGTCCTCCCATTCTTCGATCTCTTCCGCTTCCAGTACGACTGGTATCGCCCACGGCGGTACTTGGGGCCTCAGGGCGTCTTCTCTCAGGAAGACAAAGATTACTTCGTAGTCCGGCATTTTCTCCGGGTACACGCCATACCCATCCGTAAAATAGATTAGCCCTTTCAGGTTTTCAAATTCCCCTTCCCCAACAAGCCTGTCTACATAGGTAAAAACTGGCCGAAAATCCGTGGCTCCAAAACCTTTGAGCTTGCCAACTTTCAGAAACTCATCAAAATCTTCCGGCTTTGTTATTTTTGTGTCGCTCTGAATTTCACTGTCACACTGGATGATATGGATATTTGTCTTATGGAAAAAATTGTCCGTCTCCCTCAAAATAGAGTAGGTCTTGTTCACAAATGCCTGCACGACTGAACCGCGGCAAGAAGCAGAAGTATCAATCGCCACGGCAAATTCCCGTATCTTCTTGACCTCCTTATGCTCCAGAGGCTCTATCAGCGGAAGACTCCCATATATCTTCAGACCGTACGTATATGCGATATAATCAAATTCCTCATCGTTGAGCTGCATATGCTCCCCCATCACCGCGAACTTCTGGAGGATTTTTTTATAATCATACCGGTCCCTTGTCGCCTCTCCCAGATTCTGCTCCAGACTCTTCGATTTTCCTCTCCCTTTCGAAAATGTCTTCAAGTCTGCTTTGATACGCTCGCTCAGCTTCTTCCACTCTTCCGAAGTGACGGTCATGTCCTTCGTCCTCTCCCAATAAATGTGGGAGTCCCGCCAAAAACGCCCGGTCAGCTCCTGCCGTTCTTCCCTCGACAGCGGATATTTGCGGAAATAGCGGTACAGCTTCTGGGCAGTAAGACCCCCGGCCCTCTCGCCAAGCTGTCTCAGAACTGCCTTCCCATCCCCGTCGCCCTTCATCGACGCCGCATGCAGTCCAAGTTCCAGTATGGTATTCTCTACAGCCAAATCCGCCGCCAGATCCCAATCCGCCTTATTAAGCTTCTCATACCCATAGCTGTGATAGAAGATAAAATGAAACAGGATATGAAGATACAAGCGTACCGATGACGCTGGCTCCTCTTGATATTGTCTCAGAATATATTCCGGGTCGTAGTACATCGCCTTTCCGTCAGAGGCCGCGCCCCCGATACCTGGCCTGGATACCGGCGCTATCTTATAGAGCGCCGCATCCAGGAAACGCATATTTATCACAATGCTGTCCCTGGCAAGGCACAGTATCTCTCTGGCAAGGGATTCTATCTTTTCCTGCCTTGTCTTCTTGAAATCCTCTGTAGGATTCATAGATACCCCCTGAACATCTATAATTTTTCTCGTCTATGATTTACGGGTAGTATAGCATCGAAACCCCCTGTACACAAGCTCTTTTCTCATCGGTCCACATTATTTCAGCTGTTCTTGAACCCAGAATGGGCTTTCGCCAAGTCCATGTCTCGTTGCGGTCAACGGGCCATAAGGCTCTTTCGGGAATAAAACAGCAGGATTCTCCAAACCTTTCGAGAGATCCTGCCTCTGTTTATCTTATCGGTTCCCCAACAGTCCATAATGCTCCAGCGCCTTATAAATTCCGTCATCCATAATATCCGCCGTCTGATACTCACAGTAGGGAAGTATTTCTTTTACACCGTTACCCATGGCAATTCCATGGGGGACGTATTCCAGCATTGACAGATCGTTGCTGCTGTCTCCGATGGCATAACAATTTTCCAGGGATATACCCAGCATGTCGCAGAAAAACTGTATGCCTGTGGCCTTCGAATAATCCTTCTGGATGATTTCCGCGCAGAATCCTCTGTCCAGATAACAGAAATCCTTCTCAATCTCTTTGCGGAAACGGCGCATGTCGCTGCGCGTAGTGGGAAAAATCAAAAATTTATCAAAATGAAACGTCTTCCAATTAGATTCATCCAGGTCTTCCACATTCTTCCCCCCGAAGGCTGCCCGCAAGTCCATCAAGTCTCTGGGAGTCAGCGGGGAAAGCGGATCAAAGTAAATGCTCTGGGATTCCTCAAAGAACGCCGGAAGTTCGCATTCTCTCAGCATCAGGACAATTTCCCTGCTGCGCTCCTTCGATACGCTGCTGGCGAACAGCTCCTTCCCCTGGTAGAAAATCTGTGTGCCGCAGCCGCATATATAGCCGTCGAAGCCCAGATCCTTCAAGTATCCGTCAATGTTAAAATAGGTGCGCCCAGTGTTAATAAATGTCAGATTTCCGCAGGCACGGGTCTTGGCAATCGCCTCCCGGGCAGACTCTGGAAGAATATGCGTTCCCTCTGTCACAAGAGTTCCATCAATATCGAAAAAAATCATATTTTTGTCTGAAACCTGTCCCATCATCTACCTCCGCCTACTCTTCTCGGGTTCGGCCTGCCCTCCACTTCCGCGATACAGCTCTCCAGGGAATACCTGATCATATCCCCCACCGCTTCATCGGTAAAAAAGGCAGTGTGAGGGGTCATGAGCACATTGGGCATAGCACTCAGCACTGCCAAATCGTGGTTGCGCGTCACCTCATATTTATAGTCCCGATAATAGATTCTTCCTTCATCTTCCAGCACATCCAGAGCGGCGGCCCCCACTTGGCCGCTCTCCAAGGCTTCAATCAGCGCGCCGGTATCTATTACGCTGCCCCGAGCCATATTGATGAGTATAACTCCTCGCTTCATCTTGCCCAAGCTGTCCCGATTCACCATATGATATGTCTCTGGAAGGGCCGGCGTATGGAAGGTAATCAGGTCGCATTCTCTCCAAATGGACTCGATATCCGTATATTCCGCCATTTCTTTGACTTCATCCTTCTCATGGATATCATTTGCCAGCAGCCTGCAGCCAAATCCGCTCAAATTACGGATGACGGCCTCTCCAATCTGACCTGTCCCCACAACGCCCACAGTCATGCGGCACAACTCTCTTCCCCTCACATTGGTAAGGGAATAGTCCTGCACCTGATACCTTGTGAGAATCGCCTTCATCCTGCGTACCGCCATCAGCATGGCCATTACCGTATATTCCGCCACCGTGTGGGGCGTATAGCTGACATTGGATACCGGGACCCCTATCTCATACGCGTGCTTCCAATCAATATGCTCGTAACCCACCGTTCGGGTAGATACGGCCAGGATACCCATATCCTTCCACCTATCCAGCAGACCGGCAGAAACCGGAGTCGTAATGACGCTCACTGCCTGGCAGCCCTTGGCGATCTCCAGGTTCTCCATTGCCGGCGGGCTCTCCGTTATAGACAGCTCGGCTCCCATCTGGCGGGCGTAATCTTCAAACAGCCCCCGTTCATCCTCCCGGCAGCTGTACACTGCGATTTTCATATTGTTTTCCTCCTTGTCACAAGCCAGTTATCCACAGTGCCCTCGCACTTGGACAATTTCTAATACCTGCGATCGTATGATGCCGAGGTCAAAATCCCCAACTATGACGCCAACGGATTGTTCCGTGCTGAGCACTCCCACAATCCTGAGGATGGCCCGTTCTTCCCGGGTATATCCATCCTCTCCGCAATATTTTAGAAATCTTCTATGCCTATGTCAAGCAGTTCTTGTAACTGCAGCCCCCATAAGAATGGGCTGCTGCCTCAATGGCACTTCTCCAGCAACCTCTCCCAGTTATCATCCACATATGCCTGAGCCTCCTGTATGATCCACTCATTGCCCGGCTTGAAGCAGTGCTTAAACCTGCCCTGCAGCTTCATAAACTCCTCAACCGGCAGCTTCTTCTTCGGTTCATAACTCAGATACCATCTGCCGTCAATCACCTCATACAGAGGCCATACACACGTCTCCACCGCCATTTTGCATATCTGGGGCAGAGCCTCCGTCGGATATTGCCAGCCTCTCGGGCAGGGTGACAATACATTTACAAATGCCGGGCCTTCCGTGTAGATTGCCCGATGTGATTTTTTATGGAGGTCCTTCAGATTTCCGATCATCGTTGTCTGGGCCACATAAGGAATATGATGGGCGGCCAGTATCTCTGTCAGATCCTTTTTATTCTGCGCCTTGCCCTCCGAGCACGTTCCATAAGGGGTTGTCGTCGCATTGGCGAAACGCGGCGTAGCTGACGAACGCTGAATTCCCGTATTCATATAAGCCTCGTTGTCATAGCAGAAATACACCATGTCATGGCCCCGCTCCATGGCGCCTGAGAGTGACTGGAAGCCGATATCATAGGTGCCGCCGTCCCCGCCGATGGTAATAAATTTGAAGTTGTCCTTTACTTTGCCTCTGCGCTTCGCCGCCCGGTAAGCCGCCTCCACCCCTCCGCATGTAGCCGCCGCATTCTCAAAGGCGGAATGGATGTAAGAATCTTCCCACGCCGTGTACGGATAGATAAAGGAGGATACCTCCAGACAAGAGGTGGCATTGCAGATAACCGCCTTGTCCTCCGGCTCCAGCGCCCGCATAATTGCCCGGCTGATGATACCTGCCCCGCAGCCTGCGCATAGGCGGTGGCCTCCTACGAACCTCTCCGGTTTATTCAGTTCGGCTTTGTGATTGTATGCCATCTTAGAATACCTCCTTCTCGGAACTTCTCTGGCCCATATGGATATAGACCGGACCATCTTCTCCCGTACGCCCGATTCGAAGCAGATATTCGAATACCCGCTCAATATCTTCCACTGCGCAGTCCCTTCCGCCCAGGCCATAGACAATGTTGATCAGCCTCGGCCGGTTCTTCAAATCATAGCAGGCCGATCGGGTATCCGCGAATACTGGCCCTCCGCACCCGGAAAACCCTTCGCTCTTATCCATGACCGCCGCCGTCTTGACCTTCGACAGCGCCTGTGCCAGCTCTTCTGCCGGGAATGGACGGAATACCCGAAGTTTGATCAATCCCACTTTCTCTCCCCGGGCTCTCATCTGATCTACGCACATCTTCGCCGTTCCGGCAGTAGATCCAATCAATACGATAGCCGCCTCGGCATCCTCCATCTGGTATTCCTCGAACAAGCCGTATTTTCTGCCGAATGTCCGCTCAAACTCAGCTGCTACATCTAATATCGCCCTCTTGGCATTTTTCATTGCCTGAGCCTGCTGCACTTTATGCTCCATATAATAGGGACTTGTATCATACGGCCCTACGGCCAGCGGATTCTCATGCTTCAAGAGATAATTCTCCGGTTCATACTCGCCTACGAAGGCCTTGACCGCTTCGTCCTCCTCCAGCTCGATATTCTCCACTGCATGGGATGTGATAAATCCGTCCTGGCAGACCATGATCGGCAGGCGAACATCCGGAGTCTCCGCAATGCGCATCGCTTGCAGATAGTTATCATAAGCTTCCTGGTTATTCTCCGCATAGATCTGGATCCATCCGGTATCCCTGGCTCCCATAGAATCTGAATGGTCGTTGTTGATGTTGATCGGCCCTGTCAGCGCCCGGTTCACGCATGCCAGCGTAATGGGGAGCCTTGCCGATGCCGCCACATACAGCATCTCATACATGTAAGCCAGTCCACAGGAAGACGTGGCCGTTACGGCCCGTACTCCTGCAGCCTCCGCTCCTATACAGGTGGACATGGAGGAATGTTCTGACTCCACGGTGACAAATTCTGTATCTACTTTGCCATCCGCCGCATACTGCGCAAAATACTGAGGAATCTCCGTAGACGGCGTGATGGGAAACGCTGCGAATACGTCTGGGTTAATCTGCCTCATAGCATAGGCAACCGCCTCATTTCCAGACAATCTGTCCCGTATGCTCATTCCTCTCCCTCCTTTACCATATGAATCGCTTCAAACGGACATACTTGCCAGCAGATACCGCAGCCTTTGCAATGATCCAGGTCAAATTCTCCTCTGCGGCTGTCAGTAACCGGTATAGAAGAATCTGGGCAAAAGGGCGCGCACAGCAGGCACTGCTTACACTTCCGTTCGTCCCACACCGGGCAGTTCTGCCTCCATGCCCCGGTACGGATCGCCCTGGCGGTTCCCCCTTCACAGATTTCCCCCCCTGGAGTAATCTCCTGCCAGGTGATCTGTTCATCAATTTCTGATGCTCTGCGTGTCATTGCATTCGCACCTCCTTCATAGATTCCGTAAGACAGCGCATATTGCCCTCAATCACCTGCGGCTTCGTGGCAAATTTGTGTTCAAACGACGCCTGCATATCCTGGACAAACCGCTCTGGATCCAGTACGCCGCTCACCTGTACGACAGCCGCCAGCATCGGTGTATTGGGGAAATATGCCCCCAGGCATTCTTCGGAAATTTTCCTGGCGTCTATTGTATAAATATCGCCTTCGTATCCGTGCATATAGGGACGCAGCTGGGATGCCGGCTTCGCCGAATTCACCACCACCGCTCCTCCCGGTTTCAAGCCATGGGTCACATCCACTGAGGACAGCAATGTCTCGTCTACCACCACCACATAATCAGGATTGTATATGTAAGAATGCACCGAACACCTCTCATCGCTGATCCGGTTGTAAGCGGTGATTGGAGCTCCCATACGCTCCGGCCCGTACTCTGGGAAGCCTTGGACGTATTTTCCCGCAGCGAACGCCGCGTCCGCCAGAAGCATACATGCAGTCTTTGCCCCCTGTCCGCCGCGCCCATGCCAGCGGATCTCTAATCTCTTGTCGCTCATGATTCATTCCTCCAAACTATTGCCTATTCTGCTTTGTGCAGGCGCGCGTCCCGCAGAGCCGTTTTGTTGGATTGGAACAATATTCCCAATCCAACAAAACAAAAAGCTCCCGTCCCGTAAAGGGACGAAAGCTTCTATCTATCGTTGTACCACCCGTTACCTGCATACCATCATATGCGCTTCCTATAACGGGGAATACCGTCAGCACCTACTCTGCAGAGCATTTCGGGCTGCGACTCCGGAGTGATGTTCAGATTAGGATGTACTGATACCGGGCTCTCACCTTTCCCCGGCTCTCTGGGATGTTCCATCGCTTCTTACTGTCTCCATCTTCATCTTTGTCAGATTAATCAGCTAATGAACTAAAGCCATTTAAAATGATACCCAAAAATGCCGGAAATGTCAACTGTGAATTTTTCCCCATTTGAAAACCTACAGAATTTTTCCCCGTTTGAAAGCCCGCACAATTTTACGCCCGTCCGGATATGATCCAAGGAGCCGGCTCCGTGCGGAAGGTATTCTTCGTGGACAGTTTTGATACCTGTATCTGAATAACCTCCGTCTCCCCGATGCCGTACTGCTCGAACAAAGCCGGAAGGGAAGCGGCACAGCGGAAATCCAGCGTATAGATGATGAATTCCATATGAGGATTCACCCGCAGCAAACACTGGATTTCATTCTCCATACTAGCTGACGCCACCAGAAAGGCAAGGGACGGCTTGGGCAGTCCGCTCATGGACTCATCGTCCACATGGTCGATGATCGTTATGTTGTTCAATCCAAACTGGAATATATTGTCTTCCATTGTCTTGCGGTCATTCTGGTTGTACTCTACAGCGATGACCGTCCCTTCCCCGGACAAGATTGCCGCTTCCACCGCAATACTCTCTCCGCTGATAACTACAACAGTATCTCCCGTGGATATATGCATCTTATTCAAAATAACCGCCCGGATTTCGCTTCCCACATAATGAACGGAACCCTTGGAAAAACTTGTGTTACGCATACCGATCTTATAGGTGCTTCTGGCATTGGGGTTGAGCACCAGCATCGCCGCAGACGCGTTGATTCCCCGGTTGATCATTTCCTTCACTTTGTTGTGCAGGATCGGGCCGGAAGGATCAGAGCCGTTGTTGTACCACACTTCGCATTCTCCAAGACCCACATCCCACATCCGGTAGAAAATATCATGGTGTCCCGCCTCCGTGAAAACCAATACCGTATCGTGGGATTCCACCGTTGGGATTAGGTTCTTATTCTTCCTGGTAATATCCAGTATCTTTACTTTTTCCAAGTCTACTTGGGTATTCTCCGCATAATATTGGAGCCAGGCCAATATGTGCGTATTGCCAAACAAACGATTATCCATCCTTACCTCCTTCCGGCGCGCTCGCTGCGCCGCATGCAGTCCCGCCATACCCCGGCGAAACTATCTCAAGGCGCCTTCACAACAGCCATTCCATTGTTTTCATTATTATACCAAGCTATTCGCTGCGGGGCAAGACTGCCGCCTATCATATATGTTTCCCGCACACATCTTCCAGACAGCACCGGTCACAGTGAGGCGCTGTCCTGGCCGTACACACCTCCCGTCCGTGCCAGACAAGGCGATGGCAGAAATCGCTTCCCTCCTCGGGGGGAATCAGCTTCCACAATTCCATCTCTACTTTCTTCGGCTCCTTGATTCCATCCACAAGGCCGATCCGGTTCACCAGCCGGATACAGTGAGTGTCCGTCACGATCGCCGGCTTGCCGAAGACATCTCCCATAATGAGATTGGCACTTTTCCGTCCCACGCCCGGGAGCTTCAGCAGCTCTTGAAAATCATCCGGCACATTCCCATTGTACTTTTCCTTTAATATTTTCATGCAGGCACTGATATCCCGGGCTTTGCTCTTCCCCAGCCCGCACGGATGGACAATCCGTTCAATATCGTCCACATCTGCCGCGGCCAGTGCCTCCACATCCGGATATTTCTCATACAGCTTCTCTACCACCACATTCACCCGGGCGTCGGTGCATTGGGCGGCCAGGCGCACGCTGACCAGCAATTTCCACGCCTCATTGTAATCCAGGGTACAGTCAGCGTCCGGGTACTCCCTCTTAAGCCGCTCAATCACTTCAAGCGCGAGCGCTTGTTTCTTCTGCATATCCTCTGCCTCTTTTTTCGGCAGACTTTTTCTCTCCGTTGTTTTCATTGTGTACACTCTCCTGCTTCTACAAATCAAACAGCTCTGACAGGCTCATCTGATGCCCTTCCTGTTCCCTTCTCCGGAAGCCCTCCTCGCTCACTATCCGATACTCCGGCCCCGGGGCAAGGACCTCAGACTCCTCCTGTCAGCATG
>CALWRT010000014.1 GCA_944384015.1 uncultured Lachnospiraceae bacterium | reverse complement strand
GGATTTCCACCACATCTTTAAGCGCTTCTATCAAGGAAAAACATCCGGCGGCAATGCCCGCCTTCCCGTCTCCAGCTCCGCAGAGGCCGCGGCAGCCAGAAGGAAAACCGGAGCGGGACTAGGACTGCCTTTGGCCAAATCCATCATTGAAGGGCAGGGAGGCATCCTGACCGTACAGAGTACTTACGGCGAGGGGACCGTCTTCACCGTCTCTTTCCTTACAGAACCGTAAGCTGTCAGCAAGGCGGCTTTCATCTGGCTGTAAGCTTCCTCTGCTATGCTGACCGGGAAAGGAGCAGATATACAATGAAATTATTAGAAGCAGAACATGTAACCAAAATTTATGGAACCGGCGAAGCTCGGGTGGAAGCCCTCAAGGATGTCTCCTTCTTCCTGCAGAAAGGAGAATTCGCAGCCGTCGTAGGAGAATCCGGATCCGGCAAGAGCACGCTGCTCAACTGTATCGGAGGGCTGGACACCCCCACTTCCGGCAGCATACGGCTGAACGGCTCTGATTTGTTCGCCATGAAAGAACATGAGCGCACTGTTTTCCGCCGTCAAAATATCGGCTTTATCTTCCAGTCTTTCCATCTCATCCCGGAGCTGAATGTGGAGCAGAATATCATCTTCCCCCTCCTGCTGGACTATCAGAAGCCTGATTTGTCCCGCGTGGAGGAATTGCTGCAGGTGCTGGGCCTACACGACCGCCGCTTCCATCTTCCCTCTCAGCTGTCCGGAGGACAGCAGCAGCGGGTGGCCATCGGCCGGGCGCTCATTATGCGGCCGATGCTGGTGCTTGCCGACGAACCCACCGGCAATCTGGATTCCCGCAGCAGCGAAGAAGTCATGGAACTTCTCATCAGGGCTTCCCGCCATTACCAGCAGACCATCCTCATGATCACCCACAATACGAATCTTGCCGCCTCCGCCGACCGGGTGCTGCAGGTGAGCGACGGGTTTCTGAAAGATCTGGGAGGTGTCCGCCCATGAAACATGCAAGAACTATGAAAAGTTATCTGGATCTCGTCCCCATCTCTGCCAAGGTATCCCGTCATCAGAGCCTCCTGACCAGGCTGTGTATCGTTCTGGCTGTTTTCCTTGTCTCCTGTATATTCAGCATGGCCGACATGCAAGTCAGAACAGAGATCAATCAAAGCATCAGCCAGGACGGTTCCTGGCATGCAGTCTTTCGCGGACTCACCAAAGAGCAGGCCGCTCTCATCACCGCCAGGCCTGAGATCGCCCAGGCCGGCCGATACGAGGTTACCAATTACCGGCTTGACATGGATTATACGATTTCCGGTAAAAACACGGCCATCTGCGGACTTGACGAGACCTTCCTGCAGTTCTATCCGGCGCTCTCCATCGAAGAAGGGCATTTTCCCTCCGGGAACGTACAGGCGATGGTCACCGCAAGCGCCAGGGAGCAGCTTAACCTAAGCGTGGGCGATCCAATTACCTTAGACACTCCCCAAGGTTCTCTCACCTTTACTATCTCCGGCTTTACATCAGACACTTCCTCTATGCTAAGAGGGGATGCCTTCGGCCTGCTTCTGGATATCGATACCTATCGGAGCTATTTCTCCGATGTCACCCTCGCCGCCGATATGGAACTGTATGTGCAGTTCGTCCCCTTCTGCCGTATCCAGAGAGTAATCCGCGATATCTGTGTCCAGTTTGATCTGGAAGATTCTTCCGTGGGCCAGAACGCGAAATTGTTAGGACTTATGCTTCAAAGCGGCGACGACTATATGATGCAGCTGTATATCACCGCGCTCCTCCTGGCTGTTCTGGTCATACTCGCCGGCATTTTTATGATCTCCGGGAGCCTGAGCAGCAGTGTAGCCAGGCGCACGCAATTCTTCGGGGTGCTGCGCTGCCTCGGCGCCACCAGACGCCAAGCTGCCCGCTTTGTCCGGGCGGAAGCCCTGTACTGGTGCCGCACGGCAATCCCCATGGGCCTTGCCCTCAGCGTCTTCACCGTATGGATCCTCTGCGCGTTTCTCCGGCTGATGACGCCCTCTCTCTACCAGCAAATGCCCGTCTTCGGCGTCAGCATAGCAGGGCTGGCATCAGGCGCCCTGATCGGTCTTATCACCGTGCTCCTGTCTGTAGGCGCCCCCGCGAGAAAAGCTGCCTCTGTGTCGCCCCTGGCCGCGGTATCTGGGAATGCCGGCACGCTCCATCCTGTCAGAAAGGCGGCTTGCACATCCCGGCGGAGGGTGCAGACCGCCCTCGGCATCCACCATGCATCAGCAGGCCGCAAAACGTTCCTTCTTTTATCCGCCTCCTTTGCCTTCAGCATCATTCTCTTCCTGAGCTTTGGCACGATGGTGGACTTCATGCATCACGCCCTGACGCCGCTGCAGCCATACACGCCGGACGTGTCTGTGGTCAGCCCAGACAACACTTGCTCCATCTCCCCCGCCCTTGCCTCAGAGCTTTCCTCCAAGCCATATGTTCGCCGGGCATTCGCCCGCAGCTTCTCCTACGGGCTTCCTGCGCACTCCGAGGAAGGGGACGCATCCTTGAACCTCATATCTTATGAGCAATATCAATTCGGGTGGGCCGAGGATTCCCTGATCGAAGGATCTTTGGACGCGGCCATAGAAGGGCAGGGAGTCCTGGTCGAAGCCGACGGCGAGCACAGCCTCTCTGCCGGTGACCGAATCACCATTGATACAGAACTGGGATCCTATGAGGCAGCTGTAGCTGGAGTTCTCTCCTACACTCCCTTCAGCCGGGAACCAGGTGTCTGGACCGTGATCTGTTCCGAGGATTTGTTCTATCGCCTTACCGGAGAAGAGAACTATACGATCCTGGATATCCAGCTGGACCGTTTTGCCACAGAGGAAAACGTTGAGGAGCTCCGCTCCATGGCGGCAGGCTGTACCTTCTCAGACAGGAGGATGAGCAACAGCGAAGGCCGCGGGGCATATTTGTCTTTCTCCCTGTTCGTATACGGCTTCCTGGCAGTGATTGCCTTAATCGCAGTCTTCAACATTATGAACAGCATCCACATGAGCGTCTCCGCCAGAGTTCAGGAATACGGCGCTATGCGGGCAATCGGCATGAGCATCCGTCAGCTTATTGAGATGGTGGCGGCAGAAACTTCCGTCTATCTGCTTACCGGTATGCTTCTCGGCTGCGGGGTTGGCCTGCCCCTGCATTATCTGCTTTATTCCTCGCTCATCACCAGCAAGTGGGGAACCCCCTGGCATCTGCCTGTCTCTTCCCTTCTTCTCATCTGTCTGGTCATGGTCTTGGCCGCTGTGCTGGCAGTCATCGGGCCTGCGAGACGCATCCGTCATCTTTCTATCGTTGCCACTATAGCCGACCAGTAATCATTGCCGATAACAGACCCCCTTCCTTCCTGCCGGGCTTATATGGTATAATTATGTTATACAGCCGCTCGCCTAAGACTTCCGATGTCTGTCCCTTGACGCCGGACTGGCGCCGAAGTCTAATATGCGGCGGGCGGATAAACTGCAGGAGGCATAGATTATGATTCAGATTGCTGTCTGTGACGATGAAAAAGTTATGGCTGAAAAAAACAGGCAACTTGTACGGCAGGCCGCCTCTCAGGAACATATTGCCTGCGACACTGCCGTCTATACCGACGGCAAAGCGCTGCTATATGATATCGCAGAGGACGGATTCTTCTATGATCTTCTGCTGTTGGACATTGAAATGCCGGGCATCTCCGGCATGGAGCTTGTCTCAAAAATCAAGCCTTCCCTTCCTGATGTGAAAGTCATCTTCATCACTTCCCACATCGAGTATGCAGTCGATGCCTTTGAGCTGTCCATCTTCCGCTATGTGCCAAAGGCGGAGCTGAATCAGCGGCTGGTCAATGCTGCAAGGGAAGCGCTGCGTCTGATCGCCTTGGAAGATGGGCGCACATACACAGTCAGCGATTCGCGCCGATTAGAGAGAATCCCTTACCGGGATATCCTCTATATTCAGAAAGATGGAAAAAACAGCTGTATTTATTCCCCCCGCGGCCCTCTGCGGGTGCGCAAAAGTCTGCAGACGGTCTATGGGGAGTTGTCGGCGCCGGAATTCCTATTCCTTGATCGGGGCTGTATTGCCAACCTGATCCACATCATGCAGGTTCGGGATGGCATGGCTCTCCTGAAGAACGGGGAACTGCTTCCCATCAGCCGCTCTCATCTCGCCGGCGTCAAAGAGCTCATCAATCAGTATTGGGGGGAACATATTGGATGAATGGATTATTACTTCTCTTACAGTCTGCAGCCGGCACAGCCAGAATCCTGCTTTTTGTCTATCTTGTCTGCCGAATCCATGCAGAGCCGTCTTGCGCCTCTCCCCGCTCACAGGCAGAGGATTCCCATCCTCCGGTTCAGCCTTTGCTCTCCTTCCCTTCCTGCAGAAAATCGCATAGGCTGTCTATTCCCTGGCTACTAGTTGGAGGCAGTACCTTAGCAGCTGTCCTCACGGCGCTGTGCAGCCATTTTCTGGCACAGACGCAGGCATTTTCCTTAAGAATATACGGCGCTCCTTCTGTCTACGCTGCAGCACTGGAAGCTCTGTTTCTCGCGCTGCTCGCACGCAGAGCATCCGGCAGAGTGCATTCCTCACTCCGTCACTATTTTCTTCCGTCCTTTTTCCTGGAATTATGCTCCTCTTCCTGGCATGCTGCCCTTGCCGGCTGGCTCTGTGTCTGGCTGCGCACTGACCTGTTTGCTGACGTCCGCCAGCCTTTCTGCCTCATACCAGAGGGCATTACGCTCCTTTTGTCTGCTATTGTTGCCTTATATGTCCGGCGTCATCCTGCTCTTGCATGGGCAGAAGGATACCGGCTGGCTTCTCTCCTTGCGCTCCTGCCTTTTCTTCTGGCCGTCACCCTATCCGCCCAGACTCTCATGCCCGTGGAGGCGGATGACATCTATCTGCTCATCATCCAGATCTTGATTCTGCTTCCCGGTCTTCTTCTGTATCACATACGCCGGCAATATGACTTGGAAGCTCAGCTTGCAAGAATGAAAGAAGAGCAAAAAGAGCTGCTGGAACGCAATTATGCTGCCCTCCACGACGCCTATGCCGGCAATGCCCGGCTGTTCCACGACTTCCGCAACCATATCGGCATTCTCAAGAGTCTGCTCCTGGACGGCCAATCTCAGGAGGCTTTGCGGTATTTGAACAGTCTGCAGCCCTCTTCTGCGCATGGGCAGGGGCATATCTGGACAGCAGACCCGGCGGTGGATTATCTGCTGAATCAGAAGCTGGCTTCTGCTGCCGCATCCGGCACTGCGATGGAATTTTCCATTGAATTCCCCCGCAGCACCAACATCCGCAGCCTTGACCTTGTTGCGATTCTCGGCAATCTCTTAGACAATGCCCTGGAAGCTGTGCAGAAGCTTCCTCCTTCTGACCGCCTTGCACGTCTGTACATCCGCCGTGTAAATGAGATGCTGGTCATCAAAGTAGAAAATCGCTTTGACGGAGAGCTTCAGGAAGAAGACGGCCGATTTCGCTCTTCCAAGGAAGGCGGCATTCATGGCTGGGGAATTGAGAGCGTCCGGGCCGCAGCAGCAAAATATGACGGCGTTGTCTGCTTCTCTCATGACAGTCAATGGTTTCGCGCTGTGGCCACACTATCCTATCGTCCTCCCGCAGCTGGCTGACCCTGCTGTTCGCGGACAAAAAACTTCCGTTTGCGGACATTTCCGCACAGCGCTTCTTCCTCATGTATGCTATAGCTATCAAATACATCACGCATATCATAAGGAGGAATCGTTTATGAAACGCCACTATTATTTTCGTTTGATTATGGGTATCATATTTTTCGGCTGCATGGCATTCTGCATCGCCGTCTTGAATATTCCTTCTGCCCTGTTTTTTGCGGTTATGGGCGCTGTCTTTTGTTCTTCCGCCCACTCCATCAGCCAAAAGTCCAAAGACAAGGAGGATACAGGCCATGAGCAATGACAGAATGGAAGATAAGACGGCCGGCAGTCCTCTCTGGGCTGTTCGGCGGCTTCGAGCCTGGTATATCCCAGATCGCCCCATTCTTCAAGATCTGGAAATCTCTCTTGCCCATCACGAGGTTGTAGGGCTGATCGGCCTGAACGGAGCCGGCAAGACCACATTCCTGCGTACCGCAGCCGGTCTGCTTTCCTCCTTTCGCCTGGAAGAATTTCTCTGGAATGGAAAGCCTGCTTCCTTCCGGGATCTGGATGTTAAGCTAGGACGCTATATGGTCTTCGCAGAGGATACTTCCTTTTCTCACTTTACCTTCCGAGAATACTTGGCCTATGCAGCCGCTTCCTACCGGCTGCCTGTGCCGGATATCCGGCAGTTGGCCGCAGGCTTCCACTTCGAGCCCTACACGGATGTTCTGATGAAGGAGCTCTCTGCCGGAAACCGGAAGAAGGCTTATCTAATCACAGCCTTCTCTCTGCGCCTGCCCCTCCTGCTGCTGGACGAACCTGTCAACAGCCTGGACTTTCAGAGCACAGAATATCTGTATGAACTCATAAACGGCTACCGGCAATATGGGACTATTCTATTCTCCTCTCACATTCTTGAGAGTATCTGCTTGACATCTGACCGGGTGCTCGTCCTGAACCAAGGACGGATCAGCCGCGCATTCTCCGGCAGCGATATCTGCCCAGACACAATCCGGGAGGTGCTGTTCCATTGAAACATATCATGCGCGCTCTCTTCAAACAGCTCTTCGGTCCCCGATATGAGCGGATAGGCAAGAGCTTCTTCCTGTGTCTCTGCCTATTTTTCCCCTTCCATACGTCCGGCATCCAGATCCACGCCGCTCCTTCTGTCCTGTATCTGACGTCTGCCGTTCTCTCCTCGTATGTTTTCTGGCAGTCCATCCACACCAGACGGTATGAAGACTTCATGCAGGGGTTTTTCATGCTGCCGTTTCCTCCCAGGCTCTTTGCCTGGTCTTACATTCTGTCCTTCACCTGCCACACCTTATTGATCCGGACGGCCCCCGTATGGGCTCTGCTGGCGGCAGTCCATCCTTTCTCTTTCAGTCAGGCGGCCCTTGCCCTGCTGTGCGCTCTATCAGCCTGCCTCCTCAGCGCTGTTTCCTCTCTATACTTGGCACAGCATCGCTTCCTTCTCCCCTTGGGTCTGACGGGAACGATGCTTCTCGCCCTTCTCCTGGTGCAAAGAGACCAAGCCATTGCCTCTGCTGCCTGCCTGTGCGGACTAGTATCTGCGGCTGTCCTATCACAGACGGACGCCCATCTGTTCTACTTTCCTAGGAAGATCCATGCTCCTGTCCGCCGCCTTATCAGAAAAGCCGGCGCCTTTCTCCTGCTTATCAGAGCCTGCCTCTCAGATAGAACCATTATCCTGAACACCGCTGGACTCTGGGCGGTCTGCGCCCTGCTTCCCTTTATGTTTCGCTCCCTTCACAGCCCCTCTATCCTGCCGTTAGGGTTCGCCATCCTCTGCTTGAATACGCCGGCATGCACCCTGCTGTCAGCAGATCCTGCCCTGCGCGGCGCGCTGTCTATGCTGCCGGAACAGCTGCGCCGTTTCGGCCGCTCCTACTGCCTTTTTCTGTCCGCTGTCCATCTGACCTCCTGCAGCATTTATCTTACAAGCTGGCAGATTCAGTACAAAGATGTGTCTGTATCGGATATCTGGACAGCTTTCCTGTTCTGCGTCCAAAGCGCCCTGCTGTCTGTTCTGCTGGAATGGTATTGCCCGATACGGCACTGCGAGACAGCCAGCGATCTGTGGCATCATCCGAGAAAATATATCGTCCCTCTTCTAATGCTTGCCGCCTCCGGCCTTGTCTGCTCATATCCCTCGGTCATCCTCTGGTGGTCTATCCTCCTGCCCATTCCATTTTTTCTCCTCTTCCTGCCGTCAGCGGGGCATTTCCCCTGGAAGCGCAGAATAGCTGCCGCTGAAAATATGCGCGAAAAAATGCTTGACAACTTCATAAAAATTCTACATCATAGATAATATGTAGGAGGGATATATTTATGACGAACAAAGCAAAAAATCTATATCGTCAGATCGCGCAGGCCTTTCAGCTTAGGTTTGATGAAGAATATGCTGTTGTACACGGAACCTGCGGCGGATACCAGGTACTGATACAGCCAACATCTCGGGGATCCAACGTCTACTATTATATGCCGCAGATCACTGTCTCTGCCGCCTGTCCAGCTGGAGAGCTTGGCAAGGAAGAGTGCAGGAACTATAAGAAGGAGCATACATATGTCTCTTCCATCTCCCAGAGCGGCAGACAGATTACCCTAATTATGAAAAACTGCAAAAAGACCGAGCAGCTGATCGAGGCAATGGATACAGAGCTTCGAGGCTTTGTCTCTTTTCTTCGCTCCAGAGGGTATGAGCCCTGCTGCCAGCTGTGCGGACAGCCTGTCCAGACGGACACTTACTTCGTATCCGGCGGCTTTGTCCATATGTGCCCTGACTGCTATATTTCCATGAATCAGCAAGTAATGATGAAGAAAAACCAGACAGAGTCTAAATCTGAGAATATCATCGGAGGCATTGTAGGAGCCGTCCTTGGTTCTCTCATCGGCGTAGCATGCATTATCGTCCTGAGCCAGCTCGGCTATGTGGCCGCCCTGTCCGGAGTTGTCATGGCGGTCTGCACGCTGAAGGGGTACGAACTGCTTGGCGGAAAACTGAGCAAAGCAGGGATTATCATATGCAGCATCCTCATGCTGGTTATGACTTATCTGGGAGACCGGATCGACTGGGCTCTGGTCGTCGCCCGGGACATCGGTATGGGCTTTGCCAGTTCGTTCGGCTATATCCCTACCCTTGTGGATGCCGGCGTCATCACTGCGTCCTCCTATTGGGCCAACCTGCTTCTTGTCTATCTCTTCGTCCTTCTCGGCGCGGTTCCGACGATCATCAATACCATGAAAAATAAGAGAACTGAAGGTACCATTCAAAAATTAGCATAAATCACCTTTTCACTTCGATCATACAAATAATCTCAAATATACTGCGAAATTTGTTGACAGCAGGCAGAAAAAGAGATAGAATAAATTCTGTTGGGTCTCTTGATCCAACAGATCACACGCAGTTGTGGCGGAATTGGCATACGCGCATGATTCAGGTTCATGTCCGGGTTAACTGGGTGCGGGTTCAAGTCCCGCCAACTGCACTAGAGAGGCAATACTTAAACCTGTGCCGGAAAATGAGTGGTTTGAGTAGTTTTTATAGGTGGGCAGTATGACCTTATTGGTCTGACTGCTCATCTCTTTTTTATGTGTTTTTCATCGTCCGGCTGCAATAGCTAGATATTGGGATATCTTGCTAGGGCTTTTATGTGAGGGCCGCCGGTTTTGGCTTTTGGACGCATGTCTTTTGGGAAGCTCAGCGGAGAGATTCTGTGAGCATCTGTGCGAAATCCGGGAATGTGCTTCGGGAAAAGGTTTTTCCGCTTGCGGCGATTGTTCCGAACTAGAAACCTGCCCTTCTGTTGGAAGGAAGTGAAAAATCCTATGCTGGCAGCAACAGCAGATCAAATTGATCGAGAGAAAAACCGTTCCTGTACCTCTTCTACCGGCATTCTCTGTCCGGTAAAACGCTCAAATGCTGCGGCCCCCTGCCACAGAAGCATTCCGATGCCGCCCACCACGCTGCAGCCGGCTGCTTCTGCCTCCCGCAGCATTCTCGTCTTTCGAGGGTTATAGACCACATCTGCCACGACAAGTTCTGGTCTGAACAAGGAAGAATCCACAAGGGTCTCCTCATCCAGAGGCTTCATACCGGCCTTCGTGCCGTTAACCAGCACATCTGCCTCTGCTGCCTCTCTGGCGAAAGCCGCCTCATCTTTCAGT
>CALWRT010000013.1 GCA_944384015.1 uncultured Lachnospiraceae bacterium | reverse complement strand
ATGTGCTATACAGCCATACCAAGCGTCACAGGAAAACCTGCCCTGGACATCCCGGCAGGATTTGATTCAGACGGCATGCCGATCGGGATTATGATTATCGGCGATTCCTTCAAGGAAAATATGTGCTTCCGCGTGGGCAATGCCTTCCAGCAGGCGACCGACTATCATACGAAAGCGCCGAAATTGGATCACGCCGTTGTATCTGCAGACTGAATAGCTATCCAACGATAGTTTTATTTAGAAAACATTATGGGCGTAACACAAAGTGAAGAGAAGGAGGAGAGAATATGAGTCTTATTGACGAGTATGGTCTGAAGGAAGACAAGCGTATGAAACAGGCGAATAAGGAGTTGATTATTTTCCTGATCTCATTCGTGATCTTATCAATCTGGGTATGGTATTGGGGCTTTTGGGGAGCAAATCAAGATCCAACGACCTATACATACATTATGGGAATACCGAAGTGGATGTTTATGGTTTCCGTTGGAACGGTCGTTGTCTATCCGATCTGCATGATCGTCCAGGCGCTTATGATTAAGGACTGTTCCTTAAGCGCCGACGGCAAAAAAGAAGTAGACGAAGAATAAGGGAGGGGGAAGCTTATGAATGGTCAGTCGTTAGTTATTTTAATTTACTTTGTTATCGTCATCGGCGCCACATGGTACGGCGTCCGCAAGAATGATAAGGCGCTCAAAGAGGGCGGAGACTTTGCTTCCCAGACATTTAAGGGCGGCGGAAAGATCGGAGCCGTAGGCGTCGCTGTGCTTGTCTCGGCAGGAGCAGTGTCCACAGGAACTTTTATCGCCTGCGTAGGAAGATCGGCAGCTTATGGGCCCGGTTATATGACGCTATTCCTTTATATCGCCCCGGTTACCTTCGCGGCTTTGATTCTAACGGGCAAACGAATGGCAATTGTCGGCAGAAGAGTGAACGCGAACTCCCTGGTCGATGTGTTCCGGGCACGTTTTGACAATTCTAAGATGGTTGTCGTACTGCTCGTCATCGCTACGGTTGTATTTTCCACCGCCTCTGCTGCAGGAGAATTCGTAGGAGGCTCCAGGGCAATCGAGGCCAGCGCGGGAATTCCTTACCGGGTATCCCTGATTGTCTTTGCGGCGATTATCACACTGTATGTAGCCCTCGGCGGCATGACCGGCGTTACGACAGTTGCTGTGATTCAGGGATTTGTTATGTGCCTGGGTTCCATCGTACTGATGATTGGTTACATGAATTATTTTGGATCCTTTGGAGAGATCTTTGAGACGTTAAAGACGGTGGACCCGGGGCTGCTAACGCCGAATGACGGAGGCACGATGCCGATGCTTGGGATATTTGAATTTTGGGTAATGTTCGCCATCATGGCAGTGGGACAGCCGTGGGTGTCCCAGGGTTCCCTGACATATAACAATACGAAGACGATGAAGAGAGGTATGATCATCGGAACGATTATGCTGCTGATCTGGGGTACGCTTGTCGCTATCATGGGCGGAGCAGCTGCAAGAGCTTTCGATCCGTCTCTGGACGAGACTATGATCGACTATGCCACCTCTACGCTGTCTATGGGCATTCTGCCTTCTGGTCTGGCGGGTGTTGTCCTGTCAGCCGCTGCGGGAGCTGGACAGTCTACCATCGGTGCTATCTTTATCTGTGTGGCCAGCGCCATTGTCAACGATGTGTATAAGAGGATGCATCCCGAGGCAGATGAGGCGAAGCTGAAGAAAGTGATGCGCATCACCACGGTCTGCCTTGGCATCGCGACAATCCTGATTGCATTGACAGAGCCGGCAACGCTGCATCTGCTGCTGAACTTCTGCCAGGGCGGCTGCGCCGCATCCATCCTTCCGGCCTTGGTTCTTGCCTTATATTGGCCGCGGGCGACGAAGGAAGGCGTCAGCGTCGGCATGCTGTTCGGAATGATCTTCTACATTGTCAATTATTCGTTTGACATTATCGGATTCCTGCATCAGGCTCCGATGGTGTGCACCATTCCGCTCACCTTTATTATCATGATCGCGGTGAGCAAGATGACTGCAAAACCCAGCAAAGAAGTTGTCAAAACCTTCTATTGCGAACTGTAAACAGACCGTTTAGAACGTCTGGCCCATAGTGATTATTGAAGTTCTAAACCGGCAGATGGGCGGATGCTTGTTCCGCCCATCTGCGCCATATTCTAAATGGAGAGGCTGAATAAAACATGAACAATACGAAACCGTTAACTGGAATTAAGGTGATCGACCTGTCACAGTTTATGTCAGGACCTGTCTGCGGCAAGATGCTGGCAGATTGGGGAGCAGATGTCATTAAGGTAGAAGGAGTAGCAGGAGATCCGAACCGCAGCGTAGGGGCGACGATCGGGATGCCATGTACAGAGGACTGTAATCCCTTCTTTGGATTTATCAACTACAATAAGCGATCCCTTGCGGTCAACCTGAAAGATCCAGACGGGATGGAGGCAATGAACAGGCTTCTGGCAGAGGCGGATGTCTTCGTCACCAATTGGCGTCCGAGAGCTCTTGCGAAGCTTGGATTAGATTATGAGACGTTACATAAGAAATATCCTGAACTCATCTGGGGAGGCATCAATGGTTTTGGCAATTATGGCCCTGAAAAGGATAACGCCGGCTATGATACGGTGGCATTTTGGGCAAAGACAGGATTTATGATTGACCAGATGGAAGGCGGGGAATATCCTGCGATTCCATTTTACGGAGCGGGAGACGATACTGCGGGCGCAGTTTTGGCAGGCGCGATAGGCACTGGGCTCTATCAGAGAGAACGGACTGGGGAGGGCTGCCAGATCTGCGTGCCTTTGTATGGTGTGGGAATTTGGTGTTCTACTTCCGCCGTGATGCAGACGCAGTACCACCCGGAGATGTATCCGAAGACGAGAAAAAAACCCAGCGATCCCCTGGTCAATACCTACCGGACAAAAGATGGAGACTGGATTATGACTTCTGTATTCCAAGCGGACAAGCTCCCCCATTATCTGAAAGCGCTGGGAAGGGAAGACCTGATTGAAGATCCAAGGTTCCGCGATTATGATACAATGCTGGAACATCGAGATGAAATGGTACAGGTGCTGGAAGATGCCTATGGGCGTTACAGTACGCAGGAAGTATGCGCCCGCCTGAAAGAAGAAGATATCGCCTATAACCAGGTAATGCACAGCGTGGATGTGTATAAAGATCCACAGGCGATCGAGAACGGGCTGATGGCGGAATACACCCACAGAGACGGATCGAAGACAATGATCCCGATGCCGCCGGTGATGTTTGGCGACAAGCATGAACTGGAAGTCCGTTACCAGTATCCGAAGGTGGGAGAACATTCGGTAAGCATATTGAAAGAAATCGGTTTTGCCGATGAGAAGATTCAGGAAATGCTTGATAAGAATGTGATCAGCCAGTCAAAATGACCGGAGACAGAGCAAAAATGCGGGAAGGTGACAACAATGGAGTTTCAAAATATTCTCTACGAAGTGAAGGGAAGATACGCCATATTAACGATGAACCGGCCGAGGGAGATGAATGCCCTGAATCATGCCATAATAGCAGATATGGAGGCGGCCCTGGATGATGTGGAGACAAATACGGATATTTGGGGGCTGATTATTACCGGGGCCGGCCGCGCCTTTGTGGCAGGCGCTGATATTAAAGAGATCCCGGTGGGAGATCCTCAGGCGGAACGTCTGGGTGTGATCGAGGCCCAGCATATTACAGACAGAGTTGAGAGACTTGGAATTCCCACCATCGCGGCAGTGAACGGCTACGCGCTGGGCGGAGGGAATGAACTTGCGATGGCATGCGATATCTGTATCGCAAGTACAGAAGCTGTATTCGGACAGCCGGAGGTAAGCCTGGGAGTCAATATTTGTTATGGCGGTTCACAGCGGCTGACCCGTCTGGTAGGGCCCAGAATCGCCAAGGAACTGCTGTTTACCGGCCGCAGAGTGAAAGCGCAGGAGGCTAAAGAGATCGGCTTGGCGAATAAAATTGTGGAGCCGGATCAGCTTCTGGCAGAGGCGGAGACGATGATGCAGCGTATCTGCAGGATGGCTCCCATCAGTGTAAAGTACACGAAGCTTTTGGTAAATAACGCGCTGGAAATGAATTCCCGCCAGGCGTGTGAGATGGAGCGGGATATGGCGGCATTATGCATTGCCACAGAAGATTTGAGAGAAGGAGTAAATGCATTTCTGGAGAAGCGAAAGCCGGTATTTGTCAATCGATAAGCGGTCTGTCCGGTATGTTTCTAGATTATTCAGCCATTCCATAGCATTGGCCGTTGACATAAGTATTGTGTATAATAGATTTCGGCAGGACACTCTGCCGAAGTATCTCACAGGACATAGACACAGTCTTAGGAAAAGGAAAAGGATGGGGAAGGCATGAATCAGAGAGATATTTGGAAGGAACATCAGAAGAACATACTGGGCGGTTATAAAAAATTTGATTCACCTCTGCTGAAAAACAGCTGGGAGAGGTGCATCAACAAAAGCATAGATTATCAGAAGAAGAAACTGGATCATGTGAGCGGCCAAGAGTTTCAAAAAATAAAGAAAGAGACAAGGATGATGTATGCATACTGCAACCGGGTTATCCGGGCAGTATCGATATACGCCCGAAATCCGCTGGCATTTGTGCTTGTGAATGCGAACGGCGTTGTGCTCAAAATCTATTGCCCGGAGGAACTGCGGGGCTGGCTGATGGAGAAAGATATTGTGGAGGGCAGCATACTGTCCGAGGAATCCGGCGGGGTTACGGCGTTTTCTCTGGGACTTGGAATACTGGATCCCTACGAGACGGACGGAGAAGAACATTATCTGGAAATGTTCACAGATGCGGCGATGTATTTCTCTCCCTGCGTTCTGGAAGATAATTCCGACGAGCAGTTTGGAAAATTAAATCTTCTGGGAGGCGTAGGGATTATCCGGCCAAGGTCTGAGCCGATGGGCGATTATCTGCCTACCGTTGTCTCTATCTGCAAAGAAGTGGGCCTGCATATAGATATGGTAGACACCTTCTACCGTTTTTACATGACGGACACAACAGGCTATATCTGCATTGATATAGACAGAAGTACGGGGCAGCCCTATACGCTGTATCACAATTCCAATATTTTCAACGTTCTGGGGATTCCTTACCGGGATCTGGTATTTCAAAGCGCATATGAGATCTTTGATCCTCTTCCGGCGAACCAGCGTCTGTGGGATATTGTGAATAATAGGAGGCATATTCGGAATCTCAGTATTTCGATTACAGTGAACGGGGTCACCAGGCATTACTTTATCTCTACAGAAGTATACAGGCAGTCAAAGGTCGGCTATGAGGGCGTGCGCCTCTTTATATCCAATGAGGAGAAGATCAGCACCTTCGTGTCGCGCCAGATCGGCAACAATGCCATGCTGAATTTCAATAATATTGTAGGACAGAGCAGAAGCATGAAAGAAGCCATCAAGATTGCTAAGAGATACGCCGAATTTGACAACAACATTCTCATATTGGGAGAGTCAGGCTGCGGCAAGGATATTTTTGCCCAGTCTATCCATAATGCCTCATCCAGAAGGGAAGGGCCTTTCATCGCAGTAAACTGCGCGACCTTCCCGAAAGATTTAATGGTGAGCGAATTATTCGGCTATGAGGCGGGGGCCTTCACAGGATCTAAGAAAGGCGGGAATACCGGCAAGATGGAGCTGGCAAATCACGGCACGCTGTTTTTGGATGAAATCGGAACCCTTCCGCTGGATCTGCAGGCGATCTTGCTGCGGGCCATTGAGACAAAGCGCTTCGCGCGGCTCGGGGGCAGCAAAGAGATCTCTGTGGATGTGAGGATTATTGCGGCCACCAATGATAATATTTT
>CALWRT010000012.1 GCA_944384015.1 uncultured Lachnospiraceae bacterium | reverse complement strand
CACGAGGATGCGCTTTGTCCTGAAGGAGCCAAAGAAGGCGGATGTTGCGGCGATTGAAAGCCTGCCGTCTACGAAGGGGACGTTTACCCAGGCCGGGCAGTTCCAGGTAATTATCGGAAGCGATGTGGCAAATTATTATAAGGACTTTACCGGAGCGGCAGGGATAGAAGGGGTATCGAAGGATGAAGCGAAGGCGGCGGCCAAGAAGAATCAGAGTCCTCTGCAGAGAGTGATGAGCAATCTGGCTGAAATTTTTGCACCATTGATACCTGTCCTGATTGTGGGTGGTCTGATCCTGGGATTTCGCAGCCTGATCGGCGATATCCCGATGCTGGACGGGGGGACGAAGACGCTGACAGACACTTCTCAGTTCTGGGCCGGAGTCTATTCTTTCCTATGGCTGATCGGGGAGGCGATTTTCCATATGCTTCCGGTGCCTATCGTCTGGTCTGTGACAAAGAAGATGGGGGGAACGCAGGCGTTGGGTATTGTCCTTGGGCTGACCCTAGTCTCTCCCCAGTTGCTGAACGCATATTCTGTGGCCGGGACAGCGGCGGCGGATATCCCTGTGTGGGATTTCGGATTTTTCCAGATGAACATGATTGGCTATCAGGCGCAGGTGATTCCGGCAATCCTGGCTGGCTTCACTCTTGTGTACATTGAGCGGTTCTTCAAGAAGATATCTCCCCAGGTGGTCTCCATGATTGTTGTGCCCTTCTGTTCCCTTGTAGTCTCCGTAATCGTGGCGCATGCGGTGCTTGCGCCGATTGGCTGGGCGATCGGTTCCAAAATATCGGAGATTGTCAACGCGGGGCTGGCGAGCAGCTTTAACTGGGCATTCGCTGCAGTCTTCGGATTTTTCTACGCGCCTCTTGTTATTACAGGCCTGCACCATATGAGCAATGCCATTGACCTTCAGCTGATCGCGGATTTCGGCAGCACGAATCTGTGGCCGATGATCGCCCTGTCCAACATTGCTCAGGGCTCCGCGGTTCTGGCAATGATTTTCCTTCAGAAGAAGGACACGAAGGCCAAGGAAGTGTCGGTACCAGCCTGCATATCTTGTTATTTGGGCGTGACGGAACCGGCCATCTTCGGTGTGAACTTAAAGTATATGTTTCCTTTCATATGCGGGATGATCGGCTCTTCCATTGCGGCGGTGATCTCTATCACGACCGGAGTGCGGGCCTTCGGTATCGGCGTAGGAGGTCTGCCCGGGATCCTCTCCATTGTTCCTGAGATGGCAGGGCGTTTTGCTGTCGCTATGGCTGTGGCGATCGCAGTGCCTTTCGCGTTAACGTTTGCGGTAGGCAAGAAGAGAGGGATCGGCAACACAGAGGGAGAGAAGGTAGAAGAGAAGGAAGCAGAATCCCAACAGAGCAAGGATCAGGCTTGGCAGGGAGAAGTCCAGAAGGAAGAGGGGACGGCAGCAGAGAAAGGGACTGGAAGCGGCGGCGAGCTTACGCTGCGCGCTTTCCTGTCTGGGAAGTCTGTTCCTATTGAGGAGGTGCCGGATCAGGTGTTTTCCACGAAGGCGCTAGGAGACGGTATGGCCATCGATCCTGTGGACGAATGCCTGGTGGCGCCGGCGGATGGGGAAGTGACGTTGGTTATGGAAGGCAGCTTCCACGCATGTGCGATGAAGTTCGTCAACGGCTGCGAAGTGCTCTTTCATATTGGGCTGGACACGGTGGATATGAATGGGGACGGTTTCCGGTCCTGCGTGAAAGCAGGAGACTTGGTGAAGACGGGAGACCGCCTGATCGAGTTTGAGAAGGAGAAGATTAAGGCTGCGGGCCATCCGGCCATTACGATGATGGTCATCACTGATATGGGAGCAGCATCTTCCGTGAAGTTTATGACAGGGGAGCAGCAGGCAGGACAGACAACAGCGGCTGTGCTGAAATAGCGGGCGTATCTGTTTTGGGAGTCTGCTCGGCACAAGGAATCCAGGAGGAGAATTGATGGCAGATTTTAGGAAAAGCACGATTTATCAGATTTATACAAAATCTTTTATGGATGCGTCGGGAGATGGGTTCGGCGATATCAAGGGCGTGACAGCCCGGCTGGACTATCTGGCCTGGCTGGGAGTGGATTACGTCTGGCTGACGCCGTTTTTCTGCTCCCCTCAGCGGGATAACGGCTATGATGTGTCAGATTACCGGAAGGTCGATCCGATCTTCGGAACAATGGAAGATGTGGAAGAGCTGATCGCAGAAGGGAAGAAACGGGGAATTGGCCTAATGTTCGACATGGTGTTTAACCACACATCCACGGATCACGTGTGGTTTCAGAAGGCGCTGGAAGGGGATCCATACTATATGGATTACTATATTTTCCGGGACGGGCGCGGCAGCCTGCCGCCTACCAACTGGGAATCGAAATTCGGCGGCAATGCGTGGAAATATGTACCGAAGCTGGACAAATGGTACCTCCACCTGTACGACGAGGGTCAGGCAGACCTGAATTGGGATAACCCGAAGGTGCGGGAAGAGCTGAAAGATATTGTACGCTTCTGGAAGCAGAAAGGAGCCGAGGGCTTCCGATTCGACGTGGTGAATCTGGTGTCCAAGCCGGAAGTGTTCCAGGATGACACGCATGGGGATGGGAGAAGGTTCTATACCGACGGCCCCCATATCCACGAATATTTGAGAGAATTGGCGGAAGATACCGGCATCTGCGATATGATTACCGTGGGAGAGATGTCCTCCACTAGCCTGGAAGCCTGTATAGGCTATACAAAGCCGGAACGGCGCGAACTGTCCATGTGCTTTCATTTCCATCATCTGAAGGTGGATTACAAAGATGGGGATAAGTGGGAGCTGATGGAGCCTGACAGGAGGAAGCTTAAGGAACTTTTCGCCGCCTGGCAGGAAGGAATGGAGAAGGGAGGCGGCTGGGAAGCGGTATTTTGGTGCAACCATGATCAGCCAAGAGCGGTCTCCCGTTTCGGAGATGACGGAAAATACTGGAAAGAGTCGGCAAAAATGCTGGCCGGAGCGATTCATTTTATGCGAGGGACTCCATATGTATATCAAGGTGAAGAGATCGGAATGACCAATGCGGGATATGACGCAATCGGGCAGTTCCGGGATGTGGAGAGCCTGAATTATTATGAAATTCTGCTGGGCAGAGGAAAGTCTCAGGAAGAGGCTCTGAAAGTTATCCAGGAGAGATCCAGAGATAACGGAAGGACACCGATGCAGTGGGATGCATCCGGGAATGCTGGATTTACAGAAGGAGAACCGTGGATCAGAATCCCGGACAATCATCAGACGATCAATGTGGAAGAAGAGAGAAAAGACGAGGACTCGATTCTTTATTTCTACCGCAGGCTGATTGCCCTGCGCAAGCAATATCCGGTGATCGCCCAGGGAGACATTCACTTCTTCCTCAGAGAAGACGAGCATGTGCTTGCCTATTGCAGGGAGGATGACCAGGCGCTGCTCACTGTTGTATGCAATCTGACAGGGAAGGACTGTACAGTAGAAGACTGTGAAGCATTACATGTGGAAGGAGCGGCCCTTCTGGCAGGCAATTATCCTGGACAGGAGGAGACGATTGCCATTCAGAAGCTGCGCCCCTACGAGTTTGCGGCTTACTGGAGGCAGAAATAGGCGCTCAGCACGTCTGTTTTTTCTCTGAACCCGGGTTTTTATCGTATATTTACCGTTTGTTGAGGAGTCCTAAGGCAAGAGGGCCAGGCGGAAGGCCTGCCCAGCTGCCAAGGGACTTTTCCTGCCTTTTCCAGCATGGACATGGGAAGGTATGCAGGCGCTTGAATAAGATGCTTGCACTTTTATCACATATTGTATATAATAACATCAGACAGCATCTTATGCCGATTGAGCGGCATCGCGGCAGTTCTGCCGGATATATCCATGTTGATTACAGGAATTTCAGAAGTTAGGGAAAGACTGGTGAGATCAGTCCGTCCATTAGAAAAGAGAGGGGATGAGAAATGTTTCAGAGGGTGTTTTCCGCCTTCGTATATGGCATTGAGGCACGGATTGTCCAGGTGGAGGCCGATATCAGCGACGGACTGCCCATGTTTGTCATGGTTGGGTATTTGTCGGCGGCTGTGAGGGAGGCGTCAGACAGAGTCCGCACGGCGATCCGCAACAGCGGCATACGCATACCGCCTAAGCGGATTGTAGTGAATCTTGCGCCTGCCGATATGCACAAGGAGGGCGCGTCCTTTGATCTGGCCATTGCTCTGTCGGTGCTGGCTGCTCTGGGAGAAATACCGGCTGAAGCGGCGGAGAGAACATTGATTATCGGAGAACTTGGGCTGAACGGAAGAGTGAACCCGGTGAGAGGGATACTTCCGATTGTGATGAAAGCAAAAGAGTTTGGATTTGAGCGGTGTATACTTCCAATGGAGAATGTGAGAGAAGGACAGACAGCAGGGGGCATTGCCTGCGTCGGAGTGGAGACTCTCGCCCAGGCAATGGAGACGGTGGCGGGGAAGAAAAAGGAGGCGCTGGAGGAGAACAGGAATTCGGAAGAGGAGAAGAGATGCCCCGGCTGTAATGAAAAAGAAGAAGGATATGGACTGGATTTTGCAGATATCCGGGGGCAGAAGACGGTGAAGCGGGCGGCGAAGATCGCAGTGGCAGGTATGCACAATCTGTTGATGATCGGTCCGTCAGGGTCTGGGAAGACAATGATTGCCAGAAGGCTTCCGACCATTTTTCCGCCCTTGTCCAGGGAGGAGAGCCTGGAGCTGTCGAAAATATACAGTGTAGTAGGAGAATTGTCTTCGGATCGCCCGCTGATAAGGCAGAGGCCGTTCCGGGCTCCTCATCATACGGTGACAGCGGCGGCTCTGTGCGGGGGAGGCCGTATTCCGGCTCCGGGGGAGATCAGCTTGGCACATATGGGAGTACTCTTCTTGGATGAGCTGACGGAATTCTCACCTGCTGTGCTGGAATGCCTTCGCCAACCGATGGAAGACCGCAGAGTACAGATCTCCAGAGTACAGGGGACGTATATTTATCCTTCCGATATAATGGTGTGTGCGGCAATGAATCCGTGCAGCTGCGGCTATTATCCAGACATGCGGCGATGCAGCTGTTCATCCAGAGAGATTCAGCGTTTTCTGCGTCGGATCAGCCAGGCGCTGCTGGATCGGATGGATATCTGTGTGGAAGCCCCCCAGATTACTTACCGGGATTTGCGGGGAGGAGAGCGGAAGGAAGAATCTTCAGAACAGATCCGAAGCCAGGTGATGAGGGCGGTGAGGATTCAGAAGGAACGATTTGCAGGGACAGCGATTCGATGGAATTCCGGTATCCCGGGCGGAGAGCTGCCGGATTACTGTCCGATGGAGGATGAGGCAGAGGAATTGCTGCAGGAGACATTTGAGCGATTGGAGCTAAGTGCCAGAGCCTATCATAAGATACTAAGAGTCGCGAGAACTGCCGCGGACTTGGAGGGAAAGGAGAAGATCGGGACAGTCCATATCAGCGAGGCTGTATGCTATCGGTCTCTGGAGCGGAAGTTCTGGATGCGGTAAATAATGGGGCAGGTACATATTCTGCGGAGCATCTAAGGAAGCACTGGTGAATTCCGCGTTTTCCTAGAGAGGTGGACGAGATGGGAGAAGAGAAACTGTTGTGGAAGAACTGGATGGCATCCCTGTATGAGATACCGGGGCCGAAGAGAGAGAGGATCATACAGGCAGCCGGAAGTATACGGAATGTATATAATATGAAGAAACAGCATATAGATAGGATGGACATGCTGACCGGAAGGGAGAAAGAGATCTTGCTGTCCGCCAGATCTGCGGGCCCGCAAGGTTCATATGAGCGCCTGATGGAATCCGGGGCTGCGCTGGTGACGGTGCTGGATGAGGATTATCCGCAGGCGCTCAGGGAGATCACCAATCGTCCTTTTGGCCTGTACTATACCGGGCAGCTGCCGGGAGAGCGCAGATGCGCCGCTGTCGTCGGGGCGAGGGTTTGCTCAGAATATGGGAGGAGATATGCTTACCTGATCGGGAAACATCTGGCAGAAGCTGGTATTGGTATTATCAGCGGTATGGCCAGGGGGGTGGATGCCCAGGCACAGGAAGGCGCATTAGATCAGGGAGGCTATACGTGTGCGGTGTTGGGAGGCGGAACGGACATCTGTTATCCACCTGGTTCCAGAAATCTGTATGAGAGGCTCCGGAATCACGGAGGGATTGTGTCAGAATATCCGCCCGGCACGAAGGCGGCATCCTGGCATTTTCCTGCCCGCAATCGACTGATCAGCGGACTGGCACAGACTGTCATTGTTGTGGAGGCACGTCAGAAGAGCGGATCTTTGATCACCGCTGACTTTGCGCTGGAGCAGGGGAAGGATATTTATGCGGTGCCGGGGAGGCTGTGCGATCCGTTGAGCGAAGGCTGCAACCGCTTGATTTCCCAGGGGGCCGGTATTGTGGCGGGTATCGGATGGCTGCTCCGTGAATTGGGCGCCGACGCTTTAGAAAAAATTAATAAATCTAAAAAAAGGGAAAATCTGCTTGCAAAGAATGAAAACTTGTTGTATAGTTGTGTGGATTTAGAGCCTCGAAGCTTGGATGAGCTGACAGAGCTAAGCGGCTTGCCAAGAGAAGAGGTGACGGAGATTCTCTTGAGGCTGCAGCTTAGGGGGCTTCTTGTCGAGGTATCGAAGAATGGTTATGTGAGAATGCTCTCGGAGGGGAAGTAGAAGCTTGCATGTGTGTCCGGCAGGCTGCTGGGGTAGTACAGAGGGCATAGGAGGAGTTGCGTATGGCAAAGTATCTGGTGATTGTAGAATCACCGGCTAAAGTGAAGACAATTAAGAAATTTCTTGGGTCAAATTATGAAGTTGCCGCATCCAACGGACATGTGAGAGATTTGCCCAAGAGTACGCTCGGCATTGACGTGGAGCATGACTTTGAACCGAAATATATCACGATCCGGGGCAAGGGGGATATCCTTGCCAATTTGCGCAAGCTGTCCAAGAAGGCGGACAAAGTATACTTGGCCACCGACCCGGATAGGGAGGGGGAAGCCATATCCTGGCATTTATCCAAGGCGCTGAATCTGGACGAGAAGAAGATGTACCGGATTACGTTTAATGAGATTACGAAGTCTGCTGTTAAGGCATCCTTGAAGCATCCGAGGGAGATCGATATGGATCTGGTTGACGCCCAGCAGACAAGGAGAATCTTGGACCGGATGGTTGGCTACGAGATATCGCCTATCCTGTGGGAGAAGGTGAAGAGAGGACTAAGCGCCGGCCGTGTGCAGTCAGTGGCCCTTCGGATTATCGCCGACCGGGAGGAAGAGATCAACTCTTTTATCCCGCAGGAATACTGGACGCTGGATGCTAAGTTCCGCGTACCGGGAGAGCGCAGGCCCCTCACAGCTAAGTTCTACGGGGATGAGAATGGGAAGATTGATATTCACAGTGAGGAGGAGATGAAACAGATTCTCCAGAAGCTGGAAGGAGCACAGTTCCAGATTCGGGAAATCCGAAGAGGCGAGCGGGCGAAGAAGGCCCCGCTTCCTTTTACAACCAGTACCCTTCAGCAGGAGGCGTCAAAGGTACTGAATTTTTCCACACAGAAGACGATGCGGCTGGCCCAGCAGCTCTATGAAGGTGTTGATATTAAGGGAAATGGGACGGTCGGCGTGATTACTTACCTTCGTACTGACTCTGTTCGTGTGTCTGAGGAAGCCCAGGCAGCCTCAAAGGAGTATATTCAAGAGAAGTTTGGAAAAGCCTATGTGGCTCAGGGAGAGAATATTAAGAAGGACGGACGCAAAATCCAAGATGCCCATGAGGCAATTCGTCCCACAGATATTCGAAGGACGCCGGAGAGTCTGAAGGAATCTCTGAGCCGGGATCAGTACCGCCTGTATCAGCTGATCTGGAAGCGGTTTGCCGCAAGCCAGATGAGTCCTGCCCTGTATGAGACAACTTCCGTGAAAATAGACGGCGGAGGTTATCGATTTGCCGTATCCGCTTCTTCTGTTAAGTTTGACGGATACCGGGCCGTTTACGTGCCGGAAGAGGAAGACAAGGCGGAGGGCAACATGCTGGTAGGAGCCATCAGCGAGGATACGAAGCTGGAACTGGATAAGCTGGAAGAGAAGCAGCATTTTACCCAGCCGCCGGCCCATTATACCGAGGCATCTCTTGTCAAGACGCTGGAGGAACTGGGAATTGGACGCCCCAGCACCTATGCTCCGACGATTACGACGATCATAGCCAGACGGTATGTGGCCAAGGAGAATAAGAATCTGTATATTACAGAACTGGGAGAAGTGGTCAACTCGATGATGGTGAAGGCGTTCCCAAGTATTGTAAATGTAAATTTTACCGCCAATCTGGAATCCTTGCTTGATGGAATCGGAGAAGGTGAGATTAACTGGAAGACGGTGGTGGAGAATTTCTATCCAGATCTGGAAGAGGCTGTCAAGCGGGCGAAGAAAGAGCTGGAAGAGGTAAAAATTGAAGATGAAGTGACCGACGTGGTCTGTGAGCAGTGCGGAAGGCACATGGTAATCAAATATGGGCCTCATGGGAAGTTCCTGGCATGCCCGGGTTTTCCGGAATGCAGGAACACGAAGCCATATCTGGAGCGCACAGGCGTGCCATGCCCCAAATGCGGCAAGGAGATTGTGATCCGTAAGACAAAGAAGGGGAGACGCTATTATGGATGTGAGGCAGCGCCGGAATGTGATTTCATGTCCTGGCAGAAGCCGTCCAAGGAACATTGTCCGGAATGTGGGAGCGTCCTGCTGGAGAAGGGAAACAAACTCGTCTGTTCAAAGGAATCCTGCGGGTACGTAAAGGCGAAAAAGGAAGATTAGTCCTCTTGTTTGAAAACAATTCAAAATAGTCTGAAAATAACTGCAAAACCCTTGCCATTTATAAAGTTGTATGATAAGCTTTATAAGAGATATAAGTAATGAGATAACTCGAATGATTTGGACAGAACCGAGAGGGACAAAAATTAAAAGAAAGGGTAGGGGTGCTATGAGCGTACAGTTATTAGACAAAACGAGGAAAATCAATAAACTGCTGCACAATAATAATTCCAGCAAGGTTGTATTTAATGATATCTGTGAAGTGCTGACTGATATCCTGCTCTCCAATGTATTGGTCATTAGCAGGAAGGGAAAAATTCTGGGCGTCAGCCATTGTGAAGGCGTCGAGGAGATTACCGAACTGATATCGGATAAAGTCGGCGGACATATCGATTCCCTGCTGAATGAACGTTTGCTGGGAATTCTATCAACGAAGGAAAATGTAAACTTGGAGACGCTGGGGTTCGAGAGCGGCGTCCAGAAATATCAAGCGATCATTACGCCGATTGATATAGCAGGAGAACGCCTTGGGACATTGTTCCTATATAAGGATGGAGATCCTTATGTTATAGATGATATTATCCTGAGTGAGTACGGAACGACCGTGGTCGGCTTGGAAATGATGCGCTCCGTCAATGAGGAGAACGCGGAGGAGAACCGCAAGATCCAGATTGTAAAATCTGCAATCAGTACGCTTTCATTTTCGGAGCTGGAAGCGATCATTCATATTTTTGACGAGCTGGACGGGTCAGAGGGTATTCTGGTGGCCAGCAAAATTGCCGACCGGGTAGGAATTACGCGGTCTGTGATTGTCAATGCCCTGCGTAAATTTGAGAGCGCCGGGGTTATTGAATCCCGCTCTTCCGGCATGAAGGGCACTTATATTAAAGTGGTCAACGACGTTATTTTTGACGAGCTGGAAGAATTGAAAAAACAGAAAAAATAAAAAAGGAAGCGCAAGATGAGACCAAAAGCAGTGTTTTTCGATATCGATGGAACGGTATATGACTTTCGGACAGGGGTGTGCGACAGTACCAAGGAAGCGATTGCAAGATTGAAGAAGAACGGACATTATGCTGTGCTTTGCACGGGGAGGAGCATGTGCAGTATTTTTGACCGGGAGCTGCTGGACATTGGATTTGACGGAATCGTGGCAGGATGCGGTACGTATGTCAGAAAGGGCGACAGGCTGCTTTTGAATTACGAGATACCTCAGCAGGAGATTGCCAAAACGCTGGGAATCCTGAAAGATTATGGGATGGATCCAATACTGGAGGGAGAACATTATCTTTACTACCGTAGGGAGGATTATGAGAAAGGACGGGGAGATGAATATCTGAGGACTCTTCAGCAGAAAATACCTGACAGTATAGCGGAAGTGGAAGGACATATTGGTGATCTTCACGTGAATAAGATCAGCGTCCGCTGTACAAGCCCTGAGAAGACGCAGGAGGGCCTGCGGCTGCTGGAGGAAGATTATCAGATTATGCACGTGACCGACAGCCTGAAGGAGCTGATCCCCAAGGGATATAACAAGGCGACGGGGATGCAGGTGATGTGTGAGAATATGGAAGTTGACAAGAATGACACGTATGCATTTGGTGACAGCGGCAATGATATGGATATGCTGTCTTACGCCGGAGTAGGGATTGCGATGGGGAATGCGGCCCGGGAAGTGAGAGAGCTTGCTGATTACGTTACTGCAAGCATCCGCGAACACGGAGTGTATCTTGGACTGAAGGAATTTGGACTCATATAGTGATGAGCAAGAATCAAGCGGGAAAGTTATTGGAAGATCCCTCTTAGCCGTCTGCGGCAGAGGGATTTTCTGTTATTTTAAAAAGTTCTCCGAACTTCTCTGTAGGACAACAGCTAAATCCTGGAGATTTGTTCTTATCAGTTCCATATGATGGAGGATAAAAAATGATATATTTTTTCAAATATGTGAAAACGAGAGAAATGCGGCGATTTTACAAGATATAGTAAGAAAATAAAAGAAAAGATATTGAAAGACGAATTTGCAGAAAGGTAAGAAATTCACTAATATATGACTAACGGTTAGCACTCGATATAAGTGAGTGCTAACACAAGTAAGAGAAAGTAGGAATGCTTTGAATAAAAGGAGGACTTCACTATGAAATTAGTACCATTAGGTGACAGAGTCGTATTAAAAGCGCTGGAAGCAGAAGAGACAACAAAGTCTGGAATTGTCCTTCCGGGGCAGAACAAGGAGAAACCCCAGCAGGCCGAGGTAATCGCGGTAGGACCGGGCGGAATGGTAGATGGAAAAGAAGTGACCATGCTTGTGAAACCTGGAGATCAGGTGATTTACTCCAAATATGCAGGAACAGCAGTCAAGCTGGACGAGGATGAGGAGTATATCATTGTTAAGCAGAACGATATTCTTGCGATGATTCAGTAAGAGTATTTTATTTTCAGAACAAACTAGGAGGAATTCATCATGGCAAAGGAAATTAAATACGGAGCAGATGCCAGGAAGGCACTGGAATCCGGTGTAAATCAGTTAGCAGATACCGTAAGAGTGACACTTGGACCGAAAGGAAGGAACGTAGTTCTGGATAAGTCCTACGGCGCTCCTCTTATTACGAACGACGGCGTTACCATCGCGAAGGAAATTGAGCTGGAAGATCCCTTTGAGAACATGGGAGCTCAGCTTGTGAAGGAAGTTGCTACGAAGACAAACGACGTAGCCGGAGACGGAACAACAACCGCTACTGTCCTTGCCCAGGCAATGATCAATGAAGGCATGAAGAACCTGGCGGCAGGCGCTAACCCTATTGACCTGAGAAAAGGAATGAAGAGAGCTTGTGACGCGGCAGTTGACGCGATCGCGAAGATGAGTCAGCCGGTAGACGGCAAGAAGCATATTGCGAGAGTTGCGGCGATCTCCGCCGGAGATGACGAAGTAGGCGAGATGGTAGCAGACGCAATGGAGAAAGTATCTAAGGATGGTGTTATCACCATTGAAGAATCCAAGACGATGAAGACAGAACTGGATTTGGTAGAAGGTATGCAGTTCGACAGAGGGTATGTATCCGCTTATATGTGTACCGATATGGAGAAGATGGAAGCCAACCTGGAGAATCCGTATATTCTGATTACAGACAAGAAGATCAGCAATATCCAGGATATCCTGCCTTTGCTGGAGCAGATTGTACAGTCTGGTCAGAAGCTGTTGATTATTGCGGAGGACATTGAAGGAGAGGCTTTGACTACTCTGATTGTCAATAAGCTGAGAGGCACCTTCACAGTTGTAGGCGTAAAAGCTCCTGGCTATGGAGACAGAAGAAAGGCTATGCTGGAAGATATCGCTATCCTGACCGGCGGACAGGTGATTTCTGACGAAGTGGGACTGGATCTGAAAGAGACAACCATCGATCAGCTTGGACGTGCGAAATCTGTTAAAGTTCAGAAAGAGAATACGATTATCGTGGACGGCGAAGGGTCGAAAGATGCTATCCAGGCGAGAATCGGACAGATTCGTGCCCAGATTGAGGAGACTACTTCCGAATTTGATAAAGAGAAGCTGCAGGAGAGACTTGCTAAGCTGGCCGGCGGCGTAGCGGTTATCCGCGTGGGCGCTGCTACAGAGCCTGAGATGCAGGAAGCAAAGCTTCGTATGGAAGACGCCTTGGCAGCTACGAAAGCGGCTGTGGAAGAAGGAATTATTGCAGGCGGCGGTTCTGCATATATCCATGCGGCTGCAGATGTGGAGAAGCTGCTTGACACAACAGAAGGCGATGTGAAGACAGGCGTGAAGATTATTCTGAAGGCCCTGGAAGCGCCGCTGTTCCATATTGTGGCGAATGCAGGACTTGAAGGCTCTGTTATCATTAACAAAGTGAAAGAGTCCGAGGTTGGAGTAGGCTTTGACGCATATAAAGAGGAGTATGTGAAGATGGTAGAGGCTGGTATCCTGGATCCCGCCAAGGTGACGAGGAGCGCTCTTCAGAACGCGACAAGCGTGGCTTCCACCTTGCTGACAACAGAGTCCGTTGTAGCCAACATCAAGGAAGATACACCAGCTATGCCTGCCGGAGCCGGAATGGGCGGCATGATGTAAGATAGAGGGCGCAGCCGAAATCTTAATCCGTCATAGGACAGCGCAATAGAAGCTGTATATTTATAGAAGAGAACCCAGAAGACAATGTGAGAATATTTTCTTCTGGGTTCTCTTTTTTTCTCCCGGTGACTTTACACAAACTTTACAATAGCTTTTTACAGATTTAACATAGGATGCATAATGTAAAATGTATATAAAAAATGTGTTAAGAAGAACATGGTTAAGAAGAGGAAGAAGAGAATATTTGGGAGGAAAACTCAATGAGTACAATGGATAACGTGCAGATGCTGTTTACGTTTATTGGAGGCCTGGGCATGTTCCTGTATGGAATGAATGTGATGGCCGACGGCCTTCAGAAATCTGCAGGGGAAAAGATGAAGAGGCTGCTGCAGATTTTGACGAATAACCGGTTTGTCGCTGTGCTTGTGGGGATGGGCGTCACGGCAATTATCCAGAGCTCATCGGCTACCACCGTCATGGTCGTAGGGTTTGTCAATGCGGGGATTATGAGCCTGGGACAGGCAGTGGGCGTTATCATGGGAGCCAACATCGGAACGACGGTGACAAGCTGGCTCGTGTCAATGAGCGAGTGGGGAAGCATGCTTCAGCCGGAGACGATAGCGCCGCTGCTGATCGGCGTGGGAGCCTTCATGATGTTGTTCTGCCGCAGTGAAAAAAAGAGGGAAGCGGCAGAGATTCTCGTGGGATTCGGCGTACTGTTCGTAGGGCTTAGCTTCATGTCAGACTCAATTACCCCTTACAGAGATGCACCGATTTTTACAACGATCTTCCAGGTACTGGGCAGCAATCCGCTTCTCGGCATACTGGCCGGTGTGATAGTGACTGGCATTATCCAGAGTTCATCCGCATCCGTAGGCATTCTGCAGACGCTGGCAATGAACGGGGTTGTGACATGGAATTCTGCTATTTTCATTACGCTTGGACAGAATATCGGGACATGTGTGACCGCCCTTATCTCCAGTATTGGAGCTCAGAAGACGGCTAAGAGGGCCGCCGTGATCCATCTGATGTTTAACGTGATCGGAACAGTAATATTCGGTATTGGGATGACGGTACTGTTCGTTTTCCTTCCGGACTTAGCGGCGTCAAAGATCAACAGTGTGGAGATATCTATTTTCCATACAGTATTCAACGTTACGAATACGATTATTTTGTTCCCCTTCGCTGATTATCTGGTGAAGCTGTCTGAGATTATTATACGGGACAAGAAGGGGGCTGATGCAGAGGAGGAAGAGGATGCTTCGGCAGAGCGCCTTCCCCAGTTGGATGACCGAATTCTGGAGTCGCCTTCCTTTGCCATTGAGAATACGGTAAATGAGACAATACGGATGAGCGAGCTTACGGTGAAACATGTGTATACCTCCATTGATGCAGTCCTAACTGGCAGTACGAAGAAGATTGAGAAAGCGAAGCAGATAGAAGCCACAGTGAATGAGTTTGAAGAGCTTCTGATGGGCTATCTGGAGAAGCTGAACAATCTGTCTTTGACAGAGGCCCAGAGCAGGCTGGTGGGAGATCTGATGTATACAGTAAAAGACGTGGAGCGGATCAGCGATCACTGCGACAATATTACCGAGTTGGCAGAAGACCTGAAGAGAAGCGGGCTCTCTTTCTCAGGGGAGGCACAGGAAGATCTGAAGGAGATGACAGATCTGTCGGTAGAAGCGATCCGCGGAACGATTGACGCTAGAAAAGTGCGGGATCGGGCAGAACGCCAGCAATGTATCGAGAAGGTGACGATGCTGGAGGAGGAGGTGGATAACCTGCGCAGCGAGCTTCGTCAGAAGCATATGGACCGCATCGCCAAGAACCAATGTTCTACGGTGAAGGGGATTCTGTATCTGGATATTTTGAGCAATATGGAGCGCATCTCCGATCACTCCCTGAATATTGCCAGATATATCTCTAACGAACTAAAAGAAGGAGCGGCGTAGAGACTTGAACATCGATTCCTTTCCTTAAGATGATACATGCAGAACATGATATGTGCTGCATGTATTTTTTTGTGTGATACGCCGGCAAGCAGACGCCATGCCTGCATGAGGAGCTGTTTGCCGGGAATTCTTTATTATTCCGGCGGCTGCGAAGAGACGATACAGAATGCGCCTGTTTATTTTACTTTCTTTTTACAAAAACAAGATATTCTTTTAACGGAAGGATAGTATCCTCTACAACTGTAAGATACATAACATTCGTTAGGAGGAAAGAGAAATTATGAAAAAATTAACTGTCGCGATGCTTATTGCCGTTATGGCTCTGGGACTGACAGCTTGTTCCTCTTCCGCAGATGAAGGAACTGCTACGACAACTCCCGAGACTACTGAAACTACAGAGACAACCGATGCAGCAGAGGATACGGCTGACGCAGCGGAGGAGACAACAGAAGATACCGCAGCTGCTCTGTCAGGTACGGTTGTTATCACAGGCTCCACTTCTGTAGAACCGATTCTGAATGATATGGTAGATGAGTTTACCGCTCTGAACCCGGATGTAACGATCGAATATACTGGCAGCGGTTCTTCTGCCGGAATCCAGGACACCATTGATGGGACAAACAACATCGGCGCTTCCTCCAGAGAGCTGACAGAGGAAGAGGCTGCAGAGCTGGAGCAGACAATATTTGCCCATGACGGAATTGCAATCATCGTAAATCCGGCAAACGAGGCGGTATCTGATATTACTGTTGAGCAGCTGGCAGGCATTTATTCTGGACAGATCACCAACTGGAGCGAGGTGGGTGGAGACGACGCTGAGATCTTCGTAGTATCCAGAGAGGAAAGCTCGGGAACAAGATCCGCGTTTGAAGAGCTGATCGGACTTGAGGATGCAGGAGGCCTGACAGGCAACGCTTCCGTATCTGAGGGCAACGGCCCGGTACAGGCTTCGGTAGCCGAGAATGAGAACGCAATCGGATACGTATCCTTCTCCTACATTGACGACACAATTAAGCCTTTGACCGTAGGTGGTGTTGAGGCAACTGCAGAGAATGCGAAATCCGGTGACTATCCGATGTCCAGACCGTTCCTGTTCGTATACAACGGCAATCAGACAGAAGCTGGAGATGCCTTCCTTGAGTTTGCACTCTCTGAGGATGGCCAGGCATGTGTAGAAGCGCACGGAGGCATCAAAGTAACAGAATGAGACAAAAAGTACGTATACATGAGAAAATAGTTGAAACCCTGTTTCTTGTATGCGCCCTGGTAGGAGTTATCTCTGTACTTGCAATTATAGTGTTTGTGTTCTATAAGGGGCTTCATCCGTTCTTCGGTGAAGACCCTTATAGTTTTACGGATTTCATTACAGGAGTAAGATGGGCGCCAAGTGAAGGGACTTATGGAATTTTCTATATGATTGTTGCTTCTGTGCTGTCCACAGCGGGAGCAATTGTGATTGGTGTTCCGATTGGGCTTATGACAGCTGTGTTCATGGCAGAGCTGGCACCGGAGGGAATGGTGCGCATCCTGCGTCCGGCAGTGGAACTGCTGGCCGGAATTCCGTCTGTACTGTACGGAGCCTTTGGCTTGGGCGTGCTCGTCCCATTTATTAGGAAAGTATCTCCGCTGGTACAGGGACAGTCTATGCTTGCGGTAATTCTTGTGCTGTCCATCATGATTCTGCCGACGATCATTTCTCTGTCGGAGACGTCTCTGCGGGCAGTGCCCCAGTCTTACCGGGAGGCATCCTATGGGCTTGGAGCCTCCAAGATACAGACAGTGTTCAAGGTGACAATACCGGCGGCAAAATCAGGTATCCTCTCCGCGACAGTGCTGGGAATCGGAAGAGCGATCGGAGAGACGATGGCAGTTATGATGATCGCCGGAAACCCGACGGCCGGCCTCCCGCAGAGTATCTGGTCTATGGTAAGGCTGCTGACTACGAATATCGCTATGGAGATGAGCTATGCGTCCGGCAGGCAGCAGGAGATGCTGTTCGCAACAGGCGTTGTGCTGTTCTTCTTCATCATGATTGTCAACGGAACGCTGTTGTTCCTGACACGGAAGGGCGAGGAGGAACAGAAATGACAAGCAGGAAAAAGGATAAAATTCAGGAAATACTGATTAACCTCTGCGCAGGTCTGACCATCGTGATCCTTGTGGGTATTATCGGATTCATTTTCTGGAGAGGTTTTCCGGGAATTGACACGGATTTCCTGACCAGGCAGTGGGAAGAACGGACGACCTACGTCAATGTGGGTGAGTACGTAGAGTACAGCGAGAGCGACGAATTGGGACGGGTTCCTAGATACGGTGTGACTTTGGAGGTTACAGAGGAAGGCGTGGCAATTGCCGCCCTGGATAGCTCCTCGTCCCTTACGAAGGGGCTGGACGGTGCCGGGAGAGTCTATGAGCTGCAGGAACAGGATATCCTCGAGGAGGTAGATGATTATAGTGTAGAAGACGCCTTCACCCAGTGGCAGGAGAGCGGCGGAGAGAATCCGGACGCTTTTCTGAAGGAGGTAACGGATGCGCTGAATGCTGGAGAAGGAACCTCGCATCGGCTGAAGGTTGTCCGCCCGGGCGGCGGAATTATACCGATGGCGGTGACTACGCTGTACATGATCGGCCTGTGTCTGATCATCGCAGGGCCCATTGGGATATTGGCCTCCATCTATCTGGTAGAGTATGCGAAACCGGGACCGCTGCTGAATATTATACATTTCGCGATTCAGAACCTGGCAGGCATCCCTTCCATTATTTATGGATTGTTTGGATCCCTGTTCTTTGTACAGATATGCCGGATGCAGTATTCCATACTGGCAGGAGCGATGACCGTAAGCATATTGCTCCTTCCGGTTATTATTACGGCGACAGAAGAGGCGCTGAAGGCAATTCCAAGAGGCTATCGGGAATCGTCCATCGGCCTTGGGGCGACAAAGCTTCAGACCATCTGGCATGTGGTGCTTCCGGGAGCAATACCGGGAATCTTATCCGCAGTGCTGCTGAGCATCGGCCGTATTGTGGGAGAATCAGCCGCGCTGCTCTTGACGGCAGGAACAGTAGCTTCGATTCCCGGCGCGCTGGTGGGATCGGGAGCCAGCGGCGCGACCCTTACCATTAAAGCATATACTTTAATGAAAGAAGAAAATGATTTGCAGACGGCATGTGCCATCGGCATAATCCTGCTGATTATCATCTTTGTACTGCAGATTGCCTCCCGCTGGTTCTCTTCCAGGCTGCTGAAGCACCGGGGACAGTAAGCCGGGACGGGCAACGTTACTATTCACAGCACCCCACCCGCATGCGCACCCGTCGCCTCTTCGAGGCTCCAGTCTCGCGCCTTGCGGCGCTAAGGCTGCTTATGTGGGTGGGGTGACTGCTTCACAGTCCTGATTCAGAATGAACAACACACGCTTACGTGCAAGCACGACGCGTTGGTTGTCCATTCTGAATCGGCTGTGAATAGTAACTGGGCATCTACGGAAATATGTGACTTGAGAGTGAATTTTTGAAGAAGAAGGAGTATAATATTACTATGGGACAAAAAGGTGAAGGAAAGTTTTCCATTCAGTCTCTGGACTTATATTATGGGGATTTCCAGGCGCTGAAGACAATTGATATGGAAATTCCGGAGCATGAGATCACGGCTTTTATCGGGCCTTCCGGCTGCGGCAAATCCACCTTTCTGAAGACGCTCAACCGGATGAATGACCTGGTGGAAGGGGTTCGGATTGAGGGGAAGGTACTTCTGGACGGCAAGGACGTCTACTCGGAGATTGATCCGATCGTACTGCGCAAGCGGATAGGGATGGTATTTCAGCAGCCGAACCCGTTTCCGATGTCTATCTACGATAACGTGGCCTACGGACCGAGAATACACGGGACGAAGAAGCGGGCGGTGCTGGATGAGATTGTGGAGAGCAGTCTTCGCAAAGCTGCTATATGGGACGAAGTGAAGGACCGCCTGAAGAAGAGCGCCCTTGGCATGTCCGGCGGACAGCAGCAGAGAATTTGTATCGCCAGGGCATTGGCGGTGGAGCCAGAGGTTCTGCTGATGGATGAGCCGACTTCCGCCCTGGACCCAATCTCTACGATGAAGATTGAGGATCTGGCCACAGAGCTGAAGAAACAGTATACAATCATCATCGTAACGCACAATATGCAGCAGGCGAGCCGTATATCTGACAAGACGGCTTTTTTCCTGCAGGGCAAAGTGATAGAATACGGCCAGACCGAACAAATCTTTAACAATCCGAAGGAAAAAGAAACCGAGAACTACATCAGCGGTAAATTCGGTTGATTGGGAGGTATATTGCATTATGACAACTAGAAAGGTTTACGCGCAGGAATTAGAAGCGCTGCACAAGAAAGTAACCCATATGGGGGATCTGATTGAGGAGTCTTTGGAGATGGTGATCCAGGCCCTCAAAGAAATGGATCGGGAAAAGGCGGAAGCCATCATCGAGCGGGACGATGCGGTGGATAATCTGGAGCGGGAGGTTGAGCAGGAGTGCATCAGTATTATTGCCAGACAGCAGCCGGTGGCCACCGACCTGCGCAGAGTAACGTCCATTCTCAGGATTGTTGCCGATTTGGAACGGATCGCGGACCATTGCCAGGATATATCAGAGTACATTCTCATGCTTGTGAAGGAAGAGCGGGTGCCGTCTCCTGACCACGTAGAGGAAATGGTACAGAAAGTCCGTGAGATGATCAGACGCACGGCAGAAGCTTTTGTCAGTGATGACATAGAGGAAGCCCGGGCAGTCATTGCCTCAGACGATACGGTGGACGACTATTTTGTACAGATCCGGGATGAATTGGCTGTAGCCATGAAACATAATCCGGAGAGGATCAAACAGTATATTGACTATCTGATGATTATCAAGTATCTTGAACGTATGGCAGATCATTCCACCAATATCGCCGAGTGGATTTGCTACGTTGTGACGGGGGCTTTGGAGACCGGAATGTAATCTGCGTTACAAATGAGATTGGAAGCGGGGAACATATTGGTATGAAGAAGCGGTTGATCGTCACCTATCTGGCTATTGTGCTTGTCACCTTGTTTGCGTCACAGATATCGCTGTGGATGAGGGGGCAGACCTTCCTTGAGGAGCAGAGCGTCATCCAGTATACGGACAGAGCCGAACTCATCAGGGACTTGCTTGTTGAGAAGGGATTTTCAGCTGAGAACACGCAGCAGGACTTTATTGACACATATGCGGCGCAGGAGAATATACGGCTGACGGTGATCGCATCTGACGGCACAGTCTTAGTAGATTCCAAGGGCGATGCTGGTAAGATGGAGAACCATGGAGGAAGGGAAGAAGTGCAGGAGGCGCTGAGCGGCGAGAATGCCAGTGTGATTAGGCGCTCGTCTACTTTCGGAGTGGACTACTGCTACTGTGCTGTGCCTATGGAAAGCGCGGATTTTTCCGGAGTTCTTCGGGTCGCGGTGCCAATGGAGGAATTCTATAATCTAAAAATGGAATATATTCAGTCCACGTTCCTCATTACAG
>CALWRT010000011.1 GCA_944384015.1 uncultured Lachnospiraceae bacterium | reverse complement strand
TATATTCCAAGGATGGCACCTATTACGGTATTCCTACCCATGTAGGCGCTACCTGTATGTTCTATAATATCGATCTGATTGAACAGGCAGGCGTCACTATAGAAGAAATTGACGCGATTGAAACGTGGGATCAGTACCTCGAGATCGGACGCAGAGTCACTGAAGCGACAGGTATGGCATGGACCGCCTATGAAACTTTGAACCAGCGCCCCTATTGGCCGCTGCTGAACGAATGTGGTCTGGATTATATCGATGCGGACGGCAATGTAACGATGGACAGTGAAGAAAATATTGCTGTACTGGATTGGATGTACGATGTATTCCAAGAGGGACTGGCCGTGGAGGCTCCTGGCGGCGATCTGATCAACGAGAGTTTTTATAACTGGATGAACGGCGGCAACTGTGCTTCTGTCCTGATGCCGTCCTGGTACATGATTCGACTGATGGACTATATGCCTGACCTGTCCGGTAAAATGATCATGCGCCCTGTTCCAGTATTTGAGGAAGGCCAGCCGCGTTCCACCTGTGTGGGCGGCACACCGACCGCTATCACAACGCAGTGCCAGCATATTGAGGAAGCCAAAGAACTACTGTATTGGGCAAAATTAAGTGATGAAGGTTCCATCAACATCTGGGAAACCTGCAAATTCGATCCTGTCAACCTCAATGTATGGACCGATGAAAGTCTGACTGCACCGATGGATTATTTCTGCGGCGAATCTTTCTTTGAAATCATGCTGCCTTATATTGAAGATGGTATCCCATCCCCAACAAATCCCGGTGATGCTAAATCCACAACAGCTCAGGAATTGATGCGCAATAATGTAATGTACGAAGTGTTTGTCACACAGGAAAAAACTCCGGAACAGGCGTTGACTGATGCCGCCAACGAGGTGCGCGGATCAGAAGGCTGATCGGATAAAATCATAACGGCTTTTTCTACCATGACCGCTTCGGTGGTCATGGTAGATTAATATCATGCGAGGTGATTAAACGTGCAGGCAAAGCAGGTTCGTACTCCCTGGAATCCAAAACGTATTTTATACAGTAAAAAGTTAGCCCCTTACATATTTGTGGCCCCATTTGTAGCTTCTTTCCTTATCTTTTTCCTATATCCCTCTATTGAAACGATCCGCATGAGCTTTATGAGCATGGAGGGTTTTGGCAATGAACAGTTCGTTGGATTCGATAATTACGCAAGACTGTTCAATTACCATTTTGGCAATGCAATCCGTACAAATACCATTTATACAGGCTGCATGCTGGTAATCATGATGACTATTCCCACGGTGCTGGCTGTGGTTGTCAATTCCAAGCTGCTGAAGCTGCGCAATATGTTCCGTGCAGCATTTTTTATTCCGTCTCTGGTATCGGCGCTGATCGCTGGTATCGCATTTCGTCTGATGTTCAGCGACATGGATTCCGGTCTGTTTAACCAGATCCTGCATCTGTTTGGCCAGGAAAGCATTGCCTGGAATATGGGCTATTCCACAGGTATCCTGATGATGGTGACGCTGGATACTTGGAAATCAGTCGGTATCAATATGGTATACTGTCTGTCGGCTTTGCAAAGTATTCCTTCTGATATTTATGAATCCGCAGAAATCGACGGTGCATCCGCGCTGCGTAAGTTCTGGAATATTACTATCCCCATGCTCAAACCCACGTTGATCTATATTTTTACTCTCACAATTATTGCAGGTTACCGTATGTTTACGGAAAGCTATGTCTATTGGGTGGACACAACCCCCGGAGATATTGGCCTGACGATTGTGCGGTACCTGTATCAGATGTCGTTCCAGCGTAATGATATGGGTTTCGGCTGTGCCATCGGAATCGTGTTGCTGGCTATTATTATGACAATTAACCTTATCCAGCTCCGCGGCTTTGGGATGTTCAGCAAGGAGAAGGATTGAATTATGAAAAAGAAAATTACATTGCAGTCAGCCCTGCTGACACTGGCCGTTTTAATTGCGGCATTGGTTGCGCTGTTCCCTGTCTACTTTCTTGTAGTGGCATCGCTTCAGCCCACGCAGTATATGTTCAGCCGCGGACTTTCTCTCGTCTTAGGCGATACTGCTACGCTTGCCAACTATCGAACTCTGGCTGAATATCGGGACGGATTGTATTTGTCCTGGTATAAAAACAGCATTATGATTACAGTGCTGCAAACTGTTTTATCGCTGTTCTTTTCCAGTCTGGCCGGGTATGCGCTCGGCGTATACCGCTTTCGCGGCCGCGGGCTGGTATTTACACTGATGCTGCTCGTCATGATGATCCCACTGGAAATTATTATGCTGCCGCTGTACAAGCTTTGCATCGGTATGGGGATTATCAATACGATTGCCGGTGTTATTCTCCCGTTTATTCTGTCTCCCATCTGTATCTTTTTCTTTCAGCAGTTTGTATCGGGCCTTGGCGACAGCTTTATGGAAGCTGGACGCATTGACGGCTGCACCGAATTCGGCATTTATTTCCGAATTATGATGCCGCTGATGAAGCCGGCGTTCGGCGCAATGACCATCCTGATGGCAATGAACAGCTGGAACGGCTTCCTGTGGCCCTTAATTATCCTGCGCACCAATGAAAATCTCACGCTCCCCATCGGCTTGGCCTCTCTGATCAGCGCCAACGCGCAGAAAATGGAGGTTCTTCTGCCCGGTGCCGTACTCTCTATCCTGCCGATTGTTATCCTGTTCCTGTTTAATCAAAAGAAATTTATCAGTGGACTGACCAGTGGCGGCGTCAAAGCGTAAAGGAGGAGAAATATATTGAAAACAGCGTATACTGGATGGATGTGGGTGCATCAATATGTTGGGGAGCCCAGACAATTTCGAAGTCAGTGGGTGCAATGCGTCAAGGAATTGGCGTATTTGGGATATGACTATCTCGAAAACTTCCCATTTTTGAAACAGCACTTTACACCAAGTGAGACAAAAGAGCTCTGCTCCCAGTATGGGGTATCCATGTCGGCGTTGTACTGCAATTTAAGCGAAGGACTGGATGAACTGAAGCGGGACGCCGAATATGCAGCGGAAATGGGAGGAAAATATCTGATCTGTTCAAGTCCAAACTGGCCTGCAGCTCAGGGACTAGATTCTCCTGCCGACTGGGATGAGGTTCAGAGAGAGGCGTTGCTCTGTAACGAATTGGGAATCTATTCTAAAAGTATAGGGATTAAGCTTCTGCACAACCATCATTCCTATACTCCCATCTGCCGCCGTCCTGAAATCGATGCCTTCGCCCAGCAGACGGATCCGGAGCTTGTCGGCTTTTGTGTGGACGACGGCCATGCGGCGGTCGCTGGGATTGACGCAATTCAATTGGTAAAGGATTACTCCGACCGGATAGAATATGTCCACATTAAAGATCTGGATCCGACGCTGTTATGGCGCGGGCGCGGAATGAGCTGGGTTCCTTTGGGGCTTGGAGCATTGAATCTTCCAAGATTTTTTGAAGCCCTGCGGGGTATAGGGTTTGATGGGATTGTCTGCGCCGGACTTCCAGCTGGCTGTGAGAAAATCAACCGCTTTGAATCGGCAAGATTGTCCCGCCTATATTTAAGAAGTGCACAGGGCCTGTAAGGCGGGAGGGATCCATGTACAGCGAATGGCCTCTTTTCCTATACACATTTCTCGTCTGTATCGGCGGAGGATTTGTCCAATCAACAACCGGCTTTGGATTTGGAATCTTTGTTATGGTGTTTTTTCCGCTATATCTGCCAGTATTACAGGCGTCTGGATTATCCAGCTTGATCTTAATTTTCCTGTTAAGCACACTGGTCTGGCGTTACCGTAAATACATCCAATGGAAGCAGGCCGTCTTTCCGGCAATCGTGTATCTCATTGTGAGTACTGTCGTGATCCGAATGGCCTCCTCGATTGACTTATCCGGGATCAACTTCTGGCTGGGAATTTTTCTGCTATTGATTGCTTTTTATATGGCATTCATGAAGCAGAAGATTAAAGTCAGAGCAAATTGGAGTACCGCAGCTATCTGTTCTTCTCTATCTGGTGCAATAGATGGTCTGTTCAGTATCGGTGGCCCGCCAATGACTATATATTTTCTTGCCCTACTTGGCAATGAGAAGCTGAAATATTTGGGAACCATCCAATTCTTCTTCTGGATCACCAATTTAATGAATAGCTTCAATCGTATCACCAGCGGTATTTTGGAGCCATTTACCTTCCTTTTGGTGATTCCCGGGATACTGGGACAATTTATTGGAAGTATGCTGGGAAATCGGCTGGTAGATCGCATTGACAGCAGTCATTTTCAAACCTTTGTATATGCGTTTCTTGCTGTTTCAGGTGTTCTTACCTGTATTTCAGCACTTCTTTAATTCAGCTTTTCATGATGGTTAGACTCCTTATAGTTTAATTTTGGCAGCCGGGAAAAGGAATTGTTCTTTCCCAGTCGGTAAGGTATCAGATTTAGGAAAAGAGGACAGAGGGAAGGGTTGCCCTCATAAGGAAGTAATTTTATTGCCGCAGGGCGGCATGGCTGAAAGGTCATGCCGTCCTGCCTTTTCTTTGCCGTTCCACGGTCTGATCGTCACCCGGCAGGTTGACTTCTCCAATGAAGTTCCAGACCAATTCAATCTTTTGCCTGCGATGACCGCTGGATTTGTCCGGCGCATGGACGACAATTTTCTTTACAAACTCATTGACGATGGTGGGCGTCAGTTCACGAATACCCACATATTTCCGTACAATGGCTGCAAAGCTGTCAAAGTCGGCTTTATCCTGTTCAAAGGTTTCTACTGCTTCCCTCCATATTTTGACCTGCTCTGTCAGTTCTTTTTGTTCTGCCTCATAATCAGCGGAGAGTTTCAAGAACCGTTCATGGCTGATTGCGCCGCTGATGTCATCCTCATAAATGCGCTTGAAAATGCGGTCGAGTTCGGCAATGCGTTTTTCTGCTTGGGCAATTTCACGCTTGCGCTTCTTGGCTTCTTTTTCGGCTTCTTGGAAGTGCTGCTTTTTTGCGGCTTCCTCAAATGCCATAGCATAAGCGCGGCCCTGTCTCCGGATCGTTTCCTGCACAGTATCCGGCAGGCTGCATGGCTTCCCGTCCAGAACGCTTTCTATCTGCGCATCAGTGACGGAGATTCCGGCATCGCGGCGGATCTGTTCCTTTGCCTCATCGATGCAGCGGATCAT
>CALWRT010000010.1 GCA_944384015.1 uncultured Lachnospiraceae bacterium | reverse complement strand
CTTTATGATGAAAATTGCATTCATTCTGTCATATAATAATCAGGAATTGAAAAATCAGGTACGCCAATTGGCTGAAGAAAGGGGAATGACGGTATTTTTTTGTGTTGCATATTTCAGAGAGGCCATCCCTATCGTAGAACAGCTGCGTCAAAAGGAGGGGATTGAGGCTGTAATCTGTCGGAACATTACTGCTGATGTTTTGAGAAAAAACTTTAGCATACCAATTATAAATATTGAAATTACGAATTATGATATTATACGAACAATCTCGCGATTGGGTAAAAGATATAAAAATATAGGATTTTTTCGGTTTAGGACAGACAGCGCCAACTTTGAAGTAGAAGAAATAGCCAATATTTGTGATGTGAAGATGTCGGTTTTGTGGGAAGATAGAAGTGAGACAAGAAATTACTATAAGAACGCAAAAGAGCATGGATGTGATCTTATAATATCTTCTTCTAATATGATTGCTGAACAGTGCCGGAAGGCAGGCATGGAAGCAGAAATCATCGAAATTGGTAGCAGCAATATTAAGAATGCGCTAGAACACTGCAAAAATATGGTGGAGCTCCGCCGGCAGGAGGCCATCAGAAGACAACGGCTGAAACAAGTGCTGGACACCGCGTCGGACGGCTATATAGCGATTGGGCACGATGGGGCTGTTATTGTAATCAATGATGCCCTGAAAAAAATGGCGGGCATTCAGGAGCAGGACATACTGGGAAAACATATACGGGAAAGAGGGGTTCATTCGTTCCTGAAAATGGTCGCTGACGCAGAAAACGGCGGCATCGTTACATACAGAGGGGAAAAATATTCGGTGCGGCATGAGAGAATGTCGGAAGAAGACCGGCTGATTCGGGATATCGTCTGCATCGCTGACACCTCCCGCATTATACGGATGGGCAGTTCTATCAGAAACAAACTTGCCGCGAAAGGATTCTATGCCAAAAATACATTTGACGATATTATATCCAGAAGCGATTTGATGGAAGGGGTTAAGAGCAGGGCAAGGTATTATGCAAAATCTTCAAGCAACATTTTAATTACCGGCGAGTCAGGGACAGGGAAAGAATTATTTGCTCAGAGCATCCACAATGAGAGCAGCTACGCCGCCGGGCCGTTTGTGGCGGTCAATTGTGCGGCGGTGCCAGAAAATTTGTTGGAAAGCGAGCTCTATGGATATGAAGAAGGGGCGTTTACCGGGGCGCGCAAAGGCGGAAAAATAGGGCTGATGGAGCTGTCTCACGGGGGAACCCTCTTTCTGGACGAGATTGGAGATATGCCGATATCCCTGCAGTCCAAATTGCTGAGAAGTATACAAGAGCGTCAGATATACCGTCTGGGAGGCCATGAAAATATCCCTATACGCAACCGGATTGTCTGCGCGACAAATAAAGATTTGGCAAGAGCGGTTCAGGAAGGAACCTTTCGGGAGGACTTGCTGTATCGCATTGATATACTCAGGATCTGCGTGCCTCCATTAAGGGAAAGGGGAGAAGACATTGTGGCTTTGGCTCTTTTCCTGATTCAGAAGAAGGCGGCGGAAAATGGAAGGGAGGTATATGTGGAACCAGCATTGATTGAGGAACTCGCCTCATACAGCTGGCCGGGCAATGTGAGGCAGCTAGAAGCGTTTATCAAACGGCTGGTAGTCAGCACACCGGAAAAAGAAATTCCGAGATCCGTGTTCACGGCACTTTTTCGGGAACTTGCGGATAATCGCCCTTCCGATTCCCGGAGCCATACAAATCCGGAAGAAATGGAGGGAGATCATTTCATACTGAAACCCGGGACATTGCAAGAGATAGAGCAGCAGGCTATCCGGCAGACATGGGAGAGATGCCATGGCAATATCCAGGAAACTGCCAAATGCTTAGGGATCAGCCGCGCTACGCTGTGGAGAAAACGGAAAGAAATCATGTGAAAGTCTGAACTTACTACTTGACGGAGATGCCGCCGTTTGGTATAATATAATCCGACGCGGCGACATAGCCAAGTGGTAAGGCACGGGTCTGCAACACCCTTATCACCAGTTCAAATCTGGTTGTCGCCTCTGCCAGATAGAAGGGCCGGAACTTTATGTTCCGGCCCTTCTGGCGTATAAGAATCGTTATTTTCTTGAATTTTTCTTGAATGCTTCCTGAAAGTATGGGCGCCCTTAACAGCAGGCAGCCGCCTGGTTTCCATGCGAGAGTGGAAGATCTATAGGAAAAGCTGGGCGATGATCTGTATTATCCAGTATAGTATAAACAGGATCATGCCCGCGTTGAGAAGGACGGCGCTGAACCGGCGCCCGTCCAGGAGAGCGAGGTCTCCCTTCTCGCAGGTGAACCGCTTCCTTCTCACAATCAACAGGATAATTCCCGCAATGACAATTCCGAAGAAGGCAAGGAAGTAAATGCACAAGAGGAACAACTGCGGCAGCTGGGAGGACAGGACGGCGGCCATTTGCTCAGGATTCTGAGAAGCGGCATACAAGACATCCATATCCAGCAGCCCAAGAAGCTGGACGCTTAGCACAGAACCATGCAAATTGACCAGCATATGCAGAAGAATAGAGTAGCGGATGTGTCCGGTCTTCACATAGATAAATCCAAAGAACAATCCCAGGGCGAAAGCATAGGCAAACTGATTTAAATTGCCGTGGAACAGGCCAAACATCAGGCCGGACAGCAGGACGGAAACGCCTTCTCCATATGCTGCGGTGCGGTCAATGAGCCATTTGCGAAACAGATATTCTTCGATAATCGGCGCCAGAATGACCATGAACAGCAGAGCTGCCAGCGGATGGATGCTGAGAGAGATGTCAACAATCGCGTTGTCCACGGAGGAACCCTTTATTCGGCCGATGATGTCTGTGATGAACAGCCCGATCAGATTACTGATATACATCAGCGCGAAGCTGATTGCGGCCGCCGCGATCCATTGGCCGGCAGACATCGCGCGGCGGCTGGGGGGCTGGGCGGGGACGCTCCTAAGCAGAAGACGGATCAAAGGGACGGCCACAGCATACATAGGCAGGGCAGAGATCATAAGGGATATATTCGGATCATACAGAAGCTGAGGGGCGGCCGCCGCGACCGCAAAATAAGCGATAAGCTGTACGCCCATGATAATCAAGCTTCCCAAGAAGTACATAAGGCCAAGTTTAGAAAAATGGGTTTTCGTTGTCTGGTATAATTCATCATTCATAGAAATTCTCCTTTAAGCAGTCTGGGTTCCGCCCCCGTTTGACAGGCGGCTCATAATTTATTATCCGGGTTTCCTATTGCATATGCAAGCACTTTTTTTGACAAAATTCAACAAAAATGAGCGCTCTTTCAGAAAAAAGATAGTGGAATTTTAGAAAAGTTTAATTTTTTGGTCAAAAATCCTTCAATACTTTTTGGTACGATAAAAGCACATCGGGAATATAAATGATTATGGGTGCCGAGAGAACTGGAGGATTATTTTGAGTTATACAACATATTATGAACGACGACAGAATATTAATAAAAGAGAAGCGGCCAAGCTGGAGGAGGTGTTTGCAGGACATGGAACTGAGAAGCCCCAGCAGCTGACAGTGAGGAAGCTTAGGTTCGAGTATCCGGACAGAGAGCTGCCGTCAGAGGAAGATCGGGCCAAGAAATCAGAGATAAAGTATGGAATCTGTATGGTGGATTTTGAGGATGATCAGATTTTTCTGCAGATGAAATATATACAGAGGGGAATCACTTATAAGCGGCTGTCGAAGCTCACGAAGGAAGAATGCAGAAAGATACTGGAAGGCGATATTGAGTGGATGCAGCAGAGCCGTAATAAACTCATTCGGGACTTTTACCTGGAAGTGAAGATTAACTATCTGCGCCCTGCCTCCATCGTGGAGACGAAGAAAAGCATTTACCGGTGGAAGTCCGATTATATATGCCTGAAGTGGTCGGTGAAGAGCATCCGCAACAACGGATATAATTTCTTTGAGAAAAACATTTATATGATAAGGTGTCTGGACTACGGGACAGTGGAGCTGAATCAGAAGCAGGCAGTAACGCTGCCGAGATACATAGAAAATATTTTCCGGGTGTCCGATGAGGTGAAGGAAGATACGCTTGCCTATGTCCTGTGAATAGGCGTGTACAAAGCCGGAAGGAATTCCGGCTTTTTCATTACAGCGGCGGCAAAGCCCCACAGGGCGGCTGAAGAGAGGTAGAGATCAGGCAGGCTCGCGGCTGAACAACTCCGACAGCAGGATGCAGAGGGATAAGGTGAGGAACGAATGTTCCGTTCATAATGCACAAAACGACGATGGGCGAAAAAATTCCGGAAAATTCCTGGTCTTGAAAAAATTAGGCGCATCTAGTATGATAAGAACGTGTGATAAATTATAACTTTGCAGAGATATGAGGAGTGAAGCAATATGGCAAAGAGAAAGACACAGGCAGTATCTGCGGCAGCAGGCACTGAAATCACGAAAGAGACGACCGCTAAGGCAGCTGAGGTTGAGACAGCAATAGATAAAACAGAACCGGCAAAAGGAAGGGGAAGAGGGCGGAAGCCAGGATCCAAGAAGACTGACGTGAAGACTAGGATAGCCGTCCAGTATCTGGGCAAGGAGATCAGCGATCAGGAGATGGTTGCCAAGGCGAAAAAGGCATGGACAGCCAAACGCAATAAGGTGGGGGATATCAAGACGATTGATCTGTACGTGAAGCCGGAAGACAATACAGTCTACTTCGTAATAAACGGAGATTTCACAGGAAGCGCGCCCATCTGAATTCAGCTGAACCCTGCGCCGGTTACAAAGAATTTACTGTACAAATAATAAGAAGAGTGCTATAATCAAAATCGATATAATTAAATAATACATCGAGAGAATAAATTCTTCAGGGCAGGGTGCAAGTCCCTACCGGCGGTATAGCCCGCGAGCGGGCCGCAGTTGCGGCTTTGCAGATTCGGTGATCAGAAGTTGCATAATCTATTCTGAGACTCCGGAGCCGACAGTAACAGTCTGGATGGAAGAAGAGCGAGCAGGAAGGCTCATTGGGCCGGAATGCTTATTTATTCCCGTTCATTCCCGCGAGCAAGGAGTCAGACAGACGAGATATCTGTTCTGATGGCAGCTGCCGCGAGGGTCAGACAGCCCGCAGCTATGCTGGATTTGGAAGGCTTGCTGTAGGGGAATTGGCCGCTGACAGAGGTGTAGGCTTTTAGAGAAATGCCTTTGTTTTGCGTGAATCGAGAACATACAGCCCTGGATAAGTAATTTATCCAGGGCTGTTTTTTTTGAATAGGGAACAATGTTTCCTATTCAAAAAATGCTCTGCAGGATGCGTACTTGCGCGAACCAGAAGTTTGCCGCTCAAGCGGCCGCGCTTGGCGCGGCACCTAGGAAGGAGGCTCTCGGGAAAGGAAGGAAAGCTGTGGAACTGCAGGAACAGTATATGCTGCGGGCCCTTGAGCTGGCCGATAGGGGACTGGGGCGCACAGCCCCCAACCCGCTGGTTGGCTGTGTGATTGTCAAGGCTGGCAGGATTATTGGAGAAGGCTGGCATGAGCAACTGGGGGGACTGCACGCGGAGCGCAACGCTCTGGCAAGCTGCCGGGAATCACCGGCAGGCGCGCAGATGTATGTGACGCTGGAACCGTGCTGTCACTATGGGAGGACGCCGCCATGCACGGAGGCCATTTTGGAGGCGGGTATTCGGGAGGTGTATATCGGCTGTATGGATCCCAATCCTCTTGTGGGAGGAAAGGGGGCGGCTATTCTCCGGGAACATGGCGTGAGAGTGACGGAAAATGTCTGCGGAGAAGAGTGCCGCAAGGCAAATGAAGTGTTTTTCCACTATATTCAGAACAGAACTCCTTTCGTGGCAATGAAATTCGCCATGACGCTGGACGGCAAAATCGCCGCCTATACCGGGGACTCCCGATGGGTAACCGGGGAAGAGGCGAGAAGAGATGCCCATGAGCTCCGGAAGCGGTATGCGGGAATTCTGGTGGGGATCGGCACGGTTCTGGCCGATGATCCGATGCTGAACTGCCGGATAGAAGAAGGAGTGGATCCGGTGCGGATTGTGTGCGACAGTCGCCTCAGGCTGCCGCTTAAGAGCCGCCTGGTACAGACCGCCCGCCAGATCCCGGTGATAGCGGCGGGAGTTAGGAGCAAAGACCCCGGTTATATCCGCAGGCGGGAGGCGCTCCGGGCAGCAGGAGTGGACGTTACGGAGTTTGAAGAGGAAGAGGAGGTTCCCCTGGGCAGGCTGATGGAAGCTCTCGGTAAGCGGGAGATCGACAGCGTTTTGCTGGAAGGGGGCGGCAGGCTGAATGAATCTGCTCTCCGAGAAGGCATTGTGCGGAAAGTATATGCGTATATAGCCCCGAAAATCGTGGGCGGAGGGACGGCGCCGACTCCTGTAGGAGGAGAAGGAGCTGCCAGGATGGCCCAGGCGCGGCAGCTGGCGGATCTGTCTGTGAGCCGCCTGGGTGACGACATACGCATGACCGGATATATATGCCGGGATCAGTTGAGAAGAACCGAATAAGGAAGGGACGGCGGCAATGTTTACCGGAATCATAGAAGAAGTAGGAGAAATCAGAGGAATACAGAGAGGCCGGGATTCCTATGTGCTGAGCATAGGCTGCAGCAAAGTATTGGAAGGGACCAAGGCAGGGGACAGCATCGCGGTCAGCGGGGTATGCTTAACCGTGACAGGCATGGATCGGGGGGGCTTCCTGGCGGATGTGATGCCAGAGACGGTACACCGCACAAACCTGAAGGAACTGAAGGTGAAAAGCAAGGTGAATCTGGAACGGGCGATGCCGGCGGACGGACGATTCGGCGGCCATATTGTGTCAGGGCATGTGGACGGAGTAGGGGTCATCGCTGATATACAGAGAGATGACAACGCAGTCTGGTATACCGTGACAGCAGGGGTCAATCTGCTGAAGTATATTGTGGAGAAAGGCTCGGTGACGCTGGACGGCATCAGCCTGACTGTGGTGGAGACGGATGAGAGGAGCTTCCGCGTATCGCTCATTCCCCACACCAGGCAGGAGACCGCCATGTCTGACCGCAGGGAGGGAAGCCAGGTCAATGTTGAGTGTGATATTCTGGCAAAATATGTGGAGAAACTGCTGGGCTGCGGGGAGCAGGGAAGCACCGGCCGGGAAAAGGATACAGAAACCCGCCGGGGAGGAATTACGGAAGAGTTCCTGCGAAGGAACGGGTTCTGAGGAGAGGAAGGATAAAATGAAAACGCTTGGAACAATTGAGCAGGCAGCGCAGGACCTGCGGGAAGGCAAGCTGATACTTGTGATAGATGACCCGGATCGGGAGAACGAGGGCGATTTGATCTGTGCCGCCCAGTTTGCGACGACGGAAAACGTCAATTTTATGGCATGCCATGCCAAAGGGCTAATCTGTATGCCCATGAGCGGGCAGCTGTGCGATAAACTGGGATTAGAACAGATGGTGAGCGTCAATACGGACAACCACGCCACCGCCTTCACCGTTTCCATCGACCATGTGGATACGACGACGGGGATCTCTGCAGTAGAGCGTTCTTTGACAGCTATGAAGACCGTGGAAGAAGGGGCGAAGCCGGAAGACTTCCGCAGGCCTGGCCATATGTTCCCTCTGAGGGCAAGAGAAGGAGGCGTGTTGAAACGCACCGGACATACAGAGGCGACGGTGGATCTGATGCGGATCGCGGAACTTCAAGAGTGCGGGCTGTGCTGTGAGATTATGAGGGACGACGGGACGATGATGCGCACCACAGAACTGCTGGAAATGGCTGAGCAATATGGCCTGACCGTGATAACCATCGCGGATCTTGTGCGCTATCGGATGGACCGGGAGAGCCTGATCCGCAAAGAGGCGGAGGCGAAGCTGCCGACGAAGTACGGAGAATTCCGGATTCACGGGTACGTCAACAAGCTGAACGGCGAGCACCATGTGGCCCTCACCATGGGGGAGATCAATGACGAAGAGCCGGTATTGTGCAGGGTGCATTCAGAATGCCTCACAGGGGATGTGTTCGGCTCCGCCAGGTGTGACTGCGGGGAACAGCTGGACGCAGCCCTGCGGGCGATTGCCAGAGAAGGGCGCGGGATCCTGCTCTATATGCGCCAGGAAGGGCGCGGGATCGGCCTGATCAATAAGATCAAGGCTTACCGCCTTCAGGAGGAAGGCTATGACACAGTGGATGCCAACATTAAGCTGGGATTTCCGGCAGACATGAGAGATTATGGGATTGGCGCGCAGATTCTCCATGACTTGGGGGCGGCCAGGCTGAGACTGCTGACCAATAATCCGAAGAAGATATCAGGATTGTCAGGATACGGAATATCCATTGTGGAGAGGGTGCCCATCGAGATCAAAGCGAATAAGACAGACCTGTTCTATCTTCTGACAAAGCAGAAGAAGATGGAGCATATGACCCATTATCAGAAAGAGGCATAAGGAAGCGCTGATGAAATCAGCGTTCCCATAAGAATGAGCCTATGTTATGGCTGCAGGAAGATAAACAGCGCTGTACGGGTAGGACAATCATAGCAGGAGGAAAGCAATATGAGAAAATTAGAAGGAAATGTAGTAGGAAGCGGCATTAAGGTGGGAATTGTAGCGGGAAGATTTAATGAATTTATCGTATCGCGTCTTGTGAGCGGGGCGGAAGACGGCCTTGTGCGCCATGGGGTTAGCGCGGAAGACATTGACCTGGCATGGGTGCCCGGCGCTTTTGAGATACCGATGGTGGCGAAACGAATGGCTCAGTCGGGGAAATATGACGCGGTTCTCTGCCTTGGCGCAGTAATAAAAGGATCAACGGATCACTACGACTATGTGTGCGCGGAAGTGTCCAAAGGAGTCGCGCAGGCGGGGATGCAGACAGGAATACCTACGATGTTCGGCGTATTAACCACTGACAATATTGAGCAGGCTATCGAGCGAGCAGGTACGAAAGCCGGCAACAAAGGCTACGACGTGGCCTGCTCAGCAATTGAAATGGTTAATCTTCTGAAAAATATCGGATAACATCGAAGGCGGTAGATGCAGTCAGCGCCGTATAACAACGAATATCCGGGCCGGGTTCTTTCATATCGGGAATAGCGATAGAAGGAATACCGGCCCGATGCGCTGCCAGAATGCCGTTTTCCGAATCCTCCAGCACGACGGTGTCGGCAGGGGTAATATGGAAATGGCTGCAGGCCAGCAGAAAAATCTCTGGGTCAGGCTTGGTGTTCTTTACCTGCTCTCCGCCGATGATAAAGGGAAAATATTGCTGCAGGCCTGCTTGTTCCAGATAAGTCTTCACATAAGAAGAATTCGTAGAAGAGGCTACACAACAGAAGACCTGCTTGGAAGCCAGGAATTGGAGAAGCTCTCGGATTCCAGGCTTGACGGGAAGACCGTGGGCGCTGGCGTAATCATTGAAAGACTGTCGGGCAAGGCCGCTGATTTTATCGTGGGGATAGGCGGGGCCGCAGATTTCTTCCATCACAGCGGTCAGATAGCCGCCGCCGATGCCTAAGGTGCGTAAATAATCATTTTGTGTAATTGTATAACCATGTTGAGAAGAGTGCTCCTGAAGAAATTTCATAAAAAGGCGTTCAGAATCGAAAATCAGGCCATCCATATCAAAAATGGCAAGTTTTGGAAGCTTCATAAAATCCTCCGTTTCTCTCATTGATTGTTGTGGGCTCTGTAATTATAATGGATTATAATAAAACATGGGCGGGTATGCAATGGGTGCCTATTAAAATTGGGTAAAAATGTACAAAAATTTACCGGCAAAAGAAGGGGGAAAAGTGAAGATTGACGGTGGAATTATGTGGAAAAATTGATCGAAAGGCAAAGGAGAAGAACAGATGACACATGAGAGAAGGGAAACGATCATCCGCCTGATCGAATCGGAGCGTATTGTGAAAGCGGCTGACTTAATTGAACGGTTTGGAGTGTCCGACGAGACAATACGCAGAGACTTGGAGTATTTGGAAAAGGCTGGGTATCTGAACCGGGTATATGGCGGAGCAGTGGCAAAATCCATGCATGGGATGGAGCCTGAATATGAGAATAGAGAAATGAAAAATTATATTGAGAAAGTGAGGATCGGAGAGCAGGCAGTCGATTATATTAAAGACGGCGATACAATAGTGATTGATTTGGGAACGACGACGCTGCAGTTTGCCAAGGCGCTGAAAGGAAAGAAGAAGGTAACGGTGATTACCTATTCCCTGCCTGTCGCCCTAGAGCTTGTATCGGATGGGAATATCCGCGTGATCATGCTGGGGGGAAATCTCCGGTACGGCGATTTATCCACCTCAGGTTTCCTCGCGGAAGAGAGCATGAAACATTTCTATGTGGACAAGTATGTCCTTGGGATTGGCGGATTGACTGTAGACGGGGGGCTGACAGATTATAATATTGAAGAGAGCAGCTTAAGGCGCCAGATCCTGCCAAGATGTCAGAAGGTAATTGGACTTGCGGATTACAGCAAGATCGGTGTGACGGCCATGAATCGCATCTGCGCGCTGGAAGAGCTGGATGTATTGATTACAGACAAACGGACAGAGAAGAAAACAGTGGCGGCAATCCGAGGCAAGGGTGTCGAGGTCATTTGCGTAGAGGCAGACAGCAGAGATGACAAGTGAAGGGTATTAGAGAAGTCAGAAACCGGAAGGAAGCATGGGAGAAAAGAATCCCGATGCAGCCTTCCGGTTTTTAAAAGCCTGCGAAGGGCTGAGCTGTCAGAATAAAGTGTGGAATTTGTTGGGGTTCGGGGCGGAAGATCAAATAAAATTGGGGTGTAATTGTGCATAAAATTTGGAAACTGATAAAAAAAATAAATATTGACAGTTAATATAAGAGATTTTACTATTTTAAATAGAGCAAAGGAACACAGAAAACCATAAAAAGAGAGGGGAAAAGCACACTTCCGCAGATGGAAGGGAATACGGAAAGGGGAGAGGTCAAAACAAATCTAAAGAATACTAGGTGGACAAAAGGAAAAGAAGCAAATTTTGTTCGATTGGAGGAATATTTATGACGTTTAATGAAGTGATTATGTGGATCATGGCTGTCGGTATCATCATTGGCGGTATCGATAAGATACTGGACAACAAGTTCGGCATCGGAGCCAAGTTTGAAGAAGGACTAAATACCATGGGTTCCCTGGCTATTGGCATGGCAGGTATTATCTGTTTGGCGCCGGTCATATCCAATTTGATTGGCCCGGTAATTACGCCGCTGTGCCGTGCCATCGGAATTGACCCGGCCATGTTCGGATCAATACTCGCATGCGATATGGGAGGATATCCGCTGGCAGTAGCCCTTGCAGAAGATGCGGAGATTGGATTATATTCTGGTATTATCGTGGCATCTATGCTGGGATGCGCGCTGGTATTCATCATCCCGGTTGGATTAAGCATGATCCACATAATCACTTCATTAAACG
>CALWRT010000009.1 GCA_944384015.1 uncultured Lachnospiraceae bacterium | reverse complement strand
GGATAACTGGGATTCGTATGATACGGTATTCGTTGGCTACCCTATCTGGTGGGGTGTCGCCGCATGGCCGGTGGATGGATTCATCGAAGCCAACGATTTTACAGGAAAGACTGTGATCCCGTTTTGTACATCATCCGGCTCGGATATAGGCGACAGCGGACAATTGCTGGCGGATATGGCAGGAACAGGCAACTGGCTGGAAGGACAGAGATTCCGGTCCAGCGTGGACGAGGCAGAAGTACAGGAGTGGGTGAACGGACTGGGACTGTAATTGTCAGGAATCGAATATGCAGAAATGTGGGCAGGGTGTATGGCATCCTGCTCATTTTTTAATATATAAAGATAGATTTAGGGGAAGTGACACTTTATCTGAATATTCTTTCAGATAGATAAGCAGATCGTTCTGTGGTATACTATGGGTGAACAGAAAGCAGAATCTCAGGCGAGTTTGTATGAAAGGATGTGAACAAGATGATCAATAATGAGATCAAAGCAATTAAAGATAGAATCTGCATGACTATCATGCCGAAACGAATCTATCTGTTCGGCTCCTTTGCAAAAGATACCTATAATGAGGACAGTGATTATGACTTTTATGTTGTTGTTCCTGAGGATGCCGGGAACAAAATAGAACTGTCTCAGAAAGCGTATAAATCACTCCGCGGAGTTCGTAAACGTCCGGTAGACATTGTTGTGGGTTATGAATCGTCTTTTGATGAAAGGGCGAAGGAAAATACCCTTGAGAAGGTTGTAAAGCAGGAGGGCGTGCTGTTATATGAAAAATGAAAAATTCTGAAAGAGTGGATGGAGTTTGCCAGGATGGATTTCCTTACGGCGAAACATCTATATGAGCATATGTACCCGAAACCATTGGAGATTATTTGTTACCATTGCCAGCAGGCTATAGAAAAGATGTTGAAAGGTGTTTTGATTTCAAGAGGCGTTATGATTAAAAAGACACATGATCTCGGTCTTTTAGCAGAAATGCTTCAGGAATATACGGAAGTATTTTTAGTGCCATTTAAAGTGCCAAAAGGTATTTTTAAATGGCACTTTGAATGATATTTTGTGCCGTTTTTCTTTTAGGAAACAGTAAGAGTAAGCTCATGGTGGAACTGATAGAAGGGAACAGTTTGGAAGTGAGTATGATGTGAAAACCTAGATATCAGAATTTAGAAAATTAATGCTACCAGTTCCCCTCCTACTACTTGCCGGGCAAACACAGACCATAGGAAAAGTGAAGCAGCTGCTTTCCTAGTATGAGCGGCTGGAATGAGGAGATAAAATGAGGAGATAAAATGATGAAAGGCTTTATTGACTTCCAAGAGGGAAAAATCCCAGTCTACGGAAGAAGAAGTTCGCCGCGCTCATGCGGTCACACCTATCACAGCTATTCAGAGCGAGTATTCTATGATGGAGCAGATGTTTGAAAAAGATGTGATTCCTACTTGCCAGGAACTGGGGATCGGCTTTGTGCCATTCTCTCCCCTGGGAGCAGGGTTTTTGAGCGGCAAGTATACCAGCAAGGATACCTATACAGGCGATGATGGGATTATGGGTATGCATTGTCTGCTATGGCGGGAAACGGCGTTTTTTTCCGCAAATTCGCGCGCATTTTGAGGAGCGTCTCAGGAAACACGGATTTCATCACTGTTCCCTGAGATGCTCCTTTGCATATAGAAATGTTTTTGCTATAATGAGGACATATGCTGTGAGCTAGAGACGAAGTCGCACAGAATGTAAAAAATAGTATAAGAGAATGACATAAGAGGAGGGCTTGCCGTGGAGAAAGGCGAGGAGAATCATAGAACGACAGACAACAGAAAAGGGATGAGAAGATGAAGGGGATGCGCAGGGCACGGCTGTCTCTGATTGTGTCAATGGTAATATTTGGCACGCTGGCGGTCTTTGTGCGCAAGATCCCTCTGGCATCCGGGGAATTGGCTTTGTACCGGGCTGTGCTGGCCGCTGTTTTGATTGGCTTTTATCTCGGCGCGGCAGGCAGGAGAAAAGGAAAGGATCATGAGAAGCGCAAGGAGGCGGAAGACACTTATGCGCAGGAGCTGCGCAGAGAGCGGATCCTTCTCTTGGTATCTGGAATTGCGATGGCCTTTAACTGGATTTTGCTGTTTCAGGCGTATCGGTATACGACGGTGTCAGCGGCAACTTTGAGCTATTACTTTGCTCCGGTGATTGTTACGGTGGCCAGCCCTTTCTTATTTCACGAGAAAATGACGGGACGGCAGATAGTCTGTTTCCTGATGTCTACAGCGGGAGTGATTATGATTGTGGGGGTAGGAGGCATCGGAAGTTCCTCTTCAGACTTGATAGGGATGCTGCTGGGCTTGGGGGCAGCCGTGTTGTACGCGGCCGTAATCTTGCTGAATAAGTTCATCAAACTGAGGGAGGGGATTGAGAGGACATTCCTGCAGTTTCTGGCAGCGATTATCATCTTGATTCCCTATGTGGTGGGCACCGGAGGGTTCCACCTGGGAGAACTGGGGAAGACGGGATGGATCAATCTTCTGATCGTGGGGCTGTTCCACACGGGAGTTACCTATTGCCTGTACTTTTCTTCACTGAAAGAATTGAAGGGGCAGGAGGCCGCGATCCTGAGCTACATCGACCCTATGGTGGCGGTTGTGGTATCTGTGCTTATCCTGGGAGAACCGGTGACTGGATGGCAGATCGCGGGAGGGACGCTGATCCTGGGATTTGCCATATGGAATGAGCTGGGCGGTTCTGGGGATATAGGGCAGCAGAACTATAGGATTGAGGAAGAAATAAAGGTCAGATACGGAGGCGGCGCAGGCTATATAAGAGGGACGGACAGTTTGGCAGAGGACTCTTCGCAGAAAGATGGGGAAAAATCAAAAGAGAACTGACGGCAGCCGGCGAGGCTGCCTTTTCCCTGTCCGGGAATATCCAGCTGGCGCAAGTTCGCGCAGTGTACCGTCGTATTCTGATAAGTCATCCAGTAATATTTCAGGCTTCGGGAGGACATGACACAGCTATAGAGCGTGTAGTCGTAAGGAGACAGGCCGGTATCATAGTCTGTGGCTGTTCCCGGGTGGGAGACTTCCACCGCGCCGATGGGGAAGGCGACATTTTGCAGCATGCGGAACAGATAGGCGACGCCTTCTGCTTCGGAACGGCCTCTGGGACAGTGTTCTCTGAGAAATGCCAGACGTACAAAGCGGGAGGGGGATGACCAGTCGCCGGGAAGACCGAGCGCGCCGCTGCCCGAGAAACATTGCGGGATAGACTGGCCTGCCAATAGGAGATCTGGCTTGTCTTGAGAATCTAGATTAGAATAGTTCAGGAGATTCAGCCGGTGCCATGGATATCCAGGGCTGTTGGTCATGATGCCCAGGGTGTTCCGGTAAATGTGCAGTCCGTCCGCGTCGGGTTCTACGACAATGCTTTCCCCGCCGGCATCTGTGAACATCCAGTGGATGGTTGGGACAGCCCCGAGCAGGGGGATGCCGGCAAGACAGAGATGATGGGTCAATGCGTCAGCGGCTTCCTCGACAGTAGAGCACATGGCGAGAAGATAAGTAACCAGGAAGGCGGGCTGGACAGGAAGCCTATTGGGAAGCGGTTCGGAATCGAAGTGGGCAAATTCCCGGTAATAGAGTTGGGCGCCCATAAGCCCGGCATCGTTCAACCCTTCATACAGGGCAGGGGCGGTGCCGGGAATGAGAAGGCCGGTACCGATACAGGAATGGACAGCTCTACAGAAAGTATGGTCCATTAAATTGCCCTCTTGCTGGGCACCGCATGTATAGAATCCAGTTCCCCTAGGGACGAAGGTCACGCTTGTGCCTCTGGCAATCCGATTGTAATCGAAGTTGCGCCCCCACAGCACCTGCCCGTCTTCGGTCTCCCATGCGCAGGCGCTGCAGCCGAAACCGCCGAGAACAGGGCTGGAAAGGGAGGGGGGCAGGGCTGGGACAGCCTGCGCGCTGGTCTTTATCTGAATATTTTCTCTGTGCTTATGCAGGAAATTATGCATAATGTAATCATTCCCTTCGAAAATCTTGCATATGGTGAATAGATAATACCAATGGTTGAATACCCATAGTATTCTGCTATATAATAATTTCATTCACGAAATTAAAATTTCAAAAGAAATAAAAACATATCTAATATCCAGAGCAAACAGACGAAACTAAACAGATGAAATCTTAAATTACGCCAAGTCCACGTCCCACCAGCATGATAAAGTCTTGGACATTGGTGACAATGGTGGTGGCAGAGAGGCTGCCGCGGTCCAGCAGCTTATTTACTACAAATTCATCCGCGTCCACAGTATACAGGTAGACGGGACGGATAGTGCCGTCTGGCAGTACGCGGAAGGACGGGGTCATATTTCCAGTGGCAATTGTATGGAGCATGGTAGCCAGGCAGATGACCGTCGTCGCTTTCTTCGTCAAACTGCGCATAGCCGTCTGGCCCTCATAGGCGTTCCCGATCACTTCCGGCAGAGGCCCGTCATCTCGGATGGAACCTGTGAGGACGATAGGTACCTGGTGCTTAACGCAGCTGTAAATGATGCCGTTATCAATATGGTAATCCTCAATGAACTGAGGGATGGAACCGCTTCTGCGCACGCGGTTGATCACGTCCAGATGGTTGTAGTGGCCGTTGGGCATAGAAACCTGTGTATAAATGTCCTGTCCGAGAGCCGTGTGCAGATGGGCGCCTTCCAGATCGTGAGTAGCGAGGGCGTTGCCGGCCATAAGGCCGTGCACATAGCCGTTCTCGACCATGGCCTGCATCGCTGCCCGGGCGTCATAGTCAAAAGAGAAGGCAGGGCCCATCACCCACAGGATATTGCCGTGCTCCCGCTCGTAACGCAGCAGCTCGAACAGGTTATCATAATCTCTCGCGTAAGAAGTCTCACGGCTGCGGCCCTGGCGGAAGACGAATTGGTCAGTCTGCTGGGTGTCCTCCTCCTGGAACCCGCTGGCATGCAGGTAGATACCCTCCTCACAGTTCTCGCTCCTGCCAAGGATGACCCGATCCCCTTTCTTGAGATTCCGGTTCTCCACAACGGCCAGATGGCCGTCCTCACAGAGGACAACGCTGGAGTCCATACGGCTCTCTTCAGCCAGAACCCACCGGCCGTCTATTTTGAAATATTCCGGATACATAGACGTGCTGTGATAATGTTCCGGGGCTACGCCGTCCAGCTCCACTTCCTGGATGGTGACATTGGGTGCTTTGACAAATCGTTCTTGAGTAAAGTCAGGCTCGCGGTACTTTGGTATTTGGAAATCCATAATGACAACTCCTTTTCTATCGGTATTGAGCGCCATGCCGTCGGCAGACGCTAGTTTAACCATTATAACATAGAATGATACCAGGGTCAAAAGCCTTGAGTCACGCCATGCCTGGGCGGCAACGGCAGAAAGGTTTATGTTCCGGCGTCCAGAAGTCCAAGCAAATATCTTTTTTCATATTTTAACTGCACATACTTCATTACCCGCCTGTAATAGACGGGGTTGGACGCTCCGCCTAGAATGCCTGCGATAGGAATTCCCTGGAGGAATTTGAATGCCAGCATGTCTGCCGCGAACGCCTCAGCCGTATGCCGTATCTGCTCCTTGAACATCTGGCTGTCAATGTGCTGGGGGAGACCACTGTAGAGCCAGCGGTCTATCTGGGCATTCATCCGATCCCGCTCTGCCCCGTGCCTCATGGATGCTTCTGCCATATATAAGATGAAAAACCTCTCCGCCTGCGTATGGTAGGAGAAGCCATAGTGGAGAGCCGTCTCATAGATCCCTTTCAGGAGCATGCCGAGAAAGAGGACGATGTCGGGAATTCCGATGCCAAGCAGGCCTAGGCCAATGCCCTCAGCTGTTGTGATCGCCGTATTGCGAAGGCCGGCCGCCCCCGCGGACTGCCGAAGCCGGCGAAGCTCGCCTCTGCCGCCCTTTACCTGAACAGCATAATCGAGGATCTGATAATTTTGCTGTATCTTGTGGGGAGAGAAGCTTTTACCGATGATTTCTCCGCCCTTATCGAAGACTGCAAAAAATCCTGTGCAGAATGCATCCACAAGGCTGCTATAGACACGATCCGGCACTTTGGCTGCTAATTTCTCTTTTATTCCGGGGTCCCGTTCTCGACGGGCGGCCTCTCGGAATTTGCGCTCCCTGCGCATCAGAAGATCCAGTTCCTTCTGTATGGCTCGCTGCTGTTTCCTATGTAAGGGCATCGTGCTGTAACCTCCTCTCTATGCGGGACGGTATAACCCGCATCGCCTGTATGTTATTTATACATTAGCTGTCCTGGCAGGAATTGTCCAATAAATTTCTTATTAAAGAAATTTTCCCTCTTTTCTTTTTCAAATTTTGTGCTATAATAAGATGCGATGGGGCATTAGCGCAGATGGGAGCGCGCAACATTCGCATTGTTGAGGCCACGGGTTCGAATCCCGTATGCTCCACTGAAAACCTCGATATTTTCGGGGTTTTTCTTTTTTCATATCTTATTTTGGCACAGTGGTTCAGGCACAGAATGTTCAAAGACGCGGCCGCCGCAGGTGCGCGGCAGATAAGGGGTGGATAGATGAGACGGGAAGTAAGCCTGGAAGAAATATCCGACGGGAAGCTATATCGGAGCAATGATTTGGTGAAGGCAGACTGCCGGGGATGCGAGGGCTGCCATGCGTGCTGTACGGGCATGGGGCAGTCTATCTTGCTGGATCCTATGGATGCGGCGAGGCTTACAGCCGGTCTTGCCGTGGATTTTGACACACTTCTTGGAGGAAAGCTGGAGTTGAATGTGGTGGATGGGATTGTGCTGCCTAACGTGCGGATGGAAGGAGAGGGAGAGCGGTGTGTTTTCTTAGACAGGGACGGCCGTTGTTCCATTCATCCGTACCGCCCCGGACTGTGCCGTCTGTTCCCGCTTGGGAGATACTATGAAGAGGATGGCTTTTCCTATTTCCTGCAGATACACGAATGCCCGAAGAAGGATCGGACAAAAGTGAAGGTGAAGAAGTGGATCGACACTCCCCAGACAGCCCAATATGAGAATTATATCTGCCGATGGCATTTCTTCCTGAAGGCGTTGGAAGAGATTGCCGGGAATTCCCAGGACGAGGAACTGGTGCGCAATATCAGCTTGTACGTCTTGAAGACGTTTTACCGGACGCCTTACCATCAAATGGAAGATTTTTACAGCCAATTTGAACGGCGGCTTCATGGGGCTGAGAAACTGTTCGGGCTGGCATAATCCAGATAAGACAGTAGATAGTCATGGCTTTTTTCAGGAAGTTGAAAAAGGGACTTGTAATTTTATGATAAGTGGATATAATACTATATATAGATGGAAATGATGAGGGAGGCACAAGATGATGTGCCTGGGAGCTGTGGTAAAGGGAGGAGCAAGAAATGAATATTATTAAGCGAAGCGGTCAGGAAGTGCCTTTTGACCGGGAGAAAATTGCAGAGGCCGTCCGCAAGGCGAACCGGACAGTGGAGGAAGGCGAGCGGCTGACAGAAGACCAAATAGAGAGAATTACCGATTATGTTACGGCGACTTGTACGAAGCTTGCAAGATCAGCCAGCGTAGAAGAGATACAGGATCTGGTTCAGACGGAGATTATGAAGCAGCAGGCATACAAGGTCGCGAAGAATTATATCACCTATCGCTATAAAAGGGAATTGGTACGTAAATCCAATTCCACAGATAAGCAGATACTAAGCCTTCTGGAGTGCGAGAATGAAGAGGTGATCCAGGAGAACTCCAATAAGAATCCAATGGTGAACAGTGTCCAGAGAGATTACATGGCAGGGGAAGTAAGCAAGGATATTACAAGAAGATTCCTGCTGCCCCAGGAGATTGTGGAGGCCCACGACAAGGGGATTATCCACTTCCACGATGCAGACTATTTTGCTCAGCATATGCACAACTGCTGCCTGGTGAATCTGGAAGACATGCTGCAGAATGGGACGGTGATCAGCGAGACGATGATTGAGCGCCCGCACAGCTTTTCGACGGCATGCAACATAGCGACTCAGGCAATTGCCCAGATTGCTAGTTCCCAGTATGGCGGCCAGAGCATTACGCTGTCTCATCTCGCCCCTTTTGTCCAGGTGAGCAGAGAGAAATTCCGGGCGGAGGTGCGCCAGGAAATGGAAGAGGAGAAGATGGACGTCACCGACAAAATGATCAATGATATTGCGGAGATGCGCGTGCGCAGGGAAATTAAACAGGGCGTACAGATGATCCAGTACCAGGTAATCACGCTTATGACCACCAATGGACAGGCTCCGTTTGTGACGGTGTTCATGTATCTGGACGAAGTGCCGGAGGGACGGCTGAGAGACGACCTGGCGATGATTATTGAGGAAATGCTTATTCAGAGAATGCAGGGCGTGAAAAATGAGCAGGGAGTGTATATCACCCCAGCCTTCCCGAAACTGATCTACGTGCTGGAGGAGGACAACATCCGGGAGGGTACGCCGTACTGGTATTTGACGGAGCTTGCAGCCAAGTGTACAGCTAAGAGGCTGGTGCCGGATTATATATCGGAGAAAGTGATGAAGCAGCTGAAGGAAGGCAACTGTTATACGTGCATGGGCTGCCGTTCCTTCCTCACAGTCTACCGGGATGAAGAAGGGAAATTTAAGTTCTACGGAAGGTTCAATCAGGGGGTTGTCACACTGAACCTGGTAGATGTGGCTTGTTCTTCCGGCAAAGACAAAGAGAAGTTCTGGGAGATTCTGGACGAGAGACTGGAGCTGTGCAGGAGAGCGCTGATGTGCCGGCATAACCGGCTGAAGGGGACGGTATCAGACGTGGCGCCCATCTTGTGGCAGAACGGGGCGCTGGCGAGGCTGAAGAAGGGAGAAAAGATTGACAAGCTGCTCTACGGAGGCTACTCCACCATTTCTCTCGGATATGCCGGGCTGTGCGAGTGCGTGCGGTATATGACGGGCAAGTCCCATACCGATCCGGAGGCAACTCCGTTCGCCATCGAAATTATGGAGGCTTTGAACGATGCCTGCAGCCGTTGGAGGAAAGAGACGAACATTGCGTTCAGCCTGTACGGGACGCCGCTGGAATCCACAACATATAAATTTGCCAAATGCTTACAGGACCGGTTCGGAATTATTCCGGGCGTTACGGATAAGAATTATATAACGAACAGCTATCATGTCCATGTGACGGAAGAAATCAACGCTTTCGACAAGCTGTCCTTCGAGGCGCAGTTCCAGGAACTGTCTCCGGGAGGGGCTATCAGCTATGTGGAAGTGCCGAATATGCAGAACAACATACCGGCGGTGCTGGCGGTTATGCAGCATATTTACGACCATATCATGTATGCGGAGCTGAATACGAAGAGCGACTACTGCCAGGTGTGCGGATATGACGGAGAGATTCAGATTATAGAGGATGAGCATCACAAGCTCGTGTGGGAATGCCCGAACTGCGGCAACCGGGATCAGGATAAGATGAATGTTGCCCGGAGGACATGCGGCTACATTGGGACACAGTTCTGGAATCAGGGGAGAACCCAGGAGATTAAGGAACGGGTGTTGCATTTGTAAGAGAGGGGAATTGTCATGTATTATGGGGCAGTCAAGACATGTGATGTGGCCAACGGCACAGGCGTGCGGGTGAGCATCTTTGTCTCCGGATGCACGAACCGGTGTGAGGGCTGCTTCCAGCCGGAGACCTGGTGTTTTACCTACGGGAAGAAATATACCAAGGAGACAGAGGAACAGATACTGAATGCCTTGGAACCAGCTTATATCAGCGGGCTTACTGTGCTGGGAGGCGAACCGTTTGAATTTGAGAACCAGCCGGAATTGGCTCGGCTGATTGTGAAGGTGAAGGAGCGGTATCCCCAGAAGGATATTTGGTGTTATACAGGCTTTGTCCTTGATAAGGATCTGATCCCGGGAGGAAAGAGATACGGAGAATATACCGATCAGATGCTCGATGGACTGGATGTGCTTGTGGACGGACGGTTCGAGAAAGAGAAAAAGAATCTGGGGCTGGCGTTTCGCGGCTCTTCCAACCAGAGGCTGATAGATATGCGGGCAAGCAGAGAAGCGGGAGAAATTATCTGCCTGAAGCTGTGACGGCTTGGGCGTCCTCGCCGGGCTGCGCCAGAGGCGCGGCCGGAAAGAGCAGCGGGCTGGTCTGCCGCTTTCGATTCACAGAATAACACAATACTAGGCGAAGAGAGGCCGCAGGCGGATGCCGGCGGCCTCTCTTTTGCAAATGGAAGGACTGCATCTGCACAGACGGATTTTTTATAAGGCGCAACGGAGGCGGGAGAATTCCCTCTTGTTATGTTAGGAAAACTCCGATTGGGCATTTCAGGGATGGAAGAATAATGACGGAAGATTCATAGAAAATTAGAAAGGGGGATACTATGAGAGATGAGGAAATTATTGAACTGTATGTGAAAAGACAGGAACAGGCCGTGACAGAGACGGACCGGAAGTATGGGAGCCGTCTGTTAGGACTTGCTATGCGTATCTTGAACAGCAGGGAGGACTCGGAAGAGTGTGTCAGCGACACATATTTGGCTGCCTGGAACGCGATACCGCCTACCATTCCTGTATATTTTTTTGCTTACCTGGCGAAGATTACGAGGCATGCCGCCTTCGGGAGATATGACTATCATACGGCGGCCAAACGGGACTGCCGGATGATGGAGCTTCGGGAGGAACTGCAGGAATGCGTGGAGGACAAGGCGCTGGAAGGGCCGGAGGAACATATGCAGGCGCAGTATGTGGCGGAACTGCTGGAGAAATTCCTTAAGGCGCTTCCGGAAGAGAAAAGGAAGGTATTCCTGCGCAGATACTGGTATTTTGACTCCATTGATACGATCAGCACGCGGTATGGGATGAGCCAGAGCAAGGTGAAATCTATGCTGTTCCGTATCCGCAGGGAATTAAAGGAGTATCTGGAGAAGGAGGAGGTGCACGTATGAATGAAGGCGGAAACAGGCTGCTGCTACTGCTGGGCTATATATCAGAAGAGCTGGTGGAAGAGGCCAGAGAAGAAGAGGCGGATCCAGCAGGAACGAATCGGATAAAGGCTAAGAAGAAATCAGGCAGAAGGCGTTGGAAGGCATGGGGGACGGCGGCCGCGGCTGTGGCCTGCCTCTGCGTTGTGATTGCTGCGGTCCGGCTGATGGGAGGCATATCTGCGGACAGTACGGGAGGCATGTACGAGTCAGCGCAGGAAGAGGCCGTCATGGATACTGCCGGTGGGAGCGCGGAAGGGATAGAGGAAGAGGCCCAGGCAATTGGGGAAGAATTTGCATCTTCCGGCGAGAGCCAGGACGGGGACAGCGCACAGACAGGGACGGCACAGGATGGGGAAGCAGAAGATGCAGCATCGGCGTCCAAGGAAGATATGGCTGAGGCGGATGTGGCGTACAGCGTATGGATAGATGGAATGGAATATGCTCCGATCAGCTTTGAACAGTGCAAAGAATATGGTTTTGTCAGCCAGGAAGCCGACGGGCTGACACCGGAGAATATGTATCACATTACAGAGGACGACCTGGGAGAAGAGCTGGGGACTGTGGAGCAGTCTAAAGACACATCGATGATCGGAGCCCAGGCTTATCGCTATAAAGGGGACAGCAGCGGCAAAGTGTGTATTGTGGAGATGCCGGACGGAGGATGGGAGATCTATGTCCGTGCCGACAGCTAGAGAAATCTCCGTGGATGTTTATCGATCTGTCTTCGCATCAGCGGAAAGAAGCGCTTATGATAAAAACCTCCTGTAAAAATCGTTCGGTCTGTGCTATACTGAGTTACATGGAAGTAACTAGACAGAAGGAGGAGAAGCTATATGGAGCGATTCAAGAGAGCATTTGTAATTGTATTGGATTCCCTTGGCGTCGGGGAGATGCCGGACGCCGAGAGGTTTGGAGATAAGGGAACGGATACGTTCGGTCATATTGCCAAGGTATATGAGCATCTGAATATTCCGAATTTCCAGAAGCTGGGAATTGGAAATCTGCACCCCCTCCATAACGTTTTGCCGGTTCAGAACCCGCTGGGCCGCTACGCGTATCTGCTGGAGGCAAGCAACGGCAAGGATACGATGACCGGCCACTGGGAGATGATGGGGCTGAAGATTACAACGCCCTTCAAAGTCTTTACTGACACCGGATTTCCTAAGGAACTGATCGAAGAGCTGGAGCGCCGTACCGGCCGCCATATTATAGGCAACAAGAGTGCCAGCGGAACAGAGATCCTTGAGGAACTTGGCGAGGAAGAGATCAATAAGGGCTATCTGATTGTGTACACGTCCGCCGATTCCGTCCTACAGATATGCGGCAATGAAGAGACGATGGGACTAGACAATCTGTATCATTACTGCGAGATAGCCAGAGAGCTGACCATGAAGGACGAGTGGAAGGTAGGCCGTGTCATTGCCAGGCCGTATGTGGGCAGGAAGAAGGGGGAATTTAAGCGCACATCCAATCGACATGACTATGCGCTGAAGCCCTACGGTCCTACGGCCCTGAATGCCATGAAGGATGCGGGGCTGGATGTGATCTCCGTGGGGAAGATCAATGATATATTCGTAGGAGAGGGAATTACCCAGGCATATCACTCCGACAGTTCCGTGCATGGGATGGAGCAGACGATTGAGATTGCCAAGAGCGACTTCCATGGGCTGTGTTTCACCAATCTGGTAGATTTCGACGCGCTGTGGGGGCATCGGAGGAATCCGGTGGGCTATGCCCAGGAGATTGAGAAATTTGACAAGAATTTAGGGGTGCTGCTGGAGAACCTGCGTCCAGATGATTTGCTGATTCTGACCGCTGATCATGGCAATGACCCGACGCATACAGGAACCGACCATACGAGGGAGAAGGTATTTTTCGTGGCCTATTCTCCGTCAATGGGAGAGGGAAGACAGCTGCCGCAGCAGGACACTTTCGCGGTGATCGGAGCAACGCTGGCAGATAACTTCCAGGTAAAAATGCCGGAAGGGACAATCGGGCATTCACTGCTTGGCAGTTTATAAGATCATAGGAGAAAGAGAGTGAGACAGCGATGATGTATAATGCGGGGCTGATACTGGAAGGCGGGGCCATGCGCGGAGTGTATACGGCAGGCGTGATTGACTATTTGCTGGATAAAGGGATTTCTTTCCGGGAGGTATACGGAGTGTCTGCGGGAAGCTGCAGCGCCTGCAGCTATCTGTCAGGCCAGAGAAGGCGGGCAATGGATGTGTGTGTGGATTATCTGGATGACGATCGGTACTGCAGCGTGAAGAGCCTGCTTCGCACGGGAGAACTGTTCGGAAGTCAGATGCTCTACCATGAGATCCCGGATAAGCTGAACCTGTATGACTATGAGGCCTTCAGCAGATACCCCGGCAATTTCTACGCGGTAGTAACCAACTGTTATACTGGACAGGCGGAGTACCGTAAGGTTCAAGACCTGCATAAGGATATAGAGGTGATTCGGGCGTCCAGTTCGATGCCCTTAGTGGCTAAGATGGTTTATCTGGACGGCAAGCCATACCTGGATGGAGGGATCGCCGATTCTATTCCCCTGAAGCAGTCTCAGAAAAAGGGAAATCAGAAGAATGTCGTTGTACTCACTAGGGATAAGAGCTACCGCAAAAAGCCAAATGAGATGATGCCCCTCATCCGGGCTAGGTATTTTCGCTACCCTCAGCTGGTGAACCGGATTGAGAGAAGGCACGAGTACTATAACCGGACGCTGGAGGAAATTTCCAAGAGCGAGGAGGCAGGAGACACCTTTGTCTTAAGCCCGGGCAGACAGGTGGAAGTGGGCCGGATTGAGAAGGACCGCAAGAAACTGGAAGCCCTCTACCAAGAAGGCTATGAGGAAGCAAAGGCAAGGGGCGAAGAATTGATGAAGTTCCTGGAGGGGTGCCAGTGATGAAGATTACGACGCTTTGTTATATTGAGCAGGACGGCAGGTATTTGATGCTGCACCGGACTGTCAAGAAGCGGGATCCCAATGAGGGCAAGTGGATCGGCGTAGGCGGACACCTGGAAGAAGGGGAGAGCCCGGAGGACTGTCTGGTGCGAGAAGTAAGAGAAGAAACTGGGCTTACGCTGAAGAAATGGAAATTCCGGGGGCTGGTCACTTTCGTATCTGATAGATGGGAGACGGAATATATGTGCCTGTACACATCAGACTGTTTCCAGGGGGAGCTTTTGAACTGTCCGGAAGGCGAACTGGCTTGGATCCGCAAGGAAGAAGTGCAAAATCTTAGATTGTGGGAAGGAGACCGGGTATTTCTGAAGCTGCTGGAGGAAGAAGAGGGATTCTTCTCTGTGAAGCTCAGTTATAGAGGGGAAGAACTTGTGCAGACAGTGATCAGCAAATGAGATTATTTGGCAGGTGTTAGTTTAGAAAGGTGAAGGGGGAAGCGTAATCCGCTTCCCCCTTCATCTATGTGAATGAACGGTTTTTTTCGAAGGACGCAAGATGCGTCCGTTCTTTTTTTGTATCAGGATTTCCGCATTAAGAATCTCTTTTTGCTTTGCCGTCAGCCTTTCTAGGGCACATATGCTGTCCTGAAGACGAAATAGAAAGGAATGTGTAAGAATTATTCAAATGATTTGAAAACTTTTCCGTGTATACTAACTTACGACAAGCAGTCCGTCCGTCTCTGCTTCGAGACTGAGAACCGGGCTAAGTGTATATAAAAGATCTATAAATACTTTGCATTTCTTTAGAATTAATTAACTTTTTTCCCAATGTATTTTAAGAATGCTTTCCTATAATAAGGTCATGCTAACAAAGACAGAGGCTCGCAGGAACGTATAGTAAATCTGGAAAATCCGGCGGATAAAAAGGCTGCGATTACAAGAACAGGAAGAATTATGCGCGGAAATAATGCGGGAATATCCGGAATGTACGCAAAAGATGGGAATACAGGCGATCAAAAATGTAGAAAAGGAGATAAGACATGACGGCAAATCAGAAAGTGCGAATGATGAATATTGCGACAGCAGTAGGCATGGGACTTACCGCCGCCTGCATCATATGGGGATTTCAGCAGGGGATTTTTACCTCTAGGGAAGCGCTGGAGCGATTTTTGAACAGCTGCGGCATATGGGCCCCGGTTCTGTTCGTCGTGTTCCAGGCGGTGCAAGTGGTAGTACCGGTTCTGCCAGGCGGTATTGGGTGTTTGGTAGGCGTGCTTGTATTTGGGCCTGTGTGGGGATTTGTATATAACTATATCGGGATCTGCATCGGTTCTGCAGGGGCGTTTTACTTGGCTAGGAGATATGGGCAGAGTTTTGTGCGCATGATTACGAAGCCCGCAACCTATGAGAAGTACTGCGGATGGCTGGAGAAGGGCAACCGCTTCGACAAATGGTTCGCTGCAGCGATTTTCCTGCCTGTGGCTCCAGATGATTTTCTCTGCTTTCTGGCAGGACTGACTAGGATGTCTGCGAAGAAATTTACTGGGATTATTTTGCTGGGAAAGCCATTTGGCATATTGGCCTATTCCATTGGACTCCAGTTTGTATATACCCAGGTGATTGCCTTGCTGGGATGATCTGGATGATAACTATGAGAAGGCGCCCTAGGAAGGCGAAGATATAGGAGCGGCTAAGATGGATTCCCATGACGGGAGATAGGAGGATATACGATGACAGTTTTGTTATATGACAGAGGAAGAAAATTAATGGAGAAAAGCGGTATCGGGAGAGCGATGCTGCATCAGGCAAAAGCACTGGAAGAGAACAGAATTCACTATACCAAAAACGAGAAAGAGGAGTGCGATATTGTGCAGCTGAACACCGTACTGCCGGATTCTGCATTTCAGGCGGTCAAGGCGAAGGTGGAAGGCAAGAAGGTGGTGTATTACGCTCATTCTACGAAAGAAGATTTTCGCAATTCCTTCATCGGCTCCAATCTGTTCGCTCCCCTGTTCGGGACATGGATACGGTTCTGCTATAATTTGGGAGATATCGTAATTACCCCTACGCCCTATGCTAAGAAGCTGCTGGCCCAAGCCGGAGTGAAGCCTCCGGTGATGGCCCTCTCTAATGGAATAGATCTGGAGTTCTTCCAACAGGAACTGGGGAGCCGCAGGGCTTTCCGGGAGAAATATGGATTGTCGGAGGACAAGAAAATTGTGATCTCTGTAGGACATTACATAGAGCGCAAGGGGATACTGGAATTCGCGCGGCTGGCCAAGGACTGCCCTGATGTGCAGTTTATCTGGTTCGGCTATACCCCGCCGAACTTGCTTACCCATAAGGTGAAGAAGCTGCTTAGGGAGCATCCGGATAACTTGCTGTTTGCCGGGTACGTGCCGATGGAGGAGCTGAGAGACGCCTATGCGGGGGCGGATGCGTTTCTGTTTATGACCCATGAGGAGACAGAAGGAATCGTTCTTCTGGAGGCGATGGCGATGAAGATACCAGTGCTGATCCGGGATATCCCGATTTATGAGGGATGGCTGGAAGATGGCCAGAACGTCTATAAGGCAGGAACGCAAGAGGAATTTTCAAGACGCCTTGACGGTATGCTGGGGGGCAGCCTGGCAGACTTGACGGAGGAAGGATATACGGTGGCCGCCAACCGGAATTTGAAAGCAGTGGGGGAGAAGCTGCAGGCGGTATATGGACATTTGTTAAGAGAAAAGCTTATGAGTGGGAGGAACCTATATGAAAATATTAATTACCACAGACTGGTATTTGCCGACAATAAATGGGGTCGTGACCTCCGTGCAAAATCTGAAGCGCGGCTTGGAAAAGAGAGGGCATGACGTAAGAATTTTGACGCTGATGCAGGAGGAAGATATAGGGGAAGAAGAAGGAGTCTGGAGGCTGCGGTCTATCAGCGCAGGTAAGATTTATCCCCAAGCCCGGCTTATATGCTGCTTCGGAAGGGCTCAGCGGGAAGAGATTCTCAGGTGGGGACCGGATATGATCCACTCTCAGTGTGAATTCTCTACCTTCCTCCCAGCCAGAATGCTGGCTAAGCAGCTGGGAATTCCGCTCATCCACACATACCACACCGTCTATGAGGACTATACCCACTATTTCTCGCCAAGCGCGGCCATGGGGAAAAAGCTTGTGAGAGCTTTTACGAGGAAGATTGCCGAGCAGACCCAGGCTGTCCTGGCACCTACAGGGAAGGTGGCGCGGCTGCTGGAAGACTACGGGGTAACAGCGCCGGTCTATACGGTACCTACGGGGTTGGCGCTGAATCATTTGAGGACGCCGGTACCCCAGGAGCGCATCGCCGGTTTGCGTACAATGCTTGGAATTCAGCCCGGACAGCGGGTGCTTCTCTTTCTTGGGCGTATGGCTAAGGAGAAGAATTTAAGAGAGCTGTTCAGCTGTTTCGACAGTCTCAAGCGTGAAGATTTGGTGCTGGTCGCCGCGGGGGACGGTCCGGACAGGGAGGCCCTGATGAACTGCGCGGCCCGGCTTAGCTGCGGAGATCGGATTATTTTTTCCGGGATGGTTGACCGGGAATGTGTTTCGGAGTATTATCAAATGGCAGATATCTTTGTCAGTGCTTCCACAAGCGAGACACAGGGACTCACTTATATAGAAGCGCTGGCTTGCGGGCTTCCTGCCCTGTGCAGGAAAGACTCCTGCCTGGATGGAGTGGTGGCAGATGGTGTTAACGGTTATCAATTTGAGACAAAGGAGGAATTTGTCTCTTATCTGGAGAAGATGCTGACAGGCGACGGCGTCCTGGAAGACTTTGGGACTGCGTCCCGACGAATATCAGAGAGATATTCTATGGAAGAATTCGCCAGGAAGGCGGAGGAAGTGTACTATGAAAGCCTCCTCAGATGGGAGCGCTGCTGGTCTGGTGTGCCTGGAGGGCTGGGAAGGGCGGTCAGCTTTCTAATCCGATGACGCCTGCCTGAAGAGGTTGACAAAAACAGGTCTGTGATGTATAGTCTAATTTAACAAGTAGAAGCGATAAAGTGAGGAAGAGGGCTATGCCAATTACGGACATATTGGAGAGAAACTGCAAGTTATATGGAGAAGACATCTGCCTTGTGGAGATCAACCCGGAAGTAAAGGAACGAAGAAGGGTAACGTGGAAGGAATATGAGCTGATTGAGGCGAATCCGCTGGAGCACTACCGCCGGGAGATCACATGGAATGTTTTCAACGAGAAAGCGAACCGGTTCGCCAACCTTCTGCTGTCCAGAGGGGTAGGCAAGGGAGATAAGGTAGCCATCCTGCTGATGAATTGTCTGGAATGGCTGCCGATTTATTTTGGAATACTAAAGACAGGAGCTATTGCTGTACCGTTTAATTTCCGGTATTCGTCGGAAGAGATCGAATACTGCGTAAAGCTGGCCCTGGTAGACGTCCTTGTATTTGGTCCGGAATTCATCGGAAGAATTGAAGAGATTGCTGACAGCATCAGCAAGAAACGGCTGCTATTTTATGTGGGAAGTAATTGTCCGAGTTTTGCGGAGGATTACATCTCCCTGACGGTCAACTGCTCCAGTCAGTGTCCGATGATTAAGATTACGGACGATGACGACGCTGCGATCTATTTTTCTTCGGGGACTACCGGGTTTCCCAAGGCGATCCTGCACAGGCACCGCAGCCTGATGCACGCGTGTAAGGTGGAACAGAATCATCACGGACAGACAAAGGATGATATCTTCCTCTGTATTCCGCCTCTGTACCATACTGGGGCCAAGATGCACTGGTTTGGGACATTCCTGGAGGGCGGCAAGGGGATTCTGCTGAAAGGGACAAGTCCGCAGGTGATCTTGGAGGCTGTATCGAGGGAACATTGTACGATTGTGTGGCTTCTTGTGCCGTGGGCGCAGGATATCCTGGACGCCATTGAACGGGGGGATGTACATCTGGAGGACTATGAGCTGTCCCAGTGGAGGCTGATGCATATCGGAGCCCAGCCGGTTCCGCCCAGCTTGATCAAACGGTGGAAGAAGTACTTCCCGAATCACCAGTATGACACGAATTATGGACTCAGCGAGGCAATTGGGCCGGGCTGTGTGCATCTTGGCATAGAGAATATTCGCAAGGTAGGGGCGATTGGCATTCCAGGGTATGGCTGGAAAGCCAAGATCGTAGATGAGAAGGGCGAGGCCGTTCCCCAGGGACAGGTGGGCGAGCTGGCCGTGAGCGGCCCCGGCGTGATGAAGTGCTATTATCACGACAGAAAGGCTACTGAGGAGGTTCTCAAGGGAGAATGGCTCTACACCGGCGATATGGCCCGCCAGGATGAAGAGGGATTCTATTACCTGGTAGACCGGAAGAAGGATGTGATCATCAGCGGGGGAGAGAACCTCTATCCTGTACAGATCGAAGATTTCCTTAGGGGGCATGAGGCTGTCAAGGATGCGGCGGTGATCGGGCTTCCGGATAAAAGGCTTGGCGAGATCGCGGCGGCGGTCATTGATATCAAAGAAGGCTATGTGGTTACAGAGGAAGATATCAATGAGTACTGCCATAAGCTTCCGAGATACAAAAGACCGAGAAAAATCATATTCGCCAGTGTCCCGAGAAACGCCACAGGCAAGATCGAGAAGCCGAAGCTTCGGGAGATATACTGCGGGGATGCAGAGAGTCTTGTGGAGGCGCAGATCCGCAGTTAGCGAAGATAGGAGCCTGAGATGAAACAATGGAAACAATGGAAATGCGCATTTGAATGGAGAGCTGCCGGCTGGCTGGCAGCTCTATTTGCTGTCGGGCTTATCTGGTACAAAATATCGCTGGAGAGCCCGAAGCTTCTGGGAGGGACTTATGGGAACCATATGTGCATGCTGGCCCTGTGCGTGATAGTGGTGTGCGTATTTGTCCTATTTCTGCGCAGGAAAATGAAAGGAAAATATGCAGTAATAGCCATTTTTGCAGGAAGTCTTGCATTAAAAGTGAACTATATACACTACACAAGCTGTTATATGCGTCAGCAGGATACCCTGCTCTTTGACTATCCGATGGGACACCTTGGCTACATCGGATATCTGTTCTACAATCATCACCTCCCGGATTTTGACCCAAGGACGGCATGGAGCTTTTCCCATCCGCCGCTGCATCATATTATCAGCGCCGTATGGGTGAAGCTGAATACGCTGCTTGGAATAGATCTGGATATGGCGATTGAGAATATCCAGGTGCTGACCATGTTCTATTCAGGGGCAATTCTTTTTATCACCTATTTGATATTGAAGGAGCTGGATATATGCGGGAAGGCCAGATATGCCGTTCTTCTGTTCGTGGCTTTTCATCCGTCCTTTGTTCTGATGGCGGGCAGCGTAAACAACGACGTATTGTCGGCCATGTTCACCGCAGCGGCGATCCTCTACACGATTCGCTGGTACAAGGACAGCAGCCTGAAGAATATCCTTATCTTGGCGGTGATGATTGGGCTTGCTATGATGGCCAAGCTGTCTGCCGGGCTGATCGCCCCGGCTGTGGCTGCTGTATTTTTGATTCGGCTGATTCAAGTGATAGGGAAAGGAATGAGGAAGGAGGGCGGACTGACGGGATGCCTGAAGCTTCCCTCCCTTCGCGGGCTGATTGGGAAGTTCGCCGCGTTCGCGGCGGTGGTCTTTCCGCTGGGGCTCTGGTATCCAGTGCGCAACCTGATCTTGTTCGGAGTCCCCTTAACCTACGCGGAGAAGCTGGAGCTGACAGACACACAATATATCGGGGATATCCCCCTGCTTCAGCGGTTTACAGACTTTTCCCTGTACCAGCTGGAACATTTGAATATTCAATTTCCTGAAGCAGGGAATTATCGGGAGTTCAATGTTTTCTATGGACTGCTGAAAACGGCGATCTTCGGCAATTTTGACTTTAATACGCAGAATCCATTCTTGGAAGGGACTGGGGCGGCTCTATTCTGGCTGAATGTGATCGTCATTGCGGCCATCGCGGCGGCGATGGGATACTGCCTGGTAAGAGGGCGCAGGAGGCATCCAGTGGAGAAGGGGTTCTTCCTGGTGATCTTTGTCGTCTATATGGCCTCCTACTTCAAGTTCTGTATCGATTATCCGCATATATGTACGATGAATGTGCGGTATGTCCATCCGGTGCTGCTGGTGGGATATTTCTTCTTAGGCATGTGCTTAACGGAGGTACAGGAGGCGGGAAGAAAGACCGGCAGCAGGCTGGGAGCTCGGATGTCCTCCTTGGCGCTGGCGGCGGCCTTCGTCTGGAGCTGGCTGTCGTGCCTGATGTTTATTGGCCTCGGGCTGGCATAAGAAAGTGCTCCTGAATATAAGGAATCACATGGGCAAGCGTCGGAAGGCTGGCCGCCAGGAGCGGCCGGATATCCGGCGCTTCTTTGACGATCCGGGAAATAGGCATCAGATCTGGAATCAGCACAGGATTTAGGCCCGCAGCATGGGCAGAGCGTATTCCGTTGGGGGAGTCCTCCAAGGCGATGGAGCGCGCGGGGGAAGCCCCGAGAAGGCGGCAGGCAGAGGCGTATATTTCCGGGTGAGGTTTCGAGTGAGTTACCATATCTCCGGTTAGGATCTGGCGGAAGCAGTGTTCTATGTGAGCGGCACGGAGGTTCCCCAGACAGTAGTCCCGGCTGGAAGAGGTGGCCAGGGCGCAGGGGATGCCCTCCTCTCTCAGAAAGTCCAGAAGTTCCTTTGCGCCGGTCTTGACTGGGAGGCCATGCAGCCGCACTTGCCGGCGGAAGGCTTCCCTGGAAAGGTCCTGGAAGCGCTCATAGGGGAAGCCGGGTCCATATACTGACAAGAAGTAAGCCCTGCGGGAGGCACGGTTCTGTCCCAGGGTATGATAGATATGCTCTCCAAGCCTGGGATAGCCGAGGATATCCCCCGCTGTGTCCCAGGACTGTTTGACGATGCGTTCAGAATCGAAGAGAAGGCCGTCCATATCGAATACCACGGAATGAAGAGGCTGTCGGGATGAAGGAGCCTGGACGGCCCATCCGGCCGTATAGCTGTCTGGATACATAGAATTCCTCCTTTTCGCGCAAAACATTGCAGTCTGCAGATCAGGCCATTACGGCGGCAGACTTCGGGAAATATACAGATAGAGATATTGTAGAATAGTTCGGGAAAGGATGCAAGGGGCAGACAAATTCCAGGGAGGATCCGCAGATGTTCCGATGCCGCTGTCCCGGACAGATAAAGGAGATGGAAGAATGGGTCAGAAAACGATGGAGGAGGCGCTGGGATATCCGGAGTCATGCCGGTTATGCCCGCGAGAATGCGGAACCGACCGGACGAAGCAGGCAGGGGCCTGCAGGGCGAAAGACCGGCTCCGGGTGGCGAGGGCAGCTCTGCATATGTGGGAGGAGCCGTGTATCACCGGGGAGGGCGGCTCTGGAACCGTATTTTTCTGCGGCTGCAGTCTGGGATGTATCTACTGTCAGAACAAGGCGATATCCAGAGGCAAAGCCGGCAGAGAGATTTCCGCCCGGAAGCTGGCGGATATATTTCTCATGCTGCAGGAAAAGGGGGCGGAAAATATCAACCTGGTGACGGCCGGACACTATGTCCCCCCTGTGTGCCAAGCGCTGCGCGAAGCCAAAGGAAGAGGGCTGGAAATTCCGATTGTATACAATTCTTCCGGCTATGAGAAGTCGGAGACGCTTGGAATGCTGGATGGGCTGGTGGATATCTATCTGCCGGATTTTAAATGCATGGATGAGAAGATTGCCCTGCGCTATTGCCAGGCGTCGGATTATCCCCAGAGAGCGAAGGAGGCATTGGCCCAGATGGTACGGCAGACACAAGAGACCAGGCTGGATGAGCGGGGAATGATGCGCAGGGGAGTGCTTGTGCGCCATCTCGTGCTTCCAGGATGCATTGAGGATTCTAAGGATGTGCTGCGCTATCTGCACGACACGTACCGGGACCGGATTTATATCAGCATTATGAGCCAGTATACGCCGGTGGAAATTCCAGAAGGGTATGGAGAATTGAATCGGAAAGTCTCGGAGGAAGAATACGAGGAAGTCGTGGACTACGCAATCGGCATTGGGATTGAGAACGGCTTCATTCAGGAGGGAGACGCTGCCCAGGAGAGCTTTATCCCTCCATTTGACCTGGAAGGGGTACTATAGACGAAAGAAGATACGTTTTTCCCTGTTTTGCATATCCTATATCATGCTGCTTTGGCTGGAAGGAGGAAAGAATATGGAGAAAAGAGTATTCCCGTGGTTTCGCGGGATCATTACGGATATCCGATACAATGGATGCACCGTTGTATGCCGTGTGGAAAATGAAGAGGGAAGTCTGGCGGAATTCTATATTACGCCGGACACGTACGGGGTTCACCAAGTACAGGTCTCAAACGGGATGCCAATCATCGGGTTTTATGACGGGGACGCGCCGATGGTGCTCAGCTATCCGCCCAGATATATGCCCCTCATGATTGCCAGGGACGATCACCGCTATAACATTGCTTTGGATTATTTTGACCGGAGATTGTTAAGCGCAGATGGTACGCTGCAGCTGAGGATCGGGCCAAGAACAAAGATAGCGGGCACAAATGGACAGAAGTACGAGGGGGCTCTTGCAGGCAGGCTGCTGGGCGTGCTCTACGGAGTATCCACCAGGAGTATTCCGGCCCAGGTAACGCCGGAGGAAATCATTGTATTCTGCAAAGAATGAAAGGGGTGGACAGCTCTTCATCGGCAAGGGGCCGAGTACTTGACACCCAAGCAGAGCTATGGTAGAATTTGCAGGTGTGCGCAGGCGGTAAGGCCTGCGGTACAAGAGCAGAAGATCGGTTGTCAGAAGGACTATATATTTTGCTGTTTCTGAGAAAAACAGCGAAAATATAGTCCTTTTATTCAAGGGGATGACCGCCGCAGGCAAAGAGTACTGTGGGGCGGAATTTTAAAGGAGAAGTGTACATGAGCGCAAAAGAAGAAAACCGAATGGGAAGCCGGGCAGTCTTTCCCCTTCTCATAACAATGGCGATACCGCCGATGATATCCATGCTGACGTCGTCCTTGTATAACATTGTGGACGGCATCTATGTGTCCGCGATGGGGGAAGACGCCTTGACGGCAGTGTCGCTTGTATACCCGCTGCAGAATCTGGCTCTGTCCGTGGCAGTAGGCGTGGGAGTCGGGATGAACTCTTACATCGCCAGAGCCATCGGAGCAGGCAGCGAGGAGGAGGCCGGACGAGCGGCGGGCAATGCCATGCTTGCTATTTTGCTTCATTATGCGGGCTTCGCAGTGATCGGACTGTTTTTCTCGGAGCCTTATCTGCGGATGTTCACATCAGACGAGAATATATTGTCTATGGGAGTAGAGTATTCCCAGATTGTTCTGTGCGTCTCATTCGGGAATCTGGTATACTTGATTTATGAGAAAATCTTTCAGGCGGAGGGCATTATGTATGCTCCGATGCTATGCCAAATTGTGGGAGCAGTGGTAAATATCGTGCTGGATCCAGTGATGATATTCGGCAGGTGGGGATTGCCGGCAATGGGGGTGGCGGGGGCCGCATGGGCGACTGTCATCGGTCAGATTGTTTCCCTTGTGCTGATAATGATTCTGTATTGGAAGAGAAAGGGAAAGGTGAGGATCCGGCGGGGAGACATGCGGCCGGATGGAGAGATCATGAAGAGGATCTACCAGGTGGCCATTCCCTCTGCTTTGGTCATGTGTATGCCTTCTGTGCTGGTCAGCATTCTCAACGGAATCCTTGTTAGGGCATCGGAGGTGGGCGTAGCTGTCTTCGGCCTGTATTATAAGCTTCAGACGTTTGTCTATATGCCGGCTAACGGGTTAGTACAGGGAATACGGCCTGTAGTGGCATATAATTACGGGGCGCGTAAGGACAAGCGGCTGTATGAGGCTGTGAGGGCCGGTATTGGGATCGCGGCGGTGATTATGCTGTCTGGGACGATTCTATGCCAGGCTGTACCGGAGGTGCTGCTGTCCTGGTTCCACGCACAAGGGGATCTTATGGAAGCGGGAATTGTCTGCCTGCGGGTGATCAGCCTCGGATTTCTCATGTCGGCGGTGGGAGTGGTACTGGCAGGCGTATTCGAAGGACTGGGGATGGGACAGTATTCTCTTATCATCTCTGTACTCAGGCAGATGACCATCATACCGGTCTTATCTCTGCTGCTGGCTGAGCCGCTGGGCATGCTGGGTGTGTGGATGACCTTTCCCATCGCAGAGGCAGCCGCTGGAGCAGCTGCCTGCTGGCTGTACCGTAAATTCAAGCGGCAGCTGTCCGGGACGCCGTTAGACAGATGAGAACGAGAGAGGGAAGATAGAAAAGCCAGATAAGGGGAGCGCACAGAGAGACTCCCATATAGCTCATAGCTACTTGGATATCACACAGCATTAAGAGCAGGAGACCCGATCCGAAAGGCCCTGCCTGAACGCGGGAGAGGATGGCCAGGTTAGACAGGACGAGAAAGAGGTAGATCAGGCAGAATAAGAAGAGCAGGCTGGAGGCAGAACTGTGGGAGACGAGCAGCAGGCAAGAGAAGAACAGAGAAGGGCCTAGGGCGGCGCCAAGAAGAGTGAGGGAAGGAAGCCCCCTTTTCATGACGCGCTGCTGGGCGGTGAGGAACCGATGATATCCTGCCTGGGCTAGGCAATAGAGGGCGACGCCAGGGGCGAACAGGGGAGTGAACAGGAGGAGAAAATCTGCCAGGCAGATGACAAACACTGAGAAATAGAGGGCGCCAAATCCCCGGCAGACACTGTGAAAGCCGCCTTCTGCCAGTAAAGAGAGGAACAGCAGACAGAGCAGGACAGAAAAATATTTGAATAGGGAGGATGTCTCTCCCAAGCGGATGACAGAAAAATCTGCCAGCAGGATGAAGAAATAGAGAACGGCCTGTAAGGAAAGGAACCCGCCGACAAGCATGGAGACGCCGGCGAGGGTTCCTTTTTTGCGTGTAGAATAGCCCATAAGATACCTCCGATAGATGGTGTCCGGGAAAAGCGGATAAAAGCGTTTCCGGCACCGGATTTTTATGATGTTCTGCAGTTTGTCTCATACTATAGTAGTATAACCGGTCGTTGAATAAGGATGCATAAGGGCGGGGACGGCTCACAAGGAGAGGGAGCTCGTTGGAACGACGAATTTTCTATCCGGTATTGCAAAATCATGGGAGATATACTAAAATATCAAGTGACTGTGTGGAAATTATGCAGGATAGAAGGATAAAAAATTCATAAAAGTACAGGAGGGTGCTATGAGGGCGTATAAGGAACTGAGCAGGGAGGAACTGCAGAGCCTGAAGGAAGAATTTGAGAAACAATTTGAGGAGGCAAAGGCGAAGGGGCTGAAGCTGGATATGTCCAGAGGCAAGCCGTCTGCGGAACAGCTGGATTTGTCTATGGGCATGATGGATGTGCTGACAAGCGAGAGCAACTTGATCTGCGAGCAGGGGGTTGACTGCCGTAATTACGGGATATTGGACGGCATTGTGGAGGCGAAGAGGCTGCTGAGCGATATGATGGAAGTTCCCATTGACAACATCATCATATATGGGAATTCCAGCCTTAATGTGATGTTTGATACGGTCTCCCGCTGCATGACCCACGGGGTGCTGGGCATGACGCCTTGGTGCAGGCTGGACAAGGTGAAGTTCTTATGTCCGGTTCCGGGATATGACCGCCATTTTGCCATCACAGAATATTTTGGCATTGAGATGATCAATATCCCGATGACGCCTGCTGGGCCGGATATGGACATGGTGGAGAAACTGGTATCAGAGGATGAGGCAATTAAGGGAATCTGGTGTGTGCCTAAGTATTCCAATCCCCAGGGAATCTCCTATTCGGATGAGACTGTCCTGCGGTTCGCCGCTCTGAAGCCGGCTGCGAAGGATTTCCGCATTTTCTGGGACAATGCCTACGGCATTCACCATTTATACGATGATGATCAGGATCAGCTGATTGAGATACTGGAGGCCTGCCGCAGGGCCGGCAATCCGGATATGGTATATAAGTTCTCATCTACATCTAAAATCACCTTCCCGGGTTCTGGAGTGGCAGCTATTGCTGCGTCCGACGCAAACCTTCAGGAGATACGCCGCCAGATGACCATTCAGACAATTGGGCATGATAAGGTGAACCAGCTTCGCCATGCGCGGTTTTTTAAAGATATCAACGGGATGCATGAGCATATGAGGAAGCATGCGGCGATCATGCGCCCTAAGTTCGAGGCAGTGACTGATTTGCTGGAGCAGGAACTTACCGGGCTTGAAATCGGCAGCTGGATTAAGCCGAAGGGAGGATATTTTATTTCTTTCGACGCGATGGAAGGCTGCGCCAAGGCCATCGTCGCGAAATGCAAGGAGGCGGGAATGGTAATGACCGGAGCGGGAGCTACCTATCCGTACGGCATTGACCCGAAGGACAGCAACATCCGTATCGCTCCGTCCTATCCGACGCTGGAAGAGATGAAGGAAGCAGCAAAGCTGTTTGTCCTGTGCGTAAAGCTTGTCAGCGTGGAGAAGCTGCTGGAACAGTAAAGAATACAGAAAAGGCCGCAGGCCCGTACACCAGCAAAGGGAATCACAGAGGCCCAAGATTCGAACAATTCGCATCTGGCCTGGTTAAAAAGATGAAAACTGGTACTTTATAAAGAGCCACTTCGAGAGTATAGTTGTAGAAAAGCACGGAATGTGCGGTATACAGGAGTGGTGACATATGCGAATTTCTATGAAGAATTTGACAAAAGCCGCCATGATGGCGGCTTTTGTCTTTTTATGTACCTATTTGTTCAAATTTCCGGTTCCGCTGACAGGAGGGTATACCCATCTGGGAGACTGTGCGGTGTTCCTCTGTGTCATTTTGCTGGGGAGAAAGCAGGGAGCCCTCGCCGGGGCGCTGGGGGCGGCTCTGTCAGATCTGATTGGCGGCTTTATGCTCTGGGTGATCCCGACCTTCGTGATAAAGGGAGCAATGGCACTTGTGATGGGTGCCGTGATGGAGAAAATGCCAAGGAGCAGGCGGATGGGATGGCTTATAGGGGCTGCGGCAGGAGGAGTTGTTCAGATTGCAGGATATCAGGCAGCGAAATATTTCTTGATAAGCCCGGAGGCCGCGATAGTAACCATACCGAATATTGTGATTCAGACAGGGGCGGGAATCATCCTGTCGGCAGCAGTGATCACCCTGCTGGATTCCTCGCACATTTTATGCCGCCTGAAAGAGATGTGAGAGGACGGGGAGCGGAACAGCTTGAGCAGAGCAAGGAATATAGAGGGTACAGAGGAATAAGTAGTTGACGGAAGGGAGCAGTGACCTATGAGAAAAATTGACGCACATGCCCATGTTGGACAGTTTGGAGGCTGGGCAGGCGTGGACAGTACGGCCGGCGGCATCGTCAGGCTGATGGAGGAGTATGATGTGGAGAGGACGATCCTCTGTGCGAAGGATCATTTGAACAATGAGGACGTGGCGGAGGCATGCAGACAGTATCCTGATAAATTCTGGCCGCTGGTCTACGTAAATCCCATGGAAGGAGAGGAGGCATGCCGGAGAAAAATTGCCCGGTATGTGGAAGAATATGGATTTATGGGGATTAAGATGAATCCTCTGCGCCATGCGTTCGTGGCGGATGATGTATGTGTGGATCCGGTGATGGAGGAGGCAGACAGGAGAGGGCTGCCCGTCTTCATCCATTCAGGACACCCGCCCTACTCCCTGCCCTGGAGCATCGCTCTGCTGGCTGAGAGACATCCACAGGTGCCGGTTGTGATGATCCATATGGGGCATGGGCATGGGGTCTATATTGACGCGGCCCTGAAGATGGCTATGCGCTGTCCGAATATTTACCTTGAGATGTCTGGGATGCCCATGGGGGTAAAGATCAAAGAGGCATATGAGAAAGTGGGGCATGACAGGATCATGTTTGGAACAGACATCCCCTTCCATCATCCTTCTGTGGAGATACAGAAGGTACTTACCTGCGGCCTGAATGAGCAGGAACAGGAGGATGTCTTCTATCATAACGCGAAGAAGCTGATGTCAGGGACAGGCCGCTGAAGCGGCTGCCTCTGGCTTTTTTCGATCTAATGGGAGAAGCGTATGAAACATATGAGTCATAGAGATATGAATAACAGCGGAGTGATATGCGCAGATTTGAATGACGGCGGCATGAAAAATCAAAACAGAAAAAATAGTAATGCAGATAATAGAGACATTAGAGAGGAAAATACGAAAACAGAAGGAGAAGAGTTCGCAGAAGGGGCGACAGCGGTCATTGCAGGGTTCCCTGTAAGGCCGGGGATGCATCTGTTAAACGGCGCCAATACCGTCCCGGGAGGGGTGAGCTTCACCGTCCATTCTTTTGGGGCAACTTATTGTGAACTATGTTTGTTCCGGCGGGGGGAGCAGGAGCCCTATGCCATTCTGCCCTTCCCAGAAAGCTTTCGGATTGGTCATACGTATTCCATGATTGTATTCGGGCTGGATATTCGGGAGTTCGAGTATGCCTACCGGATGGACGGTCCTTATGATCCCCAGAAGGGGCTGCTGTTCGACCGGAGGAAATATCTGCTGGATCCCTACGCCCGGGCGGTGACCGGGCAGAGCACCTGGGGCAGAAAGCAGCAGCCGGGATGCACATATCATGCCCGGGTAGTGGAAGACGTCTTTGACTGGGGCAATTTCTGCGATCCCCATATTCCCTTCCAGGACATGATCATCTATGAGACCCATGTGCGGGGCTTCACAAAGCATCGTTCCTCTGGTACAGAACATCCGGGAACGTTCGCGGGACTTCTGGAAAAGCTGCCGTACTTGAAGAAGCTGGGGATCAATGCGGTAGAGCTGATGCCGATTTTTGAATTTGACGAGCTGGCAGAGGAGAGAACCTTTGATGGGGAAAAGCTGCTCAATTACTGGGGCTATAACACGGTCTGCTTTTTCGCGCCAAATACGAGCTACACAGCAGCAGTGGAGTATAATCGGGAGGGGACGGAACTGAAGCGTATGATACGTACCCTCAATGAGAATGGGATAGAGGTGATTTTGGATGTGGTGCTGAACCATACGGCGGAGGGGGATGAGAGAGGGCCGTTCTTCTCCTTTAAGGGGATAGACAATCAGATCTATTATATGCTGACGCCTGACGGAAAATATTATAATTTCTCCGGTGTGGGGAATACGCTAAACTGCAACCATCCGATGGTGAGGCAGTTCATTTTAGACTGTCTGCGCTACTGGGTAGTAGAATACCGAGTGGATGGCTTTCGCTTCGATCTGGCAAGCATACTGGGAAGAGATGAGGACGGAGGACCGCTTGAAGAGCCGCCCCTTCTGGAGAGCCTGGCCTTTGACCCAATCTTGGGACGGGTTAAGCTGATTGCGGAGGCGTGGGACGCGGGAGGATTGTATCAGGTGGGGACTTTTCCCGCCTGGAACCGCTGGGCAGAATGGAACGGCAAATACCGGGATGACCTGCGCCGCTTCCTGAAGGGAGATGAGGGGATGGCATGGGCAGCGATCCAGCGCGTGTGCGGCTCCCGGGATTTGTATCCCCCGGACAAAAGACAGAACGCGTCGGTGAACTTTCTGACCTGCCATGACGGATTTACGCTGCACGACTTGTATGCGTACAATCATAAGCACAACGAAGCGAATGGCTGGGGAAATACAGACGGAGCGAATGACAACTACAGCTGGAACTGCGGGGCGGAAGGAGAGACAGATGATGCGTCAGTGCTTGCGCTGCGTGATAAGATGCGCAGAAATGCCTTTGCGGTCCTCCTGTGCAGCAGAGGGGCCGCTATGTTCCTCGCGGGGGATGAATTCTGCAACAGCCAGAGGGGCAACAATAACGCTTACTGTCAGGACAATGAAATTTCCTGGCTGAATTGGAATGATTTGGAGAGGCATTCAGATATGTTCCGTTTCGTGGCCCGGATGATTGCTTTAAGGAAGGCCCATCCGGTGCTGAGAGGCCAGACTGCTCCTGCGTCCTGCGGCTGGCCGGATTTGTCCATTCATAATGGAAAGGCATGGAATGACGTTACCGATGCCTATACGAGACAGATTGGGATCCTTTTTGCCGGGAAAGCGGAGGATGGGAAGAAAGATGATGCGGTTTTTCTGGCCGTCAATGCCCATTGGGAACCTCACAGCCAGGAACTGCCGGATCCGCCTCCCGGGAAAAGATGGAAGATGACCGTGAATACCGGAAGTGCCTTCTCTGCCGGGGAAGCCTGCCAAGAATCTGCTGTGGAAGGAACGCAGATACAGCTGGAAGGGCGCAGTACGATAGTACTTGTCCTGGATGAGCGCTAGAAGTTAGATAAGATGCCGTGACAGAAAGAGGCTCCATGCAGGAATTAGAGGAATGGACGCAGGCGGGAGGCGATGGAAGGACCGATAGCCAGAACAAGGATGATTTTCAATGCGTCACCCGGTAAAAAAGGAATGACTCCTGCGGCCAGTGCGGCAGGAATGCTTAAGTGAGCCTGCAGGGCAAGCCAGCATGTGCCTAGGAAATAGAGCGCAGCCGTGCCGAGCACCATGCCTGCGGCTGCCATCAGGCGGCTGCCATGACAGCGGCTGATAAAGAATCCGGAGATCACAGCGAGGAAAAGATAGCCGAACAGATATCCGCCTGTCGGACCGAATAGACATCCCGGACCAGATGTGAAGCCGGAGAAGACTGGTATGCCCAGCAGCCCGATGAGCAGATAGATGAGGCAGCTGGCCGCGGTCATCCGGCCTCCCAGAATATAGGCCGACAGATAGATGATCAATGTGGCCATAGAGATGGGCACAGGGCCGATCGGGATGGAGATCGGAGCGACGGCGCAGATCAAGGCCGACATGAGAGCGATGCAGGACATGCGCCGGGCGCTGGATGTGGAATGCTGTGCGTTGCGAGGGGATAATGTCATATGAAGTCCTCCTTATTTAGACAGCGATGCGGCGTACAGCTGTAATTGGCGGAGCGCCCAGTGCTGCCTGGATGGGAATAGTATATTTGAATTTTTCTGAAATTGCAAGTTTTATAAAATTTCCTGCATTTTTAGAGGAAGACTATCTGTATATTTCTGGAAATTGCGCACATACTAATGGCCACACCGGCGAAGCCGGATGAGAAAAAGAAGCAAGGAGGAGTTATCTGCGTTATGAGTGTGAATTTTCAGGACAGCAAGACAAAAAAGAATCTGATGAGGGCATTTGCCGGAGAGAGCCAGGCCCGCAACCGCTATACCTTCGCGGCGGGGCAGGCGAGAAAAGAGAAATTGCCGGTCTTGGAGAGAATTTTTCTTTACACGGCGGGGCAGGAGAAGGAACATGCGGAAATTTTCTACAATCACCTGCAGCAGCTGTCTGGGAAAACCATTGCCATCGACGGGGCGTATCCGGTAGACATTTATGAGGATATGAAGGATGTGCTCAAAGCGGCGAAGCACAACGAGTATGAAGAATATGAGGATGTATATCAGAAGTTCATGGAGGAGGCCGCCGAGGAGGGCTTTCACGAGGTGGCGGCATCCTTCCGCATGATTGCATCCGTGGAGAAGACCCACGGAGACCGGTTCCAGAAATATGCGGATTATTTGGAACAGGGCAGACTCTTCTCCCAGGAGAACAAGGCTGTCTGGGTGTGCCTCAACTGCGGCTACATCCATGAGGGGCCCCAGGCGCCCCAAATCTGCCCCGCCTGCAAGCATGAACAGGGATACTTTGTAAGGGCAGACGAGACGATGGCGCCGTTTATCTAGGGAAATGCTTTCATCAGCGTTTTCCTAGGCGAGAAGCTCAGGGGCTTGACCGGCATATTCCTGGAGAAGATTCAGGAAGGCTGCGCTGTGGTAGCCGTCTGCCGCCGCGTGATTGGCGGAGACAGAGAAGGGAATATACCAGCGGCCGTCCTTCTCATAATATTTTCCGAAGAGAAGGATAGGGAGAATCATCGGGGATTCTGTGAATGTGTCGCATCCATGGCTGGAGAAAGACAGCCAGGGGAGACTGGAGACTGGAATAAAGTTGTCCGGCCTCCCCTCTTTGCCCTTCACTCCCTTGCGGCTGCCGTAAGCGGCGATATCCCTCAGGACATTTCCGTAGAATTCCCGAAAACTGTCTGTGTAGATACTCCATATGTCTGAGAAGGTATGGTCGTCTTTATGGAACACCGTGTAGGAAGGATGGCAGTAACTCCAATAGCCGGGAGAGCCGTCGCTGGAACAGGATGTCCGGTATTCCTTCGTGTGATTGACGCACCGCATGACCAGATAAAGCATAGCGGGGAAGAAATGCAGCCGCTGCTCCCTCACGGTCTGAATCAGCGAGGTGACATCCAGCTGGATATTCAGGTTGTACCTTGTCTTAATCTGGTTCATATAGTAGAAATAATGCTCACGCCGTTCCCAGACAGAGGGGTTGAAGCGCTGGAAGATAGCTCTCGGCGCATCTGCGGCCAGTACCTGGCGGCTAAGCTGGCCGTCCAGGCGGTCTATTACATCAGGAAGGACGGAAAAATCCGGGACAATATCAGAATAGGTATGGGCCTGTCCAAAGCCATAGCCTGCAAAGAGGAAGGGAATGCGGGCCGCCCGGCATGCTTCCTCGTCCCCGGCCGTATCCCCTAGGTAGACCGGGCAGGACAGGCCGTGTTCTTCTATCATCCGCCGGATGTTGTCGGCTTTGTACAGCCCGGTGTCCCCCGGACACAGATGGCCTTGGAAATATTCCCCCAGGCCGGTGGCCTTCAGGAACACCTCCGCGTAACCAGCTTCACAGTTGCTGACAATATAGAGCGGATACCGGGAGGCCAGCAGGGGAAGCGTCTCCCTTACCCCGGCAAACAATGAGCCGGGATGTTCCAGAAGATAGGCATGCTCCATCTGGCAGCACTCATCCATGAGGGAGAGCTGTTCTTCTCTGGGAAGTTCTGGGAATATGATCGAAGCGATGACGGGGAGAGGCATGCCGAACAGCTTCTGCAGGTTTCTGCGGGAAGCCCGGAATTTCACGTCGCTGCGGTTCTCCAATACACGGTTCCACGCCAGGGGGACGATCTGTGTGGAATCCCACAATGTCCCGTCCAGGTCAAAAATGATGCTGTCTATCATGGTGAGCGCTGCTCCTTTCCTATATTGTAGCTGATGGATGGTTTCAGCTATCAGCAATATCCTGTAGCTGCCTCTATTTTATCTTTTTTTAACGGCACCGTCAACGCTGGACACAAGACGAAAGTGACAGTATAATGATTATAAAAGTCCCGGACAGCGGGAAGCGCGGAGCGATTGGCTTTCATATCTCGGTTGTGGACAGCGGCCATCGTCCGTTCAGGCAGGGAAAGGATAACAGAACATGAAATACGAGCGAATGAAGAAGGCAGTGTTCCTGAGCCGCCCTAATCGGTTTATCGCCCAGGCGGACAAGGACGGGGAGGAGGTCACCTGCCATGTGAAAAATACCGGGAGATGCCGAGAGCTGCTTATACCCGGGGCGGCGGTATACATACAGCAGGTGGACAGGCCGGGGAGGAAGACGGCTTATGATCTGATCGGTGTACAGAAGGATGGGCAGATCATCAACATGGACTCCCAGGCGCCTAACCAGGTGGTGAGAGAGATGCTGGAGGAAGGCCGCCTGTTGGAGGATGTGCGCCTGATACGTCCGGAGGCCCGCTGTGGGGAATCAAGATTTGACTTCTATGTGGAGACCGGAGATGGAAATTGGTATATTGAAGTGAAGGGCGTTACACTGAAGGAAGGGAAGACGGCCAAATTCCCTGACGCTCCCACTCTTCGAGGGGTCAGGCATCTGAGGGAGCTGACGGCGTGCCGGAAGGAAGGCCTGCGGGCCATGGTCTGTTTTATCATCCAGATGAAAGGGGTGAGCAGGCTGATTCCTAACAAGGAGACCCAGGAAGAATTCGCCAGGGCGCTGTGGGAGGCGAGAGAAGCAGGAGTGGATGTCCGGGCTTACGACTGCGTGGTGGGAGAAGATTTCATTCGGGCGGATGAAGAGATACCGGTGGTGGCAGAAGGCTATGGACTGGAAGATATTGTGGAGCCGCTTCTTCACTGGTTCGCGGGTCATGCCCGGATTCTGCCGTGGCGGGAGCGCCCGGATGCCTATCGGGTATGGATCTCGGAGATCATGCTTCAGCAGACCCGGGTGGAGGCGGTTAAGCCCTATTTTGAGCGGTTTGTGGGGGAGCTTCCCGATGTCCGGGCGCTGGCCCAGGCGGAGGACGACCGTCTGATGAAGCTGTGGGAAGGACTTGGATATTATAATCGAGCCAGGAATCTGAAGAAGGCGGCAGTCCAGGTGATGGAACAATACGCGGGAGAGCTCCCCGCTGATTATGAAGCCCTGCAGAAGCTGCCGGGAATCGGATCTTATACAGCGGGGGCCGTAGCTTCCATCGCCTATGGGATCCCAAGACCTGCGGTGGACGGCAATGTGCTCCGGGTCATTTCCAGATTGTTCCTGCGGGATGAGGACATTCTGAAGCAGTCTGTGAAGAAGCAGATGGAGGAAGAGCTGGCCCAGGTGATGCCCAAGGACAGAGCAGGAGCGTTCAATCAGGCGCTGATGGAGCTGGGGGCTATGGTCTGTGTTCCAAATGGTCCAGCCAAGTGCGAAGAGTGCCCTCTGGCTTTTCTGTGTCGGGCAAGGATTGCGGGACGTATCGGAGAATTTCCGAAAAAGGCCGGGAAGAAGCAGAGGAAGATAGAGGAGAAGACGATTTTCGTGATCCAGGACGGAGAAAGGGCCGTCATAGGGAAGAGGCCGCCTAGGGGACTTCTGGCGGGACTGTATGAGCTTCCTAACGCACCGGGACATCTGGACATGAGGAAGGCGGTGGAGTACGTGAGCTCTCTCGGCTTTTCTCCCATTCGCATCCAGCCGCTGCCGGAGGCAAAACATATTTTCAGCCATGTGGAATGGCATATGACAGGCTACGCCGTCCTTGTGGAGGAGACGGAGATCAGCACAAGTCAGGACGGGGAAGCTGCCGTTCATGTGGGACCGGACGGGAGGAAGCTGCTGCTTGTGGGCATCCGCGAGACAGAAGAACATTATCCGATACCGACGGCATTTAAGGCATACACAGACGTTTTGAGGCGGAAGCTTGGAGCGGACGGCGGCATAAGAATTTTATCGTTGTAAAAAGAGCGGGCAGTAGGTATACTTGAGATGATTGATGATAAGAATGAACATGAGGGGGATATCCTATGTATGATAGTATTGTGATCGGGGCTGGCGTGGCGGGATCGGTAATCGCCAGGGAGCTGGCCGAGAGAGGGAACCGCCGTGTCCTTGTGCTGGAGAAGAGAGGGCACATCGCGGGCAACTGTTATGACTGCCCGGATGAGCATGGGGTGCTCATCCATCTGTATGGGCCCCATATATTTCACACCAGTATACGAAGGGTAAGAGAATATTTTTCCAGGTTTACCCAATGGTACGATTTCGGTCATAAGGTGGTGGCCAATGTCCACGGAAGGCTGATCCCGGTTCCCTTCAATCTGAATACCCTTCACATGGTATATGAGAAGGAGAAGGCGGACAGGCTGGAGCGCCTGCTGACAGAGGCGTTCGGCGAAGGAAGCAGGGTGCCGATCCTGAAGCTTCGGGAGTACCCAGACCGGGAGATACAGGAGATTGCGGATTATGTCTATGAGAATATTTTTCTGCATTATACCATGAAGCAGTGGGGACAGACGCCGGAGGAGATAGACCCGGCGGTAACGGGCAGAGTCCCTGTGGTAATTTCCAGGGACGACCGGTATTTTCAGGATCCCTGGCAGTCGGTTCCCCAGGAAGGATTCACAGAGATGTTCCGGCATATGCTGGATCATGAGAAGATTGAAGTCAGGCTGAATACCGACGCCAGAGACCAGATAGAGATCCGAGACGGCATGGTCTATGTGGAGGGCAGCCCATTCTGCGGGGATGTGGTCTATACAGGGCCGCTGGATGAGCTGTTCGGCTGCCGGTTCGGACGTCTGCCGTACCGCTCTTTGGATTTTGCCTTTGAGCACTATGACGCGCAGGATTACCAGGGACACAGTGTGGTTAATTATACGGTCAGCGAAGATTACACGAGGATTACAGAGTTTAAGCATCTGACCGGACAGAAGATCGACGGGACAACGATCGTGAAGGAATATCCGAAAGCTTATGAGGGCGGAGAGGGCGAGATCCCTTATTACGCCATTTCCAATCCGGCGAATGAGGCATTGTATAAGCGCTACAGAGAGCTGACCGCGCCTCTGGAGAAGTTCCATCTGCTGGGAAGGCTTGCGGAATATAAATATTACAATATCGACGCCATGGCGGAACGGGCCCTTGCGCTTGCGGACAAGCTGCTGGGGGAGACGCCTGGCGCTACAGGAGGTAGAGCATGAAGTTATTGACCTTTGCAATTCCCTGCTATAATTCCGAGGGCTATATGAAGAAGTGCATTGATTCCCTTCTTCCCGGCGGGGAGGATGTGGAGATTATCATTGTGGATGACGGCTCCAAGGACGGCACCGCCAGAATCGCCGATGAGTATGCGGCTAAATACCCTACCATTGTCAAGGCCGTGCACCAGGAAAATGCCGGACACGGCGGAGCTGTGAACACGGGAATTGCCAATGCCACTGGCCTGTATTTCAAAGTGGTGGACAGTGACGACTGGGTGAACCGGGAAGCCTATGAGAAGGTGCTGCGGACGCTGAAGAGGCTCGTCCATGAACAGCAGGTGGTCGATATGATGATCTGCAATTACGTATATGAGAAACAGGGGGCGGCCCACAAGAAGGTGATGCGGTATAAGACAGCCTTCCCCAGAGATGAGGTGTTCGGGTGGGAAGATGTGAAATTCCTGCATAAAGGGCAGTACATCCTGATGCATTCCGTGATTTACCGCACGAAAATGCTTGTGGACTGCGGACTGAAGCTGCCGAAGCACACGTTCTATGTGGACAATATCTTCGTGTTCGACCCGCTGCCCTATGTGAAGAACATGTATTACCTGGATGTGAACTTCTACCGCTATTTCATCGGCAGATCAGACCAGTCGGTAAACGAACAGGTAATGATCGGCAGAATTGACCAGCAGATCCGGGTGACGAAGATATTGATCGACACAATGAGCGGATATATGTCCAAGCCGATGAACCCGAAGCTGCGCAACTATATGATCAATTATGTAGACATCATTATGTGCGTTTCATCTATCCTGCTGATTAAGTCTGGGACAGAGGAGAATTTGGAGAAGAAAGCCCAGCTGTGGGACTATCTGAAGAAGACGTCCCCGAAGCTGTACCGCAAGATATGGTGGGGGCTTCTTGGCAGGACGATGAACCTGCCGGGAAAGAGCGGCAGGAAAATTTCTGTGGCTGCGTACAAGGTAGCCCAAAAGGTTATCGGCTTTAACTGAGGAAACTGACAGAAGGTGTGAATAGATGGAGCAGAAGATACTCGTTGTGGACGATGAGCAGGAGATCGCGGATCTTGTGGAAGTATATCTAAAAAACGAGGGATTTACGGTTTACAAATTTTACCGGGGACAGGAAGCCCTTGACTGCGTTGATCGGGAGGACTTAAGCCTCGCCCTTCTAGATGTGATGCTGCCGGATATGGACGGCTTCACCCTCTGCCAGCGGATACGGGAGAAGCATCTGTTCCCGATTATTATGCTTACGGCCAAGGTGGAGGACATGGATAAAATCATGGGGCTGACACTGGGGGCAGATGATTATATCACCAAGCCTTTCAACCCGCTGGAGGTGGTGGCCCGGGTGAAGACCCAGCTGCGGCGCTATACCCGGTATAATGTGGGAGAAGAGGCGGGAAAAGGCAAAGACCGCTATGATATCCGGGGATTGTCTATCTGCCGGGACAACCATAAATGTACCCTCAATGGACGGGAGGTCGCCTTAACGCCGATAGAATTCAATATTCTCTGGTATCTGTGCGAGCGGCAGGGCAGCGTCGTCTCCTCGGAAGAACTGTTCGAGGCTGTGTGGAAGGAGAAGTTCCTGGACTGCAATAATACGGTGATGGCCCATATCGCCAGGCTGAGAGAGAAGCTGGGGGAACCGGCCCGCCGTCCAAAGCTGATTAAGACTGTCTGGGGGGTGGGATATACCATTGAGGAATAAGGAGCGTACGCGCAAGAGCCGGGTTCTTCGGGGGAGAAGCAGGATTACAAGGCAGCTTTTGCTGGAGTATATCGTGGTGCTTGTCCTGTTCGTGGTGGGAACATTATTTTTGTTGCTGACAGCATGGCAGATTTGTTCCAGCATTACCTGGTATCCAGACGATCCCCTGTATCGTCTGCTGCACGTTTTCCGAGACTATCTGCCAGGATGGCTGCTCCTCATCATCCTCGTGGGATGGACAGTGATTACTTATCGGTTTATGGAGAAACCGTTGAGATATCTGGACGAAGTGGTGGCCGCCTCTGAGGAGCTGGCGTCTCCGAAGGATACGCCCATCGTCCTGTCTGACCCGATGAAGGATGTGCAGGATGAGCTAAACTTGATCCGGGAACAGTCTCTGAGAAATCATATGCTGGCCAAGGAGGCAGAGCAGAGGAAGAATGACTTGATTGTCTATCTGGCTCACGACTTGAAGACCCCGCTGACCAGCGTGATCGGATATTTAAGCCTGCTTAAGGATGAGCCGGATGTCCCCATGGAGACCCGGGTGAGATACACAGGCATTGCTCTGGACAAAGCCCAGAGGCTGGAGGATCTGATCAACGAATTTTTCGATATTACCCGGTTTAACTTAACTGCCCTTGTTCTGGAACCGGAGCGGACGAATTTGAGCCGTATGCTGGAGCAGATTGCCAGTGAATTCCTTCCGGTCCTTGCAGAGAAGGAGCTGCAGTGGGAACTGCATATTGAGCCGGGGGTGGATATTGTGTGCGACCCGGACAAGCTGGAGAGGGTATTCGATAATCTGATGCGCAACGCGGTTAACTATAGCTACCGCAAGAGCAAGATCTATCTGTCTATGAAGCAGGAGGAAGAGAAGGAAGAAGCGGAAATCTGCCTAATTAACGTGGGCAAGACGATTCCCAAGGAGAAGCTGGAGCGGATCTTCGAGCAGTTCTTCCGTCTGGATTCTTCCAGATCCAGTACAACAGGAGGGGCGGGGCTCGGACTTGCCATCGCCAAGGAGATTGTAGAGCTGCACCACGGAACGATTGAAGCAAAAAGCGAGAGGGAGAGCATCACGTTTCTTGTGAGGCTTCCTCTGGATTGTCAGAAAATCGTATGATTTTCCGAAGGAAAAAGAAAAGCTTTCCGCAGGGAAAGAAGAAACATAGAGAAGACCATTCTGGTACGATAAGACCGTATCAGGGCGGTCTTTTTTTTCGCGCTGGGCTGCGGGGGATGCCCGGGAGGGCTGCTCCATTTGCGGCACGTTGCTTTTCTTGTTTTGCTTCGCCGCCTATGGCAGGCCGGAAATCAAACTCGCCCTGCCGGGCTTGGACAGATGATTTCTCGGCCTGCGCTAGGCTCGCAAAACTGCAAAAAGCTGCCTACCGCCCGCAAATGGAGCAGCGCCTCCCCGGGCAAACGGCGCAGGCCGCGAAAATGGCGCCATTGCGGCTCCGCGAAAGGGATACGTTTGGTACGTTTACCGCGTTTGCGGGCGTATCCAGGAGGGGATATGAGGTTCTGCCGGGAGATGCGGTTTTTGGTCTGCTGGGATGGACAAGAGACGGGATGATAGAATTGGGATTTTTGCTGAGCTTGGGCTTTGAAAAGGAGGAGATGGAAATGATTAGAGATTATAAGAAAAGGATGGTCGGTGTGCTGTTCGGGGGCTGTTCTCCGGAGTATCCGGTTTCGCTGGAGTCGGCTCATTCGGTGCTGGAGCATATGGACCGGGAGCGGTACTGCCCGTTGATGATCGGTATTACAAGGGAAGGCAAGTGGCTGCTCTACGAGGGAGATATCCGGAAGATCGCGGAGGATACATGGCAGGATGGCTGCTGTACTCCGGCCTGCCTGAGTTCGGATAAGGGGAGCGGGAAGCTTCTTCTGTTCCGGCAGAAGAGGGAAGGGCAGACCTATGTGGAAGAGAGGCATGTGGATGTACTGCTGCCTATCCTTCACGGGGCGAACGGGGAGGATGGGACAGTGCAGGCTCTGGCAGCGCTGGCAGGGATACCGCTGGCTGGCTGCGGGGTGTTGGCAAGTGCCCTGTGTATGGATAAGGGCTTGGCCCACACCCTTGTGAAGGAGGCGGGCATTGCCGTACCCAAGGGGATCGTGCTCCATTCCTGGGAGGATTGGGAGACGGCGCTGGCCGGCGGAGCGCCGGAGATTGGATTTCCTATGTTTGTCAAGCCGGTGAAGGCGGGCTCCTCCTTCGGCATAACGAAGGTGTCATGCGAGGACGAGCTGAGGCCGGCTGTGGAGAACGCGATGCGGTACGATGATGAAGTGATTATGGAGGAGGAGATTGAAGGGTTTGAGGTGGGCTGCGCGGTGATGGGCAGCCGGGAACTGACAGTGGGGGAGGTGGACGAAATTGAACTGTCCCAGGGATTTTTCGACTACACGGAGAAATATACGCTGAAGACGTCTTCCATCCATGTGCCGGCCAGGATTCCCCGCGAGACCGCAGAGAGAGTCAAGGAGACGGCGGAGCATATTTACCGGATACTGGGATGCGAAGGCTTCGCCAGGGTGGATATGTTCCTGACCCCGAGCGGAGAGCTGGTCTTCAATGAGGTGAATACGATTCCGGGGTTTACCGCCCACAGCAGGTTCCCCAGCATGATGAGGGCGGCGGGTATCTCCTTTGAAGAAGTGATCAGCACGGTGATAGAAACGGCGGTGAGAGGATGAATGAGAGAACAATTGCAAATCAGAAGATACATGAAGGGACGCTGATTTTGGTGAACAGGGCTCATCCCTATGTGGAGAGGAAAGAGGATCGGATGGAACTTGTCCCGGCGGGAGACAGGGGGACGGAGGTGCTGCTCAGAAGACGCGCAGCCAGGCTGCTGGAGGAGCTCATGGCAAGTATCCGCGGCTGGAGGGGGATCGCCGCGGTGAGCGGATGGCGGTCCATGGAGGAACAGAGAGGGATCTGGGATGATTCCATGCTGGAAAACGGGGAAGATTTTACGAATAAATATGTGGCTGCGCCGGGCTGCAGCGAACATCAGACCGGACTGGCGATTGATCTGGGGAAGAGACAGGAGAAGATTGATTTTATCCGCCCGGAGTTCCCCTATCACGGGCTGTGCCAGACCTTCCGCAGAGCGGCGCCCCGCTTCGGCTTCATAGAGAGATATCCGAGAGGGAAGGAGGCTGTCACAGGCATCGGACATGAGCCCTGGCATTTCCGCTATGTGGGGGTTCCCCATGCGGCGATTATGGAGCAGGAAGGGCTTGTGCTGGAGGAATATATGGACTTTATCCGGGAATATCCATATGGAAGAAAGGCGAGGACTTATGAGCAGGGAGGCGTGAAGGTATCCGTATCTTATCTTCCTGCATCAGGCGGGGAGGAGACGCGTCTGCAGACGCAGGAGGATATCCCCTGCTCGGTTTCCGGCAATAACGTGGACGGATTTATTATCACAGAATGGAGGGGCTGCTATGGGAAGGCATTCTATGAGGACACGAGGAGGCTTCGGAGGGCTTGATGTTTTCCGGATGGCGGCGGCATTTCTTGTGGTGGCAATCCATACTTCCCCGCTGGCCACTTACAGCGGGACCGCAGATTTCCTGCTGACAAGGGTGGCGGCCAGAGTGGCTGTGCCGTTTTTTTTCATGGTCACGGGATATTTTACGTTTTCCCCGGAGGAGGAACATCCGGGACAGGCGGTGAGAAGACGGATTGGGAAGACACTGGGCTTGTACGCGGGCTGTATTGTGCTGTATGTGCCTCTGGGGATTTACGCAGGGCATTATGAAGGGATGACGGTGTGGGAGGCCCTGCGCCTGCTCGTCTTCGACGGGACGTTCTATCATCTCTGGTATTTGCCGGCGATGGCTCTGGGACTTGGAATCGTCTACGCCCTGGGCAGCCTGCTGTCTATGAGGGCGACAGGGATTGTGACGCTGGTTCTGTATGTGATCGGGCTGGGGGGAGACAGCTACTACGGGCTGATCTCCCAATCTGCTGTGCTGAAGGGGGCATATGACGCATGTTTCCACGTGTTTTCCTATACGAGGAACGGGCTGTTTTTCGCTCCGCTGTTCTTGTTCCTGGGAGCATGGATGGCAGATATGCCAAGAGACCGAGGGAGAAGAAGCGGGAGCGGACAAGAAGCAGGCAGAGCCGGTACTGCCGGGTGGCTGATCTTCGGGGCGGCGCTTGCGCTGATGGCGGCGGAGGGACTGTTGCTGCACCAGGTCAAGTGGCAGAGGCATGACAGCATGTACCTGATGCTTCCCATATGCATGATCGCTCTGTTCGGCCTGCTGATCTGGCTGCCGGTGAAGGCAAGGCCCGGCCTGCGCCCACTGTCCACGGCTGTCTATATCCTGCATCCGATGATGATTGTCGCGGTACGGGTGATTGGGCGGCTGACAGGCTGGCAGGCAATTCTGGTGGAGAACAGCCTGGGTCATTATGTCGCTGTGTGTATGGCGACGCTGGCGGGCAGCCTGGTGATCTGCAAGGCTGCCGGATACGCGAAGCAGCATTTTCTTCTGAAGATCCCTGCGCAACCTGCAGGACATCTAAGAAAACACTGATGAAATTTAGGAGGAACGATACGATATGAGAATAGGTGCAGCTGCTTCTGACGGCAGGATGCAGAAAGAAGAGATCTTTGAGAGGGGAGACACAAGAAAGAGGAGACCGATCAGGGAAGGAAAAGTGCCGGAGACAGGCAAAGCAAGAGCCTGGGCGGAGATTAGCGCGAGAGCCTTGGAAAAGAATGTGCGTATTCTGCGTTCTCTTCTTCCCAAGGACTGTGCCTTGATGCCGGCGGTGAAGGCGGAAGCCTATGGACATGGAGCGCTTCTCGTTGCCAGGAAGCTGCAGCAGCTGGGGACGGAGGACTTCTGCGTGGCGTCTGCCGAGGAGGGGCGCCAGCTGAGAGAGGGGGGGATTACTGGGAATATTCTCATTCTTGGTTACACAGATCCGGCGCAGTTTGTCCTTCTGAGGGATTACAGGCTGATACAGGCGGCAGTGGATTATGAGTATGCCAGGACGCTGAACGGCTGCGGCTTTCCAGTACGCGTCCACGTGGCCGTGGACACGGGAATGCACAGGCTGGGGGAACCCTATAGACATACTGAGAGAATACAGGCCATCTGCCGGATGGAACATCTCCAGGCGGAAGGGATCTTCTCCCATCTGTGTACCGAGGAACCTGAGATCGTGGCAAGGCAAGCCAAGGCTTTTGAACAGATATGCCGGGAACTGGAGAAAGCAGGGATTACAGGATTGAAAAGGCATCTGCTGGCCAGCGGCGGTATTGTAAGCTGTCCCCAGCTGGGCGGCGACTACGCAAGGGCAGGAATTGCCCTATATGGAATCCTCAGCACCCGGGAAGAGGAAGAACGGTGCCCGATACCGCTCTTTCCGGTTTTATCCTTGAAGGCTAGGGTGGCTAGCGTGCGGGAACTGGAAGAAGGGGAAGGGGCAGGCTATGGACTGCGGTTTACGGCAAAAAGAAGGACAAAGCTTGCCGCCCTTAGTATCGGTTATGCAGACGGGCTTCCCAGATGTCTCTCCCAGGGTGTGGGCGAAGTGCTGATTAAGGGGAAGAGAGCCCCTATTGCCGGGAGCATCTGCATGGATCAGACACTTGTAGATGTGACAGATATTCCGGAGACGGAGGCAGGAGATGTGTGTGTGCTCATCGGCAGGATGGGAAGAGAAGAGATACGGGCCAGTGAAATTGCGGAAAAAGCCGGAACAATCACAAATGAGATCGTAAGCCGGCTTGGATCCAGAATATATAGGGTACTTGTGTAATGAAACGGTTGATGTCAGCGTTATTTCTTGGCGTTGACCCGGACGAGGCGGCCTCTCTTACGATAGGAGAGGCGCAGCCATCTCTGGTAGTAGAGACTGCTGTCGGGGCAGTAGAACACCGGATATAGGGCGAATGCCATGACAAAAGCGAAGAATACGTCTATGACAGAGTGCTGCTTAATGAACATGGTGGACAGTATAATCAGCACCGTCAATACAAACGCGCCCCGGCGGACAGCCTTCCGATCTTTCAGAAAACGGCTGTTGCGGACGGCAAACCATGTAACAAGAGAGTTGAATACGTGGATGCTCGGCAAGATGTTATTCGGGCTGTCGGCGGCGTATAGACGGGCAACCATGGATGTAAAAAGATTGTCCCGTTCAAAGACTGCGGGCCTTAGCATATGGCCGTTCGGATAAATTGTGGAAATGATAAGGAACATGGTCATGCCCGCTGCTAAGAAGATACAGTTCCTCA
>CALWRT010000008.1 GCA_944384015.1 uncultured Lachnospiraceae bacterium | reverse complement strand
CCGGCTACATACGATATAATAAGTACTGTCTGAAACAAATTCTGCAAGGAGAATCTATGGCATCAAAACAACCCATCCAAACAGCCGCGGCCTATATAAGGGTATCTACCCACCGCCAAGACGAACTGTCCCCAGACGCCCAGAAGCGCCTTCTGCTGGACTATGCTGCCTCCCACAGCTTATCCCTGCCTGAGGAGCTCATCTTCACTGAATATGGGATCTCCGGCAGGAAAGCAGAGGCGCGTCCCCAATTCCTGCAGATGATCGCCCTTGCGAAAGAATCCCCTCCTCCCTTCTCACTCATCTTGCTGTGGAAGTTCAGCCGTTTTGCCCGCAATCAGGAAGAAAGTATCTTCTACAAATCCATGCTGCGCAGAAAATGCGGCATCGACATTGTCAGCATCTCTGAACCGCTCATGGACGGCCCTTTCGGCAGTCTGATGGAGCGTATCATCGAGTGGATGGACGAATACTACTCGATCCGCCTGTCCGGGGAAGTACTCCGGGGCATGAAGGAGAGAGCTATGCGCGGCGGATATCAGTCTTCACCCCCTCTTGGCTACCGAATTCCCTATCCAAAAGCCCCCATGGAAATTGTTCCGGAACAGGCGGATATCATCCGTACCATCTTCAATCTGTACACTGCCCGACGCCTGTCTCCTTCCGAAATTGCCCGTATCCTGAACCATCTTGGTCTTCGCACCAAAAACGGCAATCCCTTCGACCGCAGGAGCATTGGATATATTCTGGACAATCCAGTATATGTCGGGAAGATCCGCTGGAATGTCAGATCCGGGAATCAGTCCAATCCCCCTTCCCAGTGGATTATTGTCCAGGGCAGCCATCCTTCTATCATTGATCAGGACACTTATGAAGCGGCTGCCGCTCTCAGAATGCGGTCTGCCTCTCCCGGCACAGCCTTTGTTCCTGCCCCCGAGAGGCCCTCCAATACCGACCGGCCGCAATATTCCCACTGGCTCAGCGGTTTCCTAAAATGTTCCTCCTGCGGGCGTACCCTCATATTGACTGGAACACGTTCCAGGAAGACTGGCAAACATTACAACAGCTTCCAATGCTGGGGATATATGAAGGGAAAGTGCTCCGTATCTCATTCCATCAGCGCCGCCAAGGCCGAACAGTCCCTGCTTCTCGCCCTGGATGCCTCTTGCTGCGATTCCTGCGCTTACCGCCCTGCACAACACACCCCTCCCTCGCCTACATCCCCCCTTTCTCCTGCCCCCGCACCCTGTCCTTCCGCAGACCTTGCCGTGCTGATACAGCGCCGCCTCAAATCCCTGGAACAGCGGGAACACCGTCTGCTTCTGGCTTATGAAGAGGGGGTAGACAGTCTTGAGGAGTATCGGCATAAAAAGGAGCAGCTGGCCGCTGCCCGTCAATCTGTCTGCTCTTCGGCCCGTCAGCTTGAGACACCGCTGTCCTCCCTTTATGACCAGCGGCCCCTTACATCTCAGCCTCCCATGACTGTACGGCAGTTCCTTTTATCAGAGGCAGTCCCATCTTCTGTGAAACATGCCGCTCTCGGACATATTCTGCAGAAGGCAGTATTTTATTCCGGTACGAAACAGATAGTCTTCTATTTTCGCAGCCCCCGTCCTCACGGATGACCCAATGGGGCTCCAAAGAACTGGCAGACCAGGGTTACTCTACTATTGACATACTTCGCTATTATTATGGGGACAGCATCTATATCAATACGGCAGAACAGATCTCCGGCATCCCTGCCTCTTGGCCCGGCTATCATTTAACTACTGGTTCCAGCGGCCAGAAAGTTCGTCAGATGCAGGAACAGCTGGATGCCATCGCAGATGTCTATTCCAGCATCCCGCATGTGTCGCCTGACGGCATTTTCGGCCCTGCAACAGAAGCCAGCGTTAGGCAGTTCCAGTCGGTCTTCGGCCTGCCAGCCAACGGCATCGTGGACTATCCTACCTGGTATAAAATTTCTGAGATCTATGTGGCTATCTCCCGCATTGCTGAACTTACTTGAACAGCCGCAATGTAATTATAACGCACTATTGCATAGGAGAACTCTCTTCCCCTATGCAATAGTGTCTCTGCTGTTCTTTATATAGCTGTCCTGATTGGACCGCTTGGCATCTTAATATCTCTCCTCGCTCCACTCTATCACATTGCCAGTCTGGCCGTCGATCTCGAATTCATATTCTACGCCATTGTAGATAATCTGCCCCTCATACAGCACTCTTCCGTCATCCCGATCCAGTTCCAGCCTCAGATGAGATGCATCTGCTCCCGGCACCCGCTCAAGGGCAATCGCCGCAACCTCTTCCTCAGACAGAATGTCCTGGGATGTAGAGGAGCTGCCTGCTGTGCCGGACGTCGTTCCTGTTGTTCCGTTATTATAGAGACTATATTCCATATCTTGGTCGAAGCTGATAATTTCTCCGGTATCGGCATCAATCTCATAGTCATATTCCATGCCGTCGGCATAAAATTCCACGTCATATTTTTTTCTTCCGTCGTCCAACTCATATTTTACATAAAACGCCTGTGTGTCAGCTTCCTTGATCCCGGCATCCTCAAGGGCAATCTGCTTCGCCTCTTCCTCCGTGACTGCCGCCCCGGTGCCCTGTCCTCCTGATGTCTGGGTACCGGATGTTCCTGTCGATTCTGTTCCAGACGCCGCAGCTGCCGCAGTACTGTCATTGGATGTTCCTGCAGCCTCCGCAGTGTCGCTGGATACCGCTGCCGTCCCATCGTCTGTCACAGCCGCATCACTCGCCGTACCAGCATCGTCTACCTCCAGGTTTTGTCCAGGCACCGCACTGGACGAATTGTTCGACTGTCCCCCCTGGCAGCCTGTCACTGCCGCTGTTGTCAACGCTGCTGCAAATAGAATAGTAAGAAGTTTCCGTTTCATAATATGTCCTCCATTTCGTGTGTTTTTTATCCTATGACTGAAGTATATACAGGCAAGATTAAAGGAAAATTAAAAACAAAAAGAAAATTTACTTCCTTTCCCAGGCTCGCTCTCCACCCAGATGCGGCCTTTATGCACCTGTACAATCCAGCGCACCATCGGCAGTCCAAGCCCTGCAGAATCTGTTGATCGGGAAGGATCCGCCTGATAGAATCTCTCCCATATATGGGAGAGTACTTCCTCAGTCATCCCTATTCCATCGTCTTCCACTTCCCCATATATCTGATCTCCATCCTTATGCAGAGAGATTTTCACATAACCGCCCGGCCTGCCGTAAGAAATACCGTTGGAGACCAAATTCATCATCATCCGCATCATCAGCGTCTCATCCGCTTTCATCTCGATGCTTGGCTGTATCTCCGTCAGAATCCGAATCTCGCGCCCCTGAGCCAGTTCCTCTTGTTCTTCAGCCACCATCTGGAAGATGTCGCTGAGAGAAATCATCTCCAGATTCAGCGCCTGCTGATCTCTCTCCCCCTTAGAGAGCAGCAGGAGCTGTCCTACCAGCCGAGACATTTTGCCTGCCTGCCGGTAGATCACCTGAAATTCCTCCCGTTCCACTTCATCCAGCCCCTCTCTCTCCAGAGCCGCCTCACACTGGGACAAGATCACGGCTATCGGCGTGCGCAGTTCATGAGAGGCATCCGAGCTGAATCTGCGCTCTCTCTCGAACGACGACTGAAGCTGCTCCAACATGTTGTCGAAGGTATTGGCCAGCATATGGATTTCATCACTTCCCTCTCCAAGCCCAATACGCTTAGACAGATCAGCGCCCTTGCTGATCTCCCCAGCCGTCCTCGTGATACGCGCAACCGGCGCAAGAAGGCGCTTCGTGAAGGAATAGCACAGTATGGCTGTCATCAAGACAAGTACCGGGAGAAGGAACAAGGAAATCCTCATAATCACCCTCGTCGTGCTGTCGGCTGATTCTACAGACGCAATTCCCCGGACATATACCTCCCCATAGCCCTGGATAGACATCTTTACATCATATATATACCACCGCTCCCCGTCGCTGTTTTCTAATACCAGCTGGCCGTCAGACAGCGCCCGGTTCGTCTGGAATTCATATGGGATTCTTCCCGCCAGAAAGATTCCGTCCTCGCTGTATACCGAACGGTATACGCCATCTTGTATCTCAGTGATCTCTTTGTCCACAAACAGCCTTCCGTCCTGGTATGACATAGAATCGAACGTATTCAGCACTTCTTCTTTTAAATTCGTAGACGCAGATGAGAGCATCTCCCGGTTGCTCAGGGCAATTAGGATTGCAAGAATAATACAGGTTAGGAGGGTCATAAGGCCTCCGTACAGCAAAGTAATCTTCAGTTTAATTGACAATCCGCGCATGACCTGTTCATCCTTCCCTCAATACATATCCCGCTCCTCGGACGGTATGAATCAGCTTATTTTCGTATCCGTCGTCAATCTTCTTGCGCAGATACCGGATATAGACATCTATCACGTTAGATCCGCCGGCAAAGTCATAATTCCAGATATGCTGCTCCAGCTTTTCCCTCGATAATACAATTCCCGCATTCATAATCATATATTCCAGCACCGAGAACTCTTTAGCTGACAGGCTAATTTCCCTGCCTCCTCTGTACACTTTCCGTGAGGCCGTATCCACTGTCAGATCAGCCAGACGATACTCGTTGCTTACCCCTCCCGACTGTTTTCTCAGCATGACACGAATCCTGGCAAGAAGCTCTTCAAAGGCGAAAGGCTTAACCATGTAATCGTCAGCCCCCAGATCCAATCCTTCCACTCGGTCTTCAATTCTCTCCCTGGCAGTCAAAAGCAGCACCGGCGTGGGGTTCTGACTGGCCCGCAGTTTCTTGAGAACCTGCAGTCCATTCATCTTCGGCATCATAATATCCAAAATAATGCCGTCGTATTCAGCGCAGGCCAAGTAATCCAGCGCTTCCGCTCCGTTCTCACAGGCATCCACGCTGTAATTCTCTTCCTTCAGTCTTCTTACGATCAAGTTTCTCATATCCTTTTCATCTTCTGCCACAAGTAATCTCATATTCCTTCCTCCCTGTCATAATCCATCTGAAAAAGAATTGTGCTTCGCAGGCTTCTCCGCCTGCAGCGATCCTCTGAATGCCTGCCTCACTCGTTCATCCGTGTCCGGAAGGCTTTATTGTTCTATAGGGAAGTTCAAAGAACTTCCCTATAGAACAATAAACCGGATATCTCTTCCGATACCCGGCCTCGCCCTCCTTCTCTCTTATACGGTTCTGCGCACCCAATATTCCGCTTTCTCCCGGTCTTTCTTGTGCACAGTAATAGAAAACCAATATTTGTATTTGGGGACATCTTTGCCAAATGTCCCAAAAATCAATTCAAAGGAAAGGAGTCGCCGGTATTCCAGATTCACAATCGTCGGCTCATAGTAGATATGGTCCTTCTCCAGCGCCTTGCATATACGTTCAAACCTTCCCTTCTCATGGCCGCTGTATATCACCGCCTGCTGCCACGCCCACATCTCGCTCACCCCTCCTAGCCCAATCTCCCTGCCAGCCATCCGCTGCCTACCCGTAGATTATATCATTACCGTCTGTAAAGATACAAGGGGTATTTCTGTCGGCCGAAGTACGATAGATCTGCTTGTTCCGTTGGTGCCTCGCCGTCCAGCATGTATTTCCTCCCTTGACATCTCCAAACAGATCATGCATGATAATCATATCAAATAATTTGACGGAGGGCATTCTTTTGATTACCTGGTCTTTATCGGCAGAATTTTTTGCCCTGATTCTTGTTGTGATCCTCATATTGAGTTCTTACGACCGCCGTTGGGCTGTCTATCCTCACAGCCGCCTGTTTCATTCCT
>CALWRT010000007.1 GCA_944384015.1 uncultured Lachnospiraceae bacterium | reverse complement strand
AGTTCGTCAATCAGCGGAGCGCCCACAAATTCCGATTTACTCGTATGGAAACCGGCGCGGTCCAGTTTGTCAGGCACATCATTGCCGGAGACGACACCGACATAATCACATTCTGTCACATGGGCGGCATCGGCCATGCTTACGGTAAAGGCCTTGTGCTTGAGGATATTCTTGACCGTTTTGTGGCCTGGGCTCAGGCACATGGAGATCTGCCTGTCGTCGCTGATTCCGCCCCATGCGGCATTCATGGCGTCTGCCACGCCGTTCGCGTCATAGCTGGCGATAATCAGCACTGGCTGAGGATATGTGTATGGTTTCGGGCCAAAATTTTTTCTCATGATTCAGTCCTCCTTGTTTGCTGAGTTTATAATGTTATAAGTTAAAGTTTAGCACTTATGTAAGAAAACGGCAATCCTGATCGTTGGTTTGGTATGTTAAAACGGCAAATGTGCTATTAAGTTTCGTTTTTGTACGATGAACGGGCAGAAACAGAGGTATTGCTTGACAGGGAATCACTGCGGTTATATTCTTATAACAGGGATGGGAATGATGGAACGATGACAATATTTTTAAAGAAAAAGGAACAAAAGAAAGAAAATAACGGTTATCTGCTTTGGGGGCTGATAGCTGTCGAACTTTTTATGTCCTTTTCCTTTCTAGGTTATATTCATATTGAGCCTATTTCACTGACGTTTGTGTATATACCGGTGCTGGTGGCCGGCTGTATTTTAGGTCCCAAGGAGGCCTCCCTCGTTGGGGCAGTCTTTGGGCTTGCTTCCATGTGGAAAGCCTCTGCCTTTTATGTGGGGGCTGGAGACGCGGTCTTTTCCCCTGCAATGAGCGGGAAGCCAATTCAGAGCATCCTTTTGAGCGTGGGTTCTCGTACTCTCTTCGGTTTTATAGCCGGAGTGCTGTATAAGATGGCGATGCGAGGAAAGCATCCGACGGCAGGCCTGTTGGTGGTATCCTCCTTCGGAAGAGTGCTTCATACGATAATCGTATATGGATTTATGGGGGCCTTTTTCCCAGAGATGGGATTTACGGCTGCCAATACGCTGGAAGATATTAAGAGGTGGGATTTTCTTATTTCCACAGCAGCAGTAGATCTGATTGTATTTCTGTGCTATACCCTGCGCAGGTCGGATCATGCCACTAGACTGTTCCAGCGGATTAAGAAAATTGATGAAATCAATGCTTCTGTGATGCGTAACCGGAGAGGCATTGCGGTAATGCTGATTCTTGTATTACTGTCTTCATTCAGCGTGGCCGTGTATTTTACAAATCGGATCGGCAGCGTGATGTCCAGGTACGGGGTTAGTCTGCAGGAGAATGCCTCCTACGATATCATGCATCTGCAGATTCAATTCTTATTAGGCATGATTTCCCTTGCGCTTCTCGTTGTGATCATCGTGCTGATGTATCAGAAAAATTTTAATTATCTATACTATGAAGCAAGGCTGGACGGGCTTACCGGACTGTTGGGAAGACGGCAGTTTTTTCAAGTGGGAGAAGGTATGCTTGGCAATATGGAATCGCCGGAAGAAGGAAAAACCGGATGCTTTATCATCATGGACATTGACCGTTTTAAAGAGATCAATGACAGATTCGGCCATCCGGAAGGGGATCGGATCTTGAAAGGAGTAGCTGAGAATCTGAAAAGGGTATTCGGCAACAAAGGGATTCTTGGACGGCTAGGGGGAGATGAATTTGTGGCCCTCATCAATTACCAAATGTCAAGGGAGGAGATAGAGGAACAGCTGAGGAGACTGAGGGAGGAAATCGGCCAGATACATATCCAGGAAGAGCATGTCACCTGCAGCGTAGGCGTGCTTCCTGTTGTGAGGGAGTATAATATTGATAAATTATACCACAGAGCTGACCGCCTGCTCTATGAAGCGAAGAAGCAGGGCAGGGATCAGTTCGTGTTCGGGAAACGAGATGTGGAGCAGGAAGGATAATGCTGCCTTGCTGAATATGGGCTATTCAGGGAGAGCGGAAGGGGACGGAGACGGATTCAGGATCGGCAGGGCAGACGGAGTTAGAGAGATCCCCTGCCGGGTGCGGCCAGTCCTAATGTAGCCTCCCGCTTCCAGTTTTCTCAAATGTGTCTTAAGCTTCGATTCAGTGATATTTCTGAAGATCAGTTCCTCACGCTGGGAGAGGGAGCTTCTTCCTACAGTTCTTCCGGAAGATGTAATATCCTGGATACAGTGAAGGATGGCGATGTCATCCTCTGACAAGGAGACATACTCCCGGCAAATGGATGCGGGATCATCCGAGAAGAAGGCGTCTGCCACGCTGTCCCAGATAGCCTGCTCTTCAGGATCTGTGTAGGACAAATCTAAGAACAGTTCCGCGTTTTCGGCGAAGGACTTCAGTTCCCGGACATTTCCTGGCCAGGAGTAGGACATGAGACGGCGCTGAAGACTTGGAGGAAGCTCCTGCCCGTCTGGCAGCATGGAGGTGAGAAGTTCGGGTATATCTTCTGTACGCTCGCGAAGAGGCGGAACCATAAGCTTAAGGGTTTTGAGACGGAAATACAGATCTTCCCGGAAGCTCCCCGCGGCCACCATCTGGGACAGATCTTTGTTCGTCGCACAGATAATCCGCACATCTACTGGGATCAGCCTAGTGGAACCCACCGGCATGATTTCCCGCTCTTCCAGCACGCGGAGAAGACGGCTCTGGACGGCGGGAGAGATATCCCCGATTTCATCTAGGAAGATCGTGCCAGTATGGGCACTGCGGAACAATCCCTGTTTGCCTCCTTTGACGGCGCCTGTAAAGGCGCCTTCTTCATATCCGAACAGTTCGCTCTCTATGAGCGTCTCCGGCAGGGCGGCAAAATTGACGCCGACAAAGGGCCGGTTTGCCCGCCGAGAAGCATTGTGAATGGACTGAGCGAACAGTTCTTTGCCGGTTCCGCTTTCTCCAGTGATAAGAAGGGTACTGTCGCTTTTGGCGAAGAAAGAAGCGATCTTGACAGCCCTTTGTATGGACGGGGATTGGCCTTTGATATCGGAGAAGGTATATTTTGCCCGAAAACCGGTATCTTTGAGTGCCTGCCTTGACCGCTCGGCAGTGCGCTGAAGGGTGTTGGCCGGGAGAATACTCAGGAATAAGTGGGTCTTGTCCTGGATATCCACCAAATTGACGGTGACGAAGGCCGTCTGGTTCTTTAGGCGGATGGTTCGGTTAGAGGCGGCATGCCCGGCGCGGATAAGGGTCATCAGCTGCCGGTATGAACCGAAAATTTCTCCGTAGGGACGTCCGATCGCGTCGGTGTACGGTATGTCCAAAAGTGAACACGCCGCGTCGTTAAAGGCAGTGATAATTCCGCTGTCATTAATATTGATCAAGGCATTGCTGCTCAGCAGGAAAGCCTGCTCAAAATTCTTGCGGTCATAGGTAGCCTTGGAATAAGAATTCCTTAGACGAAACAATCCGTCGACAACGAGTTTGACAGATTGTATCTGTATTTGATCCATGAAATCAGAGGGAAGATTGTATATTTTGATAATCCTCGTGAGTACGGAAGGCATAAGAGACCGGAATCCCAAGTCGATATAATTTTTCATGTTATCTGGGCAATAGTAGCGGAATCCCGCATAGACTGCCGTGTCATAAGGAGAAGTGTCCATATCGCAGCCAGGCCAATAGGGAATCAGTTTCAGATGGCTGATGCCAAGGGTAAGAAGATTGGAGACCATTTCTTCAGCAACTCTGCGGGGCTTATTCACCACGAGGACTTCCTTGCCGCCGGGAAGACTCATCAGCCGGTCCAGGTTGTTGCCGTTCAGGAACCGGCTGGCGTAGAGAATGTGGCTCTCAGGAAAGAGCCTCTCCGCGTGGGGAAGAGACGTGGTATTTACAAGGACAGCCTTTGGGGCAGCCTTGAGAGTGCCGGCTGTGGACAGCGTAAGGGGCACAACTTCCAAGTAGGAAGAGAAGAGCGCCCTTAAGCTCTCGCAAAGGTGATTGCGGTCAGTATCATTTTCTGTAAAGACAGCGATCATTGGTTTCATGGGAATTCCTCCTTTATGGATAGCATAGCAGACAATTGTTCAAAATGCAATAAATAGGACTTATTTAAATTTATTTAAATAAGTCCTATTTATTTGGAAATAAAAGGGAATTTGTGAAATGGAAAGTGAAATATTTGTATAATATGAATAAAATATCGGGGGCTAAAATAGAAATATTACACAAAAATAGGGAAATGGAAATAGATGGCATTATTCTTGCTATTTATAAAAACTGTAAAGGTCCAGTCCCATAGCAGAGGCAGACGGGCTGCCTGCAGACCGGGATGAGAGTTTTTGCCCTTGATGATTCCCTTTGAAGCAGACGTACTTGTTTGACAAAGGGCAGATATATCCCTCAATAAGAAAGGAGAATTCAGATGAAAGAGACGAAGGTAAAGATGACGAATGCCCAGGCGGTGGCTGCCTGCCTGAGGCGCCATGGAGTAGATTACATATTTGGGCAGAGCAATCCGACAAAGATTGTGCTGGCCTGTATGGAACAGGGGATCCGGCAGATTGCGTACCGGCAGGAAAACACAGGGACTTATATGGCGCAGGCATATGGGATGGCCAGCGGGAAAGTGCCGGTGGTTACTGCGCAGAACGGGCCGGCCGCAACCTTGCTCGTTCCAGGACTGATGGAATGCCTGACAGCTTCCCATCCAATTGTGGCTATTGTACAGCAGGTGGGACTTCCGGATTATGACAAGAATGCATTCCAGGAGATCAAGCATGAAGAGATGTTCGCAAGCTGCGCAAAATTTGTGAAGACAGTATACTGCAAGGAGCGCATTGAAGACTATATCGACATGGCCTTCACTGCTGCGGCGAGCGGCCGTCCAGGGCCGGCTGTCCTGCTGTTTCCTGTCAGTGTCTTCAACGACGATACGAAATATGAGCACACCTTCTACCGGACGATGAATCTTGGAAACTATCCGCTGGAGAGACCGGTGGCTGATACGGGGAAGATTGAGGAAGCGGCCCGTCTTCTGATGGAGGCAAAAAATCCAGTGATCTACGCGGGAGGGGGAGTGATCTCTTCTAAGGCACAGCCGGAAATCCGCGCAATTCAGGAGAAATATTCTATCCCGGTTATGACTACGCTGATGGGCAAGGGATCGGTGGATGAGACGCATCCTCTTACCATGGGGGTCAGCGCCTACATCATGGATCGGAGAGGGATGACAAAGTTTATGCGCCCGATGATACAGGAAGCAGACGTGGTTCTTCTAGTCGGCAACCGTACAAACCAGAACGGTACGGACAGCTGGACACTTCTTCCGAAGAATGCGGCCTTTATTCATATTGACATGGATCCTTGTGAGATTGGAAGAAATTATGAAGCGCTTCGCCTGGCGGGAGACGCGAAGGCGACTCTGGCGGCGCTGGACGCGGAGATGGCGAAGCTGGATAAACGTCTGCGCGTTTCCAGACGAGCCGATGTTGAGCAGGCTATTCAGGAAGCGAGACAGAAACATATGGAGGAGATCCAGGATGTAACCACACTCGCGGATAAGCCGCCTGTGAAGCCGGAGAGACTCATGGCAGAGCTGGAGAAGCATCTGGACAAAGATCATCTGCTCGTGGCGGATGCCAGCTTCTCCTCTATCTGGATTGCCAACTATATTACGTCTAAGGATGAGAGGGAGTTTTATCTGCCAAGAGGGATGGCCGGCCTTGGATGGGGGCTTCCCATGGCGATGGGCGTAAAAGTAGCGCAGCCAGACAGAAAAGTTTTCTGTATTACTGGAGACGGCGGCTTTGCGCACGCATGGAGCGAGCTGGAGTGCTGTAAGAGAGAAGGAATCGACGTGGTATGCGTTGTGCTGAACAATGAGATGCTGGGATACCAGTATTACGCTGAACACTCGAAATTTGGCGCTAACACGAACGCCTGCGAAATCTATCCGGTGGATTATGCGAAACTGGCTGAGGCCTGCGGACTTACCGGAATCCGTCTGGATGATCCGAACAAGATTGATGAAGTTCTTGACCAGGCATTCGCGGCAAAGGGAACCGTAGTGATCGATATGATTACTGATGACCGTTCTGTACCTCCGGTAACCATTCTTCAGAAATCGGCGCCGGAGATATGATAGGTAGGTTGAAGTCTAAGAAAGGAGAAGTTATATGGATCTGGGAATCAAAGGAAAAGTGGCGATTGTCACGGGATCAGGACAGGGAATCGGCAAGGAGACAGCACTGGCGCTGGCAGCGGAGGGCGTCCATGTGTGCGTGAACGATGTGAATGATGAGGTAGGACTGCAGACAGCAAAAGAAGTGGAGGACCTTGGAGTGAAGGCCATCTATGTAAGAGCGGATGTGGGATCAGAGCAGGATATCAAAGACATGTTCCAGAAGACGGCGCAGGAGCTTGGAACAGTAGATATTCTGATCAACAATGCGGCGATCTCACCGAAAGTTCCCTTCGAGGATATTCCGGCAGAACAGTTCGAACAGGTTATGAAGATTAACTTGCTGGGGAGTTTCCTCTGCTCACAGCAGGCTTTCTACCAGATGAAGGAAAAGCGCTGGGGACGAATTGTGAATCTCTCATCAATGGCGGGACGCTTCGGAGCCAACAAAGCCGGTGTCCACTATTCGGCGACGAAGGCTGGGATTATCGGAATGACCCTCTCGCTGGCGAAGAAAATGGGGCCCTATAATATTACTGTGAACTGTGTGGCGCCGGGCAGGATCAATACGGCGCTGACCCAGGTGCTTCCCAAGGAGGTGCAGGATCAGATACGCAGCCAGATTCCGCTGAACCGGTTCGGAGAACCCTCGGAATGCGCTTCGGTTATCACGTTCCTTGCTTCCGAGAAAGCAGGGTATGTGTCCGGCGCCTGCGTAGATATTTTGGGCGGCTATATTGCGTAAGCGTGATGAAGTCATGAAATAGCATCAGGAAATGGTATATGGCAATCTAAGATGGGCGGCGGGCTAAGGGGGCTGCTTGCCGCCCGATTATGGGGCAACAGCGTTAATGTCAGACAGGAGGTAGACAGCAAACAATGTATGACATGATAATACGGGGAGGAACGGTTATAGACCCAGCAGAAGGGACAGCCGAGAAAAGGGATATCTATATCAAAGATGGAAAATTTGCCGCGCCGGGAAATGAGGACGCGGGTTGGGAGATCGGTGCAGAAGGCTGCTATGTGACGCCTGGACTGATTGATGCCCATGTCCATGTGAACGAGAGCTGCAGTATGCTGGGCACAAAAGCGGATATACTTTGCCCGCCGAGCTGCGTAACTACAGCGATTGATCCTGGAAGCGCCGGCATTTATAATTTCAAGGGGTTCTACCAGAATGACATTGTCCCGTCGTGGACAACAATCAAGGCCGCTGTCAGTCCGACAAAATATGGTGTTGAGACAGGGGCGCATGAGGAAATCCCAGATCCGTGCTATGGAACATTAGAAGTGCTGCGTCCGCTTTTTGAACAGTACAAAGATACGCTTGTGGGGATTAAGCAGCGGGTCAATTACGAAGTGACCGGGGAGTATGGGCTGGCTTCCCTGGAACAATCGGTTAAGACAGCTAAGCAGCTAAGGGAAGAGGGGTACCGCTGTCATGTTATGGTACATTTCGGACCTTTGGCAGAAGGGATTCAAGTGGAAGATGTGGTAGGGATGTTAGAGCCCGGAGATCTCATGACGCACATATACCGTCCTGCCAATGGAACGACAATTTTTGATCAAAATGGCAAAGTATTGGATTGCATGAGACGCGCAAGAGAGCGTGGGGTGCTTTTTGAGAGCGGATGTGCAAGGGGACATTTGTCTTTTGACAGTGTGAGGAAAGGATTTGCAGACGGTTTCCAGCCAGATATTCTCTCTACGGATGTAGTGAATTATACGGCATTTAAGAAGCCGTCAGGCTGGCTGATGGTGAAGATGGCTCTGTACTTAAATGCCGGAATGACGCTGGAACAAGTTGTGAAGGCAGTTACCTATACGCCGGCCAAGACATGGGGACTTTTGGAGGAGGCGGGAACTTTAGAAATAGGAAGACCTGCAGATGCGGCGATTTTCCGCATGTATGAGAAGGATTATACGATGAAGGATCTGTATGGCGGCGAACAGAAATGCGACAGAATGCTTGTGCCTATGGCGACAATTAAGAGAGGGAAGGTTGCCTTCCAGCAAATATTTATGTGATGTATAGGAGGATTTACGGATGACAATTGCAATTGTAATAGGTTATTTTGTTTTCTGCATCTTGTTTGCGATTTTTCTGGAATACCGTTCGAGAAAGAAAAATGAAAATGCCACTTCCGAAGATTATACGACGGGCAAGAAGAGTATGGGACTGTGGCTTGTATTTAGTCTGATGGCTGGAAATGTAGTAAGCGGAAGTTATGTGGTTGGCAATACGTCTGGCGTATTCCAATATGATATTGCCTACCTGTGGACGTTTTATGCCTATATTATCGGTTGGGGCATCACCTATTTCTATGTGGATGCTTACCGGGCTGCAGCCTACAAATATGGAGCTAACTCCTTGGGAGAAGTGTTCAAAGCTTACTATGGGCCAAGAGTTTCTCTCTGTGTGTCGGCCGTAGTCTTTGTAGCGCTGGCAGGGGCAGTCAGCGCCCAGATGGTTATTGTAGCAGGACTTCTTAGGACATTGCTTGGCATTAGTGAGGCAGTTAGCATCGCCATTACAATTGCGGCATTGACTTTGCTGGCTTTGATGGGCGGCATGAAGGGTCTGGCGAGCGTGAACCTCATTCATATTATCATGCTGGTAATTTCTGTGGGATTGATGCTCATTGTGTGCCTGGGGGCCATTGGAGGAAATTACGGACAGGTGATCGAGGGACTGGAATCCACCGGAACGTTTAAACTGTTCGGCGGTTCCAGAAGTACGAGCTATATTATCGGGACGATTCTGCTGCAGCCGTTTGTATGTGTGGTAAGCGCGTTGTCTGTTGCCGGAACTTTCGGCGCCAAGACTGTCAAAGTTGCCAAGAAGGCGCAGCTGATGCTTCCTATATTCGCAATCTTGTTCTTTGCCAGCGTCATTATTGTCGCCACAATCGGAAAATATCTGTGGCCGGAAATGGAGCCGTCTACTGCGTGGTATACGATTTCCCAGCAATTCGGTCCAGTGATGTTTGGCCTGGCAGGGTGCGGAGTGCTGGCGGCCAGTATGTCCACGGCTCCCAGCCAGATCATGCTGATGTCCAGTACTGCTATGGAGGCTTATGTGCCGAGGGCGAAGAGTGAGCTGAGCGAGAGCAGAAAAATGTGGCTGACTAAGATTTTGATTGTAATTTTCGGTGTGGCTTTCCAGATGCTTGGAATTTTATCCAACGATATCGTAAGTATTATGTCCAACGCATATACGGTGTGGGCTGTGTGCGGAATTGTATTCACCATTTCTTTGATCTGGAAGCGGCCCAACGAAAAAGCGATGTTCTGGAGCCTGCTTTTCGGGATTATCATCTGCATAGTGTGGATTGCCTGGGGCTATATTTTTGGAGGCAAGCCGCTGGGCATTGATATCACATGGGCTGCCGGCGTGGTGTCGGTAGCGACGGAGATTATCATGACGCTGGCGACAGCGCCCAAGGGAGCTTCCGAATGTTATCTGCGATACAGAGAGGCGAAGACGGAGATGTATGCTGAGATAAAAGCGGGTAAAGAAGTGTAGCCGTAACCGCAGACATGTATGCGGGAATCGAGAGAATTATGCTAATATCTATATACCAAATACCAATCGTTCCTGCCTGAGCGGGAACACAGAAGAGGTGCGCGTTTGGCGCGCCTCTTCTGCTGTATGCAAAGATGACTGTGCAGAGATTACTGCGGCCCTGGCAGCTTTAGGGCGATAAGGATACCCAGAAGCCCTCCGAGCAGCTTGCCTGCGATGAGAGGGATGAGATAGTCGGGCTGGACGCTGGATGTAAAGGCCAGGTGATCTCCCAAGGCTGCGGTAGCACAGACGAGCCAGGCTGTGTTGATCACAATTCCTTTTTTGCTCATACTGCCCATCCTTTTGTAGACAGGTACGGAATTGGCGAGTGAGTAGACGAGGCCTGTGGTACTTTCCTCATCCACCCCCATGCGGTCTGCGAGCCAAGCGAGGGGATGCTTCAGAAAACGTGTCAAGAGTCGAAGCAGCGGAAAAGTGCCGAGCAGTGTAACCCCGCAGGCGGCCACCACTGACATGGCATCCATGACAGGCAGCATGCCGGGGATCAGGACAACTCCTGTCAAGTACTGAAATGCTGCTGCGGTCAGGCCGATGTAGGTCAGCGCGGTGATTAGTTTTCCTGCTGTCAGACAGCATCGGATGGTTCTGTCTGCGGCCCGGTACAAGGCGAGGGCGAGACAGAGGGACAGAAGGATGATAAAGATAGAATTGATGAAAATGGTTCCTAAAGATAGGCCGGCTAGAAGCCCGCCTGCAATAGAACCTGCAGGGATAGTGAGGATGCCAATGAGCAGGCCGTAGGAGAAATAGGGTTTGTCTTCTTCATCCAATATATGGAAAGCGACCGGGATGGTGAAGACAAGGGTACATCCCAGCATAGAGGCGACAAAGACGCCGGAGAACAGTCCGGCCTCCATGGAATCACACAGTTCCATGGCGAGAGAATAGCCGCCCATGTCATTGGCAATCAGTGTGGCGATAACAGAGGGGTCCATATGAAGGGACCGGAACACTGGGGAGAGGGCTGGCCACAGAACATCGGCAATCACAGGGGCGAGACAGAGCATGCCAACCATGCCGAGAGCCAGTTCCCCCAGAGCGTGGAACCCCTCGTCAAATGCATCCCCAATACCGAGGCGGCAGCCGGTTATCCGGTCGATGCCGCCGGCCAGCGCGCAGATTCCCATTAGCCAAAGCATGATCTGATTTAAATCGATATTCATGAATCGTTCCCCCTGATATCCTGATATACGTTTACCATAGCGCCAGAGAAAAAAGGAAGCAAGAAGATGAACTTATACGAGCAAGATACGTTATGCGGTTCGCAATGAATAACAAAAAGGTTACTGAATGATTGGCAATGGACGGCAAAAGAAGAGCAACAAATGTGATTTACTAGATAAGCCCGGGAGGGTATCCTGATATTATAGAGTACATATGGTAGAAAGGATCTGAAAGAAGGACCAATGAAATCAGCGCCTTCTTTTAAGAAAAGAAACGGACATGACTGCCGCGCGGGCATCGCGGGCATCACATCGAATGAAAGAATGAAAACGAAGGAGGTTATTTATGGGGTTTGTAAAAGAGAACTTTGAGGGGGCGAAGGCGGCCCACGCGAGGGCTGTGTATAAGGGAAGCGGCTATACGCCGGAAGAACTGCCGGGAAAGCCGCATATTGGCATTGCCAACACATTCAGTGAAAACTCCGCAGGCCATACGCATCTGCGCCAGCTGGCGGACGCAATCAAACAAGGGGTATGGCAGGCGGGAGGAATCCCCTTCGAGTTCGGTGTGCCATCTACCTGCGCAGAAGTGGCCATCGGCACCGATAAGATGTGTATGGATCTTGCTATGAGAGATTTGGTGGCGGGGAGTATTGAAGTGGTCAGCAGCATCCAGCATTTTGACGGCCTTGTCCTTCTGTCCAGCTGTGACAATATTGTGCCTGGTACGCTGCTGGCGTCCGCAAGGCTGAATCTGCCCACGATCTGCTGTACCGGCGGGCCGATGTTAACCGGCTGCCTGAATGGAGATCCGTTCATGCTCTGCGACGTGACGGAATTCTGCTATGGGAAGGCCTCGAAGGGAGAAGCGACGGAAGAGGAGATTGCGGCGGCGGAATATCAGGCCTGTCCAACGATGGGAGCCTGCCCTTCTATGGGGACGGCCAACACGATGCAGATACTGACAGAGGCCCTGGGAATGACGCTGCCCCGTTCTTCTACGATTCCGGCTGTCTATACAGATAAGCTGGCCAGCTGCAGGAGTATGGGAAGGCGCATTGTACAGATGGTGCATGAGGGGCTGACCCCCTCTAAGATTATTACGAGAGAGGCGCTGGAAAACGCGATCCGTATGGATCTGGCCATCGGCGGCTCCACCAATGCGGTGATGCACTTGATTGCTCTTGCCAATGAGCTGGATATTGATCTGACGCTGGATGATTTCGAGCAGTTCAGCCGCACGACGCCCTGCATCGTCAATATTCGCCCGAATGGAAAGTACGGAGTCGATTCTCTTCACGGATTAGGAGGAGTTCCGGCGATTTTCAAGCAGATTGAAGAACAGATTCATACAGGATGCCTGAATGTGTGCGGAAAAACATTGGGAGAGATATTGAAGTCGGCGCCTGCCAAGCCCAATGAGATCATCCGCAGCCTGGACAATCCGATGACGGCCGACGGAGGGCTTGCGATATTGAAAGGGAATCTGGCGCCGAACGGAGCGGTGATCCGTTCCTCTACTGTGCGCCCCAAGATGCATCATTTCATCGGGAAGGCCAAAGTATACTCCAGTGATCGGGAAGCCCATGAAGCGATTGTGAGCGAGGAGGTTCAGCCGGGGGATGTGGTGGTTGTGCGCTATGCCGGCCCTGTGGGAGCGCCTGGAATGGTGGAGATCATGGAGGCTACGGAGGCAATTGTGAACCTGGGGCTGGATGAGAGCGTCGCCCTGATTACCGACGGCCGCTTCTCCGGTTTCTGCCATGGGCCGATTGTGGGCCATGTGTCTCCTGAGGCCGCGCTGGGAGGGACCATCGCCCTGATCGAGGATGGAGATCCCATTGAGATTGATATCGAAGGGCGTCGGCTGGAACTGCAGGTGGCAGAAGAAGTGCTGCGGCAGCGGAGAGAGAAACTTGTTCTGCCGCCGCCTCGGATAGAAAAAGGATTCATGAGAATCTATGCGGAAAACTGCCTGCCGCCGGAACAAGGCGCCGCTATGCAGAAGTGGAAGAAGGAATCATGAACAGCGATCCAAAAATCAAGGGCAGCTTCGGCTGCCCTTGATTGCGGACTTTTATGGACTTCTCTTTTCCTCTCCATTATCGCTTGCCGGGAGCAGTGAGAGTAGCACGGGTGAGCCCTTCTTCTCCTTCGGTCTCCATTATTTCCCGGTAATCCGCAGGGTTCAGGCCCACAATCTGACGGAAGCAGCGGTAGAAATGGTTATAGTTGTTAAAGCCCACCTCTTTGCTGATATTCTGGATGGAGGAAGTTCCGGCCAGCAAAAGTTTGGCATTTTCAATCCTCTTAGAGACAATGTATTTGTTCAAGGTTGTCCCGGTGTTTTTCTTAAAAATACGGCATAGATGGTAGGTACTGAAATTGGTCACTTCCGAGAGCGTCTTCAGCGACAGGTCGTCGGCGATATGGTCATCAATGTAGCGGACAAGTTTCGTAAGAACTGACATATGCAAGGAATCTGTAGCGGTAATCTGTGTCTCGGAATAGTAAATATTATACAGCAGGGCAATGATTCCGAACAGCAAAGACTGCTCTAAGAAGCGTTTGCCGTGCTCCACTTCATTCAGCAGCTTCTCAAACTGGTGATACAGCGTGAGAAAAGTCTCCTGCTGATGGGCATTCATGTGCATCAACGGATAATGCTGGTTGTTCTTGTTGTATATCGTGAACAAATTGGAATGTTCCGTGCAGATAAACAGCATCAGCGTCGGAGAAATGGATACACAGTAGCGGTCATAATGCTTGCTGAAATCCATCTGTATGTAATGCGGATCAAACATATTGATCAAGAACACATCTCCGTTTCTCGGTTTATACATTTCCTCCCCAAGCATAATTGTGCCCAGCGGTTCATCTGTAGAATCGCTGAAATAGAACTGGGCTTCATAGAAATCATGATAGTGATAGCCCTCGATGAATTCTTTGTGGGGAGTCCTCTTGACAATGGAATAATCCCCCACATAGCTATTGGCATGTGACCAGAAAATAGCTGCCATGGCAATCCCTCCAAATAGCAAGATAGTTAATGTAGATCAATATTTGCAATAATGCAAATATTTGTCGGCTTACATAAAATAGTAATATATTTTTCGCGCGAGGTCAAGGCGTTTTCTTGGAAAAAGCAAGACATAAAAGCTTCTCATATCGATAAAACAAAGGAAAAACGCAGAAAAAGGAACAGGTGAAAAAAGTGATAACAAGGAATGTAAAGGGAGGGGCAAAGAAGATAATCGACTGATTGACTGGCAAATGTTAGGATACAGTCAAACAATAAATGTAATCTTTCAGGGGTGATATGGAAAGGGGGAATTTCCGAATGGATTTGTTGATTGGCCTGGATTTGGGCACGACTGCCCTGAAAATTGCACTCTTTGACAGCAAAGGAAAGATGCTGGCGGTCTCTACCCAGGAGTATGAGCTGTTAACTCCCCAGGTGAACTTTGTGGAAGTGGCTGCAGAGACGTATTGGGATGCGTTCAAAGCGGGGCTTGCCGAGGTTCAGAAGAGCTATGCCATCCAGAAGGATGACAAGGCTGCGCTGGCGATTTCCGCCCAGGGCGAGACGCTTTTGTTCCTGGATAAGAACGGCGGGGTGCTGCGCAACGCCATTGTGTGGATGGATAACCGGGCAGACGAGGAAGCGAAGATGTTTAAAGAGCGTTTCGGGGATGATGCCTGCTACCGGGTGACCGGACAGGTGAGCTTCGAGCCGTGCTGGCCCGCATCCAAGGTGCTGTGGGTGAAGAGAAACGAACCGGAGATCTTTGAGAAAACGGCGAAATTCCTTTTGATCGAAGATTATTTCCTGTATCGCATGACAGGAGAGTTCTGTACGGAAGGATCGCTTCTGTGTTCCTCTACGTACTGGGACATCATCAACAAATGTTATTGGAAAGAAATGCTGGATTTCATCGGAATACAGGAAGAACAGCTGCCGAAGGTAGTGGAGTCGGCTCAAGTGGTTGGCAAGATGCGTCCGGAGACGGCGGCGGAGCTTGGCATTCCCTGTGAAGTGACAGTGTGCTCAGGAGCCTTGGATCAGGTCGCATGCGCGATTGGCGCCGGCAACATTCGAGAAGGGATGTTCTCTGAGACAATCGGGGCTGCTCTTGCAATTTGCGCTCCGGTATCTCATCCAGTATTCGATCCGAATGGCAAAATGCCGCTTCATTACTTTGCGCTGCCAGATACCTATATGATCCATACATTTACAACAGGCGGAATGACATTGAGATGGTTCCGCGACAAATTCTGCAGCGAGGAGATGGCTGTGGAGGCTTCAGGTGCAGGAGATGCCTATGACCTTCTTAGCAGGGAGGCAGCAAGTGTGCCGGCAGGCTGTGAAGGTCTGGTGATGCTGCCGCACCTTCAGGGCTCGATGGCTCCCGATGTAAACGCCAAAGCGAAGGGAGTATGGTTCGGATTCACGCTGAATCATAGGAAACCTCATTTTGCCAGGGCTATTATGGAGTCGCTGGGCTTTATTCTTCGAAGAAATCTGGAAGCACTCAAGGGCATGGGGATTGAGGTCAAGGAAGTACGTTCCATTGGCGGAGGATCTAAGAGCCCGGTTTGGAACCAGATCAAGGCGGATATCAACGATGTCACGCTGGTTACCGTGAAATCGAAGGAGGCTGGCTGCTTGGGAGCAGCAATTCTGGCCGGCACGGCGACAGGGATTTTCCCAAGCATAGCAGACGCGGCAGACAGCATGATTGAGATCAAGGATACCTACCATGCAAATCCTGCGGACAAAGAAGTATACGACCGCAACTACGAGATGTACTGTAATCTTTTCCGGGATTTGGGAGATTGCTTCGAGAAAACGCTGTAGACAAGACGCGCCAAGTGCGCAGGCCAAAGAATAAAGTGGCAGAAAATTTAAGACAAGATCAAGAACGTAATCAAAATAATCATGAACGAAGGGAGATTGTACCAATGTCAGAATTAATTGTTATGCTGACCCACAATGACGTAACCGTACCGAATGCGCTGGAGGTATTCGACAGCTGCAAAGACCTTCCGGTAAAATACTGGGGATTCAAGGACCATGGCCTGGAGCCGGCAGCAATGAAACAGCTGGTAGATGTCATGAAGGCCAACGGCAAGACTACATTTCTTGAGGTTGTAAGCTACACTGAGGAAGAGTGCATGAGAGGAGCTAAGCTGGGAGTAGAGTGCGGATTTGACTATCTGCTGGGCACCCTGTATTTTGACAGTGTTTTCGAGTATGTTAAGACAACAAATCTGAAATATTGTCCGTTTGTGGGAAGAGTATCCCAGACTCCGAGTATTCTGGAAGGAACAGTAGAAGAAATGCTGGCTCAGGAAGCTCAGTTCGCTGAGAAAGGAATCTATGGGACAGATCTTCTCGGATACCGTTATACAGGAGAGAATGTGGATGACTTCTGCCGGGAGTTTGTACAGAAAGCAAAACATCCGGTCTGCCTGGCAGGAAGCATCGGCACAAAGGAGCGTGTAGAGACAGTCAAGGCGATGAATCCTTGGACGTTCACAATGGGAAGCGCGCTGTTTGCCAAGAACTTCGTGAAAGACGGATCTTTCCGCGAGAACCTGGAGTATGTGATTAGTCTTCTGTAATAAAAAGCGATAGAAATCAGAAATCAAAGTGTACGTATCATACATAATGCGGCATTTCAGAAAACGGAGGTAGAAAATATGAAAAAATCAATTGTATTTAAAGGCGTTTTTCCGGCATTAATCACCCCTTTCGACAAGGAAGGCAACATTGACTTAGAAGCACTGAAAGAGAACGTAAAATATTACATGAGCGTTGGGTGCGCCGGCGTCGCATTCAGCGGCTCCAGCGGAGAGCATGCATTTTTGACAAGAGAAGAACGGATTGCTGGAATTAAAGCCTGCAAAGAAGTGATTGGCGACGGTTATGTGATTGCAGGAGCTGGCGCGCAGACAACCGCTGCTGCTCTTGAAATGGTAAAAGATGCCAAGGATGCCGGAGCGGATGCAGCTCTCGTCCTTTCTCCGATCGGCAATACGACCGACGATGGCATGGTGAAGCACTATGAGACATTGGGAGAGGTTGGACTTCCCCTCGTACTGTACAACCATCCGGCCGCAACTGGAATCAACATTACTCTGGAGCTGTTTGAACGGCTGATTGCCATCCCGAATGTTGTGGGAATGAAAGAGACAAGCGGGAGCCTGCCGTTTTTAGCCAGCATTCTGAGAAAATACAGTACAGATGAGATTACGCTTTTCACAGGCTGTGATGACCTGACTCTTCCCTCCTGTGCAATCGGCCTGAAGGCGATCATTCTCGCAACAGCGAATGTGGCGCCGAAGCAAGTCATTGATATTATGCATCTGGTACAGGAAGGCAAGATCGAAGAAGCTCAGAAGATTTACTGGAATCTTGCTCCGCTGACATCAGTGATTGGCGATGAGAGCAACTTCCCGTCCTTGCTGAAGAAGGCGGTGGAGATGGTTGGACATCCGGCAGGGGATCCGAGGCTTCCGATTCTTCCGGCTACCGAGGAAGAGACGCAGGCAATCGATGAGGCACTGAAAATTGCCGGATTGAAATAATTGTCGCAGAAGGATGCATGGGAAAATCAGGTGAAATTCAATATCCTGAATGAGCAAAAGGAGTGAAGAAGTATGAAAGCAAAAATCGGAATTGTGGGAGTGGCAAATCCGGTAGAGTCCGGAGGCGAGAGATTCCCTGAACTTATGGACGGGGCAGTGAAGGCGCTGAAGGCGGCGGATCTGGAAGTGGTCAGCTATCCGAAGCTGATAGAAGTTCCCGCACAGGCAATAGAGGCTGCAGATTTGATGAATGAAGAAGATATCGACAGTCTGGTTGTGATGGATATTACTTGGGCGATTGACTCCCTGAAATATATATTCACCAACATGGTGAAGGTGCCTACCATGTACTGGGCGGTTCCCTATACGGAGACATTCTCTATCGGTTGTATCCAGCACTATGGATCCATCTTGAAGGCGATGGGTTATACGTATGATTATGTCTATGGGCTTCCGGAAGATGAAGGCCTGGCGGATAAGATCGCAAGCTATGCGATGGTCGGCAAAGCTGTGAAGCTGTGTGCGAAGATGAAGATCGCCCTCGTTGGACCGCGTCAGACATGGAGGGTATGCGGGCCTCAGGATATGAGCAAGGAAGAGTGGGATTTCTCCAAGAAGACGGGTGTGACTTTGATCCATCTGGAAATGGAAGATATCACGAAAATTGCCGATACATACAGCGATGAAGAGGCTGAGGCGAAGCTGAAAGAGCTGAGCGCAAGGTCTGGCAAGTCGGTTGCGGATCATAAAGCGCTCCTCTATATGGCAAAAGTTTATATGGCAACGAAGGAGATCATCAGCCAGAATAAACTGACAGCTCTCGCCGCGGAATGCTACCCGAACTATGGCGGGCTGATGAATCTTCCGTCCTCCTGGCTGGCAGATGAGGGCATCGTTGTGGACACGGAAGGAGATATTGGACATACGTTCATCATCAATATCCTGAACTTGCTGGCAGGCGGCGGCGCTGTTGCTCTTGGAGAGGCAGGAAGCATTGACAGAGAACGCAATATCCTGCCGGTTGCCCATGAGGGAAGCACGGCTATGTCCCTGGCAGGCGATCTGTCCCGCGCGCAGATCAATCCGAGCGGCGAACTGGGAACCTTTGTCGGTGTTCCGCTTAAGGCAATGGATCCCATTACGGTATCGTCGATCGTTGGCAATGGAGGCAATTATAAAGTGCTGATTGCCAAGGCGAGAACGCTGGATGTTTCTTATGACGAATGGGTTGCAGGAGGCTCTAAGCTGATTGTCAATCTGCAGTTTGACAAGGATGTTCAGGAAGTGATGGATAAGCTGATGGCAGAAGGAATGGATCATCACTTTGTGCTGAAGGAAGGGGACTATACAAAAGAGATGGCCGCGTTCTGTGATTACATGGGATTTGAGAAGGTTGTTCTCTAAAATCTGAACAGGCGCCAGGATAAAAAGCATCTGAACAGCTTTGTTTTGAGACTGGACGCCGGGATAAACGTATAGGAAAGGTTATATAATATTTCTCCAATATTTCAAAATACCGGGGAGCGCCTTATGGCGCTCTTCGGCTAACAGGAGGCGAAAGATATCATGTCGGATAATCGTTATATGAACGCAATCACGCAGGGAGTCTATGTGATCGGGTCTAAATTGGGAGATAAGAAGAATTTGATGACAGCCGCATGGCTGACACAGATATCTTCTCGGCCGAATCAAATATTGGTGGCGGTAGCTTCTTCTCATTATACCGCTGAAATTCTCCAGAAAGAGCCGCTTTTCAGCATATCTGTTCTGGCAAAAGGACAGGAGGAGGAAGCAGTCGCCTGCGGACGCATATCAGGAAGAAAGACAGATAAAACGAAGCAGGAATTCTGCGGAGAAGATGCGGATGGACTGCCTTATATTAAAGATGCGGCGGCATATCTTTGCTGTGAGGTTAAGGCTGTGTTCCAAGCGGGAGATCATCATCTTTTCGCTGCAGAAGTACTCTCTGGGGAAACTTGCGGCAGGGAGCCTATGCGCTACGATGCCGATAAGTTTTTCTAAAGAAAGTATGGATGCAATCATATTTCCATAAGAACGATTGCTGGTTTATGCGATCATTCACACAAAAACAAAGATTAAGTAGGATTATGAAGGGAGGCTGCTGTTTATGAAGGTTATCAGAAAACTGGATACGAAAGTATACTTGGACGGGCCGGAGGTGTGCCGGGAATATGTGGTGACACCTAAAATTACATTCGGTTCTTCTACCCTGCTGCCCGGGCAGACAGGAGGGATTGACCCGGGACATCCAAACGGTCATGAGGTGTTCTATGTCAGCCGCGGGACCGTGCTGATGCACAATACAGCGACAAATGAATTTTATGAGCTCCATGAAGAAGATATTATCCTTGTCTATGAAGGAGAACCGCATGAACTGACGAATATTGGCAGTGAGCCGGCAGTGATCACATGGAGCTGTGCACCTAGGACAGACTGAAACAATTTAAGGAAGTAATGGCTAAATCATTGTTTCCTTATAAAAGAAAAGAGGTATTCGCTAATGAAGGTATTACTGCTCAACGGCAGCCCGAATGAAAAGGGATGCACATGGAGGGCTTTAAAGGAAGCGGCAAATACGCTGCAGGCGGAAGGCATAGACACAGAGATATTCTGGATTGGAAAGAAGCCGGTGAGAGGATGCATCGGCTGCGGAGGCTGCGCAAAGAATAACAGCCGCTGTGTATTCTCTGATGATCCTGTCAACGAGGTTCTGGATAAGATGGAGAGCTCGGATGCTTTGATTGTGGGTTCCCCGGTTTATTTTGCCTCTCCGAACGGGGCTCTTGTGGCGCTTCTTGACAGAATGTTCATGGCTGGCGGTAGCTTCCGGCTGAAGCCGGCGGCGGCTGTCACGTCTGCAAGACGGGCGGGAACAACGGCGACAGTAGAGGTCATGAATAAATATTTCTTGATGTCGGAGATGCCGGTTGTGTCAGCCAATTACTGCAATATGGTGCATGGACACTCTGCCGAAGAGGTAGAGCAGGATCTGGAAGGACTGCAGATCATGCGTACCCTTGGACGGAATATGGCTTGGATGCTAAGATGTATCGAAGCTGGCAGGCAGGCGGACGCTCCGCTTCCGGCACCGGAGACGAAGATTAAGACAAGTTATATTCGTTGAGGAGAAGCGGACTGCTGCGATTATTGAAGGAAATAGAAATAGACACGATGCCTAAAAGACGCTTTGCTGTTCTTTTTTAAGAAGGGAACGGCAAGGTGTCTTTTTATGCCAAGAGCAATATATGTACAGCGAAAGGTAACAAAGAGAATGGAAACCGTCTTCCCGACATGTTACGATGGAACACGTTGGGAGGCGATTTTCGTGAAGTTCGAGATCAAGAAATTAAAGGCAGAAGAAGATGAAAGGCAAGAAATTTACCGTCTCCGGTATCTGGTCTATACATGCGAGCTTCATCAGCACGGAGAAAGCGAGAGAGAAGTTTTGACAGATGAGCTGGATGCCTACAATGAATATATCGGAGCTTATACTTCTGAGGACATTCTGGCAGGTTTCATATCCATCACTCCGCCGGGGAGACGGTACAGTCTGGATAAATACCGGGACCGGACAACAAAGAAGTGGATGTATCAGAATGCTTATGAACTCCGCATTTTGACTGTGAGGGAAGAATATCGAAGAGAAGGAATTGCCCTGAGACTTATGGAAGAGGCCGCAAAATATGTGGAGAAATGCGGCGGAAGATATATTATCTCTATAGGGAGAGAAGAGCTGATGCCGTATTATGAACAGCTGGGGTATGTGGATTTGCAGGAGGTGTACCGTTCCGGAAAGCTGAAGTTCCATTTGATGTTCAATGAGCCGGAGCGTCTGCGTGCGCGGGCGGCATGCCTATATGAGAGAAAATGCCTGCATAGAAATACAAATGAGGAGATAACCGCGAGAAAAGGTGGAGAGAGCAGGAAGGGGGATACGGCATGATATCCTGGATTGTCGCCTTCGGCGTGCTGATAGGGATGGCAGATACTCTGGCAGGCAACCGCTTTGGGATCGGAGAAAAGTTCCAGCAGGGCTTCCGGCTGATCGGTTCTATGATGATATCTATGGCAGGTATCATGGCGCTGGCCCCGGCATTGGCTGCCTTTGTGGAACCTGTCATTGTTCCTTTCTTTCATTTGATCGGCGTGGATCCTGGCATGTTCGGCATCCTGATGGGCAACGATATGGGGGGCTATCAGCTCGCGATGTCGCTGGCGGAGAATGAGAAAATTGGCCTGATGGCGGGCGGTATTACGGCCGGAATGCTTGGAGGAACGCTGAATTTCAGCATACCCATGGGATTTGGACTGGTGGAGAAGGAGGATATCCCCTATTTTTCCCGGGGAATTCTCATAGGAATTGCCACCATCCCGGTTGGAAGCATCGTAGGAGGACTTATGCTTGGCATACCGGCGGAGGCTGTTCTGTGGAACCATATACCAGTGCTGCTTTTAACAGTCTGCATTACAATCGGTTTTCTCTATTTCCAGGATGGTATGGTGCGTATGATGGGATGGATTGGAAAACTAGTAGAGTGGGCGGGCTTGATCGGCATTGGAATCGGGAGTTTTACTTACCTTACAGGGGTGACTATCATACCTGGCATGACCCCGATTCTGGACACGATGGGAATTGTGTGCAGTGTGACGATAACCATGATCGGCATGTTCCCGATTCTGGAAATATTTACCCGGTGTTTCCGGAAGCTCCTCTATAGAGCCGGCAGCTTTATAGGACTGAATATTGAAGGATGCAGCGGATTGATCTTTACAACAGCCAGCGCTGCCCCTGTATTTTTGATGATGAAAGACATGGACAACAAGGGAGTTGTACTGAACGCTGCGTGGATTGTGAGCTGCGCGGCGGTATTTGGCAGCCAGATGGGACTGATGATGGGAATTGGCATGGAATACCTGCCTGCCTTTTTTGCCGGAAAGCTGTGCAGCGGCTTGGCGGCTGTTTTGGTTGGACTTTGGTATACGAGAAATTGGAAACGGAAAACTGGCTGTCCACATGAATGTGATATGGCAGATTAGTTTGGAAAAGAAAATGAGTGCCATCACTGACACTCATAAATACTATTTGCGTTTTCGGTATTTTTGATGTTTGCTATTTGGTTTATCAGGGATTGTACGTTCAATCAGATTTTGTTCCAAGGCCGGATTCAAATAGTTCTTCCGAAAAGTAGGTCTGTGTGAAAGACCGAGTCGTTCCATTAGCTCAGAAGCAGACAGAGTTTCGCCGCCGAGTACAGACAGCAGTCTGTTAACAGGAAACTTATCTTGATCGTCGCTGATTTCTGCAATCAGAAAAGTTATTTTATCTGTCATATGAAACGGCGGCTTGTAGTTATCCATAAAAATCATCCTCCAATTAAAAAGAGTTTATCACATATAAAACGGAAATGCCAATACCAGCGGCAGCTATCCGCAAGGCCGGGGGCGGATAGCGGTAAAGGCCAGCCTGCTCCGCTCCTTTGCCTTTTGCACAGACTGGAACGCCTTGCGGAGCATATAGAAAATATCCGTGACGGCGGATGCGGAAATCAGACATTCCGTATCGGCTTCAATGGCCTTACGGAGTGCCTGATAGGAATCTGTGAAGAATGGTTCTCGTTTCTGGACAATATCCAGAATGACATTGGTATCAATCAGTATTTTCATTTCCTGGACAGCCGCTCCTCTCGTATGGTATTTTCATCCATTG
>CALWRT010000006.1 GCA_944384015.1 uncultured Lachnospiraceae bacterium | reverse complement strand
AACTGGATTTTCTCCTCCGCATTCGCCAGCAGACGTTTGCGCATCTCCTCAAAATCCGCGCACAATTCGCTGATTTCGTCATGCCCCTCTGCTTTCAGTGTGAATTCCAGATTCCCTTCCTTGATATTCTGCGTAGCCAGCTTCAGTTTGCGCACCGGATTAATGATCCCCCGATAGATCCAGGTGGTCAAAAAACCGCCGGTCAAGGCCAAGATAATAAACACCATAAGGAGAATATCCACCATCAGCGTCTTCATCTGAGGCACCGCCTGTTCCACGGAAGTGATGATGAACAGGCTCCCTTCTTCCTCGTCAGCTGTGAGGAAATCCACCTGCTTGATAAGAGACTGCACATCTCCTCCCACATAAACGCTTCCCTCTTCATCCGCGCTGGAACTTCCATATTCTGGCAAATATTCCCCTATCTTCTCATTGTCCGCGTCAGCGCTGCTGTAGACAATCTCCTTCCCCACCCTCACAATCAGGTAGGAGTACCTAGCCGCCAGCTCCTTATCCAACCCCTGCAAATATTCCTCTGACAGAAACCGCTCCGGATCTTCTTTCGCCTCCTGGTCAAGGCGCTTATAGATGGATTCCGTATAACGCACAAGAAGCTGCGTCGTATCTGAAAGCATCTCATAAGTGGGTGTCTGAATGCCGAAATTCTGCTTCAGCAGGCTGATCTGATAGCTGCTCAGTCCCAGCGTGATCGCCGTAATCATCAGAAGCGGCACGATAGCGATTATCAGAAATGCGATTATCAGGCGGTTTTTCAGCTTCATCCCATATCCTCCCGAAAAAAATAAAGTTTTCTATGCAAGATAAGGAACAAAATCCTGCCGCATGAAACTTTTACTGCAAACTCGTTTCTCCATGTCAGGATCAAAAAATACCTAACGAATTGTTCTGCTCTGTACGCTCCCAAAATCCTGCCGCATATGCAGAATCCGTCAGGTTCTCCATTTCAATCTCCTATTTTATGGCCTCTAAGTCCTAATATCTTGTAATTATTATAGCATATTCCCTCTATCCCCTCCATAAACAGCTGATGTATTTAATGAACTTTTTATAAATTTTCAATAAAAGCCCAGTCTCAAAGCAGAGGCGGGCAGACTGCTTGCAGGCTAGACCGGCTTTGCTTTCGAGACGCTTTCCCCTATGAGCCAAGTAGGCCGATAGGCCGGATTGCGAATAGGGGGACGAAGGGCGGGAGCACTTTGTGCGCAGCCCTTCGGGGCTTTTATTCATCTTTTCATCCCCTCGCCCAGTCTCAAAGCAGAGGCGAACGGGCTGCTCGCAGGCCGGGACGGCTTTGCTTTCGAGACGCCTTCCCCTATGAGCCAAGCAGGCCGATAGGCCGGATTGCGAATAGGGGGACGAATAGGGATGCGAAGGGCGCTTCCATAGCGGGAGCGCCCTTCGTCCATTCTCTTCTAATCATTCATATTCTCGTACTATGAGCCGTCTGTCCAATAGGCATATCAGTTCAGGTATTGCTTCAGCACTTCTACTTTATCCAGCTTCTCCCACGGCAGATCCAGGTCATTTCTTCCGAAATGCCCATAAGCGGATGTCTGCTTATAGATTGGACGTCTCAGATCCAGCATCCGAATAATGCCGGCCGGACGAAGATCGAAGTTCTCACGGATAATTTTTACAAGTTCTTCATCCGACAATTTCCCTGTCCCCGCAGTATCCACCATGACCGATGTGGGCTGAGCCACTCCGATAGCATAGGACAGCTGTATCTCACACTTGTCGGCCAGTCCTGCCGCCACAATGTTCTTCGCCACATAGCGGGCCGCATAGGCTGCAGAGCGGTCTACCTTCGTGCAGTCCTTGCCGGAGAAAGCTCCGCCGCCATGTCTTGCGTAGCCGCCGTACGTATCTACAATAATCTTCCTTCCGGTAAGTCCGCTGTCCCCATGAGGCCCTCCGATTACGAATCGCCCGGTGGGATTGATGAAGAATTTCGTCTGCTCGTCCACCATTTCGTCCGGCAGGATCGGGTCGAACACATACTTCTTAATATCCTGGTGAATCTGTTCCTGGCTCACGTTCTCGTCATGCTGCGTAGACAGAACGACGGCCTCCAGTCTGGACGGACGACCGTTCTCGTCATATTCCACCGTCACCTGGGTTTTACCGTCCGGACGGAGATAGGGAAGGGTTCCATCTTTACGCACCTTCGTGAGCTGTCTCGCCAATTTGTGTGCCAGGGCGATGGGGTAAGGCATATACTCCTCCGTCTCGTTCGTGGCGTACCCGAACATCATCCCCTGGTCTCCTGCGCCGATCGCCTCGATCTCGGAGTCTGTCATCTTGTTTTCCTTCGCTTCCAGCGCTTTGTCTACTCCCATTGCAATGTCGCCGGACTGCTCGTCCAGGGCCACAATCACGCCGCATGTATCCGCGTCGAAGCCGAACTTCGCCCTTGTATAGCCGATTTCCCGAATGGTATCCCTCACAATTTTCTGAATATCTACATAAGCCTTCGTTGTGATCTCGCCCATAACCAGCACCAGCCCTGTCGTAGTGGCCGTCTCACACGCCACACGGCTGTTAGGGTCTTTCTCCATCAACGCGTCCAGAATCGCGTCGGAAATTGCATCACAGATTTTATCAGGATGTCCCTCTGTCACAGATTCAGATGTAAATAGTCTCTTATCCATATTCTTCCTCCTTTAATGTTTCCCATATTATAGAATGTGCCGCCCGACAAATGGGCATGAGACACGGATTGCTGTACAAATAGAGTTTCCTATGAAAGAAAAAAGTCCGCAGAAAGGCGGACTCGATCAAGCATCAAATCCCCCTTATTGTTCGATTACTCGCTCAGGCTGGCACCTTCCTGCTGTGAGGGGTTGCCGTGACTTCACAGATCCTATGTATCTCCATCACTCTGAATAAAGGGTAATAGCACACTTATACGGTTGTTATTGTGATTATATACACATTCCTTGACAAATGCAAGTCCTTTACAAATAATTAAGAAAGATTTATCACCGGCTTATCAGCTAAACACACATAGGAGCCATTCCTGCCGCCCTCTCTGCAAGTGCAGAAAATCACTTGTCTTCCGCACTCTTCCAGCCATTGGAGAGCTCTATCGTATCTCCTTTTGTCCCAATTGGCAAATGGGTCATCCAGCAGCAGCGGCAGCGGTTCTTCTGCCAGACACATGGCTGCTCCCAGCCGTACAGACATATAGATTTGTTCTCTCACCGCCGTACTCAGCTGATAAGGCCGCAGCAGCCGCCTTCCGTCCGAGACTGTGATCTCTCCTGCCTGTGCTCCTGTCTCCCAGCGCACCTTCCCATAAGCCCCCTCTGTCAGAAATTCCAGTATCTCGGAAGCCTTGGCGAATAGCTGCTCCCCTCTCCTGGCTGTCAGACGGCGTATGGCTTGATCCAGCTCTTCGTCCGCCCGTTTTACCGCCCGCATCTGCCTCTTCTTCTCCCTAAGCAGCTCATTGTCTTCATACAGTTCTTCCAATTCTTCCTGAAGGCTCTCTATCCGTGAACGTTTCTCTTCCAGCTCCTCTTCCATTCTGTCAAGCGTCAGCCTCCTGGCTTCTTCCTGGACATTTTCCTGCCTCCAGACTTTCTTCTCGTCTCCTCTATCTCTTTTATCTCTTCTGCGGATAGACCATCCCATCTGTACTATACCGACAGCCAAAATGGCAAGTCCCAATACCAGAATCCCCCTGCTTACGGTCTGAGGGAGAATAGCAGACAGCCCGGCCGCCTGCCCTGCTGCGAGTCCGGCAAGGGCCGTCACCCCTCCGGCCACGGTCAAAAGGACAAAAAGCCAGACTCTGCTTCGCCCTTTCCCAACATGGGTTCTGCCTTGGCCCTCCGTTCTGTCCTCCTCTATCTTCCTCCTGCCCGCGTGCTCTTCCTGGGCCAGGCTCTGCGCGAATCTCTCCTTTCTCGCTTCTAGCTTGCTCGTCTCCTCCCGGAGATAGGCGAGATGTCCCTCGGCTTTCCCGCAGGCGTCCAGCCTCTCCCTGTCCAGCCGGGCAATCTCCTCCCCCAGCTCTTTATACTGCTTTTTCAAATAGGCAGCCGCTTTCTGCCCGTTGATCTCCTCGTCCTGGGCACTCTCCAGATTCAGCAAATAGCTGCTCAGTGCCTCCGGCAAATTCTCCGACACCCGCAGAGTCTCCTGCCTGGCCATGCAGGTATTAACATACAGAGCCTCCGGCACCTCTCCCAGCAATACCCCCATATCTCCCTCTTCAATACTCAGCTCTTCCCCGTCCGACGGGCAGAACAGCCGGCTTCTGTCCGGCCGCAGGAAATCTCGGTACAGTGTCAGTCTTCTGCCGCCGCATGTAAAGGCAATGCTTCCGCCATACCTTCCGTCCGCCGTCCAGGGCTCATACAGGCGCAGCGCCTCCTTCCCGGCTGCCCTGCCTCTCGCCCTGGGAAGACCATAGAGCATCCCTTTGAGAAACATAAGGCTCGTTGTCTTACCGGCTTCATTGTTTCCCGTCACCACATTCAGTCCGGGAGCAAACCGTACCGTCCTATCCTTCAGGCATCCGAAATGTTCTATCTCCATCTGCTCAATCCACATCTATGTCAACCTCACATTTGATTGTTGTCCGGCCCCTCTATGACGGCCCTCTCGTCTCCAGCAGAGCCTCTACGCCGTACTCTCTCGCCAGTTCTTCTTCCTCATCCAGTTCCCTTCCTCGAAAGGCCTCCAGGTATTCTCCCAACAGTTGGCCCTGGTTCTGGCTGTACAGCTTCTCCATGTCATAGTCTGCCTGGGTCTTATCTTCCGCCGCGCATACCTGATCAAATTCCAGCAGCCTCCTTACATCTGGTCTTCTGCCTGGCTGGTACCGCCCCTTCAGACATATGGTGTAGAGATGTTCCTTCCCGCTCTCCTCTATCTTCTTCGCCAGCTCCTGCTGAAGCTGCCCCATTCTCTTCTGCGGCGTCCACATCAGCTCCGCCGGCACATAGCGTCTGGAGGCCGCCTCAACGAACCGGATCTTCGTCCCTTCTCCCGCCGGTACGCCGTCGTCAATCTCTCCCTCTATATAGCCATGGGGCCCCGTATCCAGGCGGTCTATCGGCTCCAATGCCCCGGCATAGGCCATCCGGCTGCTGAAAATATGGGGCCTGTGAATATGCCCCAGCGCCACATAGTGGAATCCTGCCTCCTCAATCCTTCTGTAATCCATTGGTATATGACGTTCGTCTCCCCCGTGGCCCAGCAGGATATGGATCCCCGGTTCTGTTCCCGGCACCAGATTATCATAGATTCTGTCCGTATTCTCCCTGGCGTGATAGCTGTTCCCATAGATATAGACATCAGTCTTCCCTGCCTGCAGCCGCCGTCTCATTACCTGGGCGCTGTCCAGGAAGCAGACATTGTCCGGCCATGCCATTCCCCAATAGCCGCAGCCCCGCTTCAGATAATCGTGGTTCCCAGCCGTAATCATCACCTTCGTGCCGCCTATCTCTTCCAGCCAGCCGCATAGACGCCCAAGCTCCTTGGGAATGGGCTGCCTGTGGAACAGATCTCCAGTAATAAACAGAAAATCTATACGGCTCTCCTTCGCCCGGCAGAGCACACGGCGCAGCGTCTCCCATAGTTCTTCCTTCCGCTGAGCGCTGTATGGACGGCCCGGATCAGGCCTTGCCCCCAGATGTACATCCGAAATATGCATAAACTTCATAAACTGTCCTCCCGTAATTACATACCCGTCTGTCCTGTTCAGCATAACATAAAAGCCCCGGAAACGCAAACAAACGTTCGCCTTTCCAAGGCTGCTTTTTTACTCAGCTACTCAACTTTCGGCAGCATAACAATAAATTTAATTCCCTCGTCACAATTTTCCGCGGCGATAGTCCCTCCGTGGATTTCCACGATCTGTTTGGCAATGGCAAGCCCCAGTCCTGCCCCTCCCGTCTGGCTGGATCTGGCATGATCCATGCGGTAAAATTTTTCAAATATCAACTGGAGCTGCTTCTCAGGTATCTCCGGCCCCTGATTGATAAATTCAATCCTCACCATACTGCCTTCTGTCACAGCGCGGATATAAATGGTCGTGTCCGGATAGGTGTAGGCCACCGCGTTGCGCAGCAGGTTGTCAAATACACGGCCCAGCTTATCCGGATCTCCCCGCACAATCAGCTGCTCTTCCGTCTCTACCTCGCAGCTCAGATCCTTCTCCATCAGGACCGCGTAAAATTCATCGGCAATCTGTTCCAGCATCATGGACAAGTCCAATGTCTCCTGCTCCAGGGCGATATCTTGAAGATTAAATCTTGTGATCTCGAAAAATTCATCAATCAGCTCCTTGAGACGTACCGCTTTCTCCAACGAAATATGTGTATATTTCCTGCGCTCATCCTCCGGCATCTTCTCAGATCCGTCCAATATACTCAGATAAGCGATGATAGACGTGAGAGGAGTCTTCAGGTCGTGGGCCAGATAGACAAGCAGGTCGTTCTTCTTCTGCTCGCTCTCCGCCGCCTCAGCCTCCCGCTGCTTCAGCTTCTGCTTAATGCTGTTCATATGATATTCCAGCGGCTGCAGTTCTTTGATCAGATGGATGGGCTCTTGGGAATCGCTCAGGATATTTTCCACTCCCGCTCCGATCTGGTCGATATATTTTGTCAAACCATTCAGCGTCATGTAGAAAATGAAAATGAACAGGCCGAAAAAGCCGATGACCACGATAATGACCTTATTCCTCTGAAAAATCAGGCGATAGAGACTGATGGCAGCCTCCGTGTCCACGCCCAGGACGCCCATCGCCCTCACGAAGAAATCGATAAAGCCGTCCTGCAGTATCCCGTCCACGAAAAACACCATAATAAATGCCCCGACGAAGATCGTCAGTATCGTGGCCTCCATCGTCCGAAGGATGATTGTCCGCTTCAGCTTGCCGTAGCTATTTCTCAATCTTATATCCCACTCCCCACACGGTCTTGATAAAATCTGACCGGCCTGTCGTATCGCTCATCTTTTCCCGCAGATGGCGGATATGGACCATCACTGTGTTGTTGCTGTTCTTGAAATACTTCTCTCCCCACACCTGCTCGAACAATTTTTCCGAGCTGATCACCTGTCCTCGATTCTCGCACAGGATCCACAGGATATTAAATTCGATCGGGGTGAGCATTAATTCCTTCTCGTTATAGATGCATTCGTGGGTGTCCTTATTCAGCACCAGGCCTCCGAAGTCAATGACGTTCTCTGCCGGACGCCTCTCATCATTATACTGGGTAAACCTGCGAAGCTGGGCCTTTACCCGCGCAATCAGCTCCAAGGGATTGAAGGGCTTGGCAATATAATCGTCAGCCCCCAGCGTCAGTCCTGTGATTTTGTCAATATACTCTGTCTTGGCCGTCAGCATAATGACCGGGAATTTATATTTCTCCCTTATCTTCTGCAAAATAGTAAACCCGTCGATATCCGGAAGCATGACATCCAGTATCACCAAGTCAATTTCCTGGCTGTCTACACACGCAAGCGTACTCTTGCCGTCGTAAAATTTATAGACTTCATACCCCTCATTCTTCAGATATAGCTCAATGACGTCAGCAATCTCCTTCTCGTCATCTACTATCAGGATTTTCTCAGCCATAGCCTATTTCCATGTCTCCTTTGTATCAAAGATATTAAAGTCAAGCGATATCCGACAGATTGTTCGGCGCAATACGCTCCCCAATCCTCTTCTATACTCACCATTATAACTCGCAGTTGTTCACCGTTCTAGGGAATGGAAGAACGTCCCGGATATTTGCCATCCCCGTCAGATACATGACGCAGCGCTCGAAGCCCAGGCCAAAGCCTGCATGTCTGGCTGAACCGTATTTACGCAGAGCCAGATAGAAGCCGTAGTCTTCTTCCCGAAGGCCCAGTTCCTGCATCCTGCCTCTCAGCTTCTCATAGTCGTCTTCTCTCTGGCTTCCGCCGATAATCTCTCCGATGCCCGGCACAAGAAGATCCATCGCCGCCACCGTCCGGTTGTCCTCGTTCATCTTCATATAGAATGCCTTGATCTCCTTAGGATAATCGGTGACAAACACCGGACACTTGAAAATCTGTTCCGTCAGATAGCGCTCGTGCTCTGTCTGCAGGTCACATCCCCAAGATACTTTGTAGTCAAATTGATCGTTCTTCTCCTCCAGCAGCTTGATGGCTTCCGTATACGTCACATGGGCAAACTGAGAATTGGCCACATGTTCCAGCCGTTCTATCAGCCCTTTGTCCACGAACTGATTGAAAAACCGCATTTCTTCAGGCGCATGCTCCAGCACATATCTGATAATATATTTAATCATCGCCTCTGCCAGCATCATATTATCCTGCAGATCCGCGAACGCGATCTCAGGCTCGATCATCCAGAACTCTGCCGCGTGACGGGTCGTATTGGAATTCTCTGCGCGGAACGTCGGACCAAATGTGTAAATATTGCGGAAGGCCATTGCGAACGTCTCTCCGTTCAGCTGTCCGCTTACTGTCAAGTTGGTGGGCTTTCCGAAGAAGTCCTGGGAGTAGTCCACCGTCCCATCCGCCATCTTGGGTACATTTGCCAGATCCAATGTGGTCACCTGGAACATTTCCCCCGCGCCTTCACAGTCGCTTCCCGTAATGAGCGGCGTATGCACATAGACAAAGTCCCTCTCCTGGAAAAACTTATGGATGGCATACGCGCACAGGGAGCGCACGCGGAATACAGCCTGGAACGTATTCGTCCTGGGCCTTAAATGGCTGATCGTCCTCAGATACTCAAAGGTATGCCGCTTCTTCTGCAGCGGATAATCCGGCGTAGACGCCCCCTCCACGGTCACTTCTGCGGCCTGTATCTCAAATGGCTGCTTCGCCTGGGGCGTTGCCACGAGGATCCCTTTCGCGAGTATAGCCGTCCCCACATTGATCTTGGATATTTCGCCGAAATTCTCCATCTTGTCATGGTACACGATCTGGAGCGGCTCAAAGAAGGTGCCGTCATTCATTACAATAAATCCAAATGCCTTGGATGCCCGAAGACTTCTCACCCATCCTCCCACTTGGATTTCTTTGTCCACATATTTCTCTGGGTTTCTGTATAGTTCTCTCACTGTTATCAATTCCATCGCTGCATCTCTCCTTTTTCTCAGTCTATCATACATAATTCTTTTTCAAGAATCAACTGTTAGTTTGCGTCCTGCCCGTGTTTTCCCTATTGATTCCCGCCCTCAGACAGTCAAGCGGAGACGCCTGCATATCCCTTCGGCGCCGCGCAGGACATCCATACATCTAGTCCATCCGGCTTGACAATTTCCCTTCTCCCATGTTATTCTATGACACGCAGATAAGCCCCTCAAAACCAAGGTCTTTCGGGCCTGCCGCCGATTCCCGGCGTTAAATGAATCGAGTGTTCGAGACCTTCCACTCGTAAAACAAAACTAAAGGAGAACTGAATATGAAGACGAACAAGGTACTG
>CALWRT010000005.1 GCA_944384015.1 uncultured Lachnospiraceae bacterium | reverse complement strand
TCTACCATGGGATGCTGCTGGGGCTTTTGCAGAACCAGGACAGCTGGCTGGTAAAATCTAATGCAGAGACCGGGGAAGGCTACAGTGACATTTCTATCCAGACGCCGGACAGGGTTGGAATCGTGGTCGAACTGAAATATGCGGATGACGGGAACTTGGAGAAGGCATGTGCGGAGGCACTCGAGCAGATCGAAGAAAAGAAGTATGCACAAGGGCTGAAGCGATGGGGAACTAAGAAGATTCTTAAGTATGGGATTGCCTTTTGGGAGAAAGAATGTATGGTAGTGATGGCATGAAGCTGGTGCAGGACTGGCTGTCTGGGAACATGAACCTGGCCAAATTAGATGAACGCCCTCTATGGAAGCTATGTAGTGGTTTCTGCAGAGGGTGTTTTTATCGGAGAGGGTAATCTATTTGACGCTTACAGGTTGTCAACAGGTTCACTTTGGGGAACTCCTGCTAGTACTCATAGTTTACCGCATACACATCTGAAATATACACTTACAAAAAATATGCTCCGCACAAGATAGCCGTAAAGATTTCTCCGCCTATCCCATGGGAGCATATTATCATATTATTTTATGCGTATTCTATTCTGGCGTTTCGGTATATTAGCCGAAGTATCTCTTCAGCAGGCCTGCGAAAGCACGTCCATGACGAGCCTCGTCTCTTGCCATCTCATGTACCGTGTCATGGATTGCATCCAGGTTAGCAGCCTTAGCGCGTTTTGCAAGGTCAAACTTGCCGGCGGTAGCGCCATTCTCAGCCTCTACTCTCATTTCCAGATTCTTCTTGGTGCTGTCCGTTACAACCTCGCCGAGAAGCTCTGCAAATTTAGCTGCATGCTCAGCCTCTTCCCAAGCAGCCTTCTCCCAGTACAGGCCGATCTCAGGATAGCCTTCTCTATGGGCAACTCTTGCCATTGCAAGATACATACCAACCTCGGAGCACTCGCCGTTGAAGTTTGCTCTCAGATCCTCCAGGATATCCTCGCTTACGCCCTGAGCTACGCCTACTACATGCTCAGCTGCCCAGCTCATCTCTTCCTTCTGCTCGATGAACTTGCTTCCCGGCACTCCGCACTGAGGACATTTCTCCGGTGCGCTTTCTCCTTCATAAACATATCCGCATACGCTGCATACAAATTTTTTCATATTCTTGGTCTCCTTTTCTATGTATTTTTATTTTAATAATAGTAATTGTTACTGATATAAGGATAATACATCTTAAGGTGCTTGTCAAGAGATATTTATGATTATTTTCAATTTTTTTCAAAACCTATTGTCGCAAATTTTGAAATTTTATCTGAGGGACATCCCAGTCACTGACTTCCTCGTATTAGCCAAGGCAGGCGAACCTTCCTTTTATTGTTTATTGGGCTTGCCGCTGCTTTTTCAGACACTCAGGACATTTTCCATAGAAATAAGCCACATGCCCTTCAATCTGTCCATCAAATGATATAGAGGAGATATCTTTGATGATATTCAAAGCGTCAACCTCCAGATCTATCACCGAACCGCAATCGGTACATATAAAATGATAATGCGGGGTCGTATTCCAGTCAAAGCGGTCTGCCCCAGTCCCAGTAGAAATTTTTTGGATCTCGCCAAGCTGCGCGAGCAGAGAGAGATTCCGGTATACTGTGCCGAGACTGATATTGGGAAACTGCTTTCGGATATTTACATAGACAATATCGGCGGTAGGATGATCCGTACGGGAAGATAGAAAATCTATGATGGCGTCCCGCTGCTTGCTTCGTTTGATCGCCGGCATAGTCCTGCCTCCTTTCAAATAATAATAATGATTACTGTTTCTATAATATAATAATGCACAAGAAAAGATATGTCAATAACAAAGATTGGAAAATGCGAAAAACCAGCTGGCGAACACAGGTGAATAAGACGACAAGAGGAAAACCAGCTGGGAAGATGGGGCATCAGCGATTCTGATAGGATAAAATAGACAATGCTCGAATTTCAGCATAGTAATTCAAGAAGATGCAAGGTATAATAAAATAAGGCTGTATATAATATAGCCATTACAAGATCAGTCTATAGCGATTTGCGTACATGTCATCCATGAGATAGACAAAAGTCTTCATATAATTATTTGATGAAAGCGGAAAGGAGTATAGCGATGTATGATGTAATTATTATCGGATCAGGGCCTGCGGGCCTCGCGGCGGCAATTTATGCGAAGAGGGCCTGCATGGATATGCTGGCGCTGGAGAAGAACTATATGAGCGGGGGCCAGGTGCTGAATACTTACGAGGTAGACAATTATCCGGGGTTAAAAGGAATGAATGGCTTTGATCTTGGAATGAAGCTTCGTGAGCATGCGGATGCCCTGGGGGCAGAATTTGTTACCGCGGAGGTAAAAGAAATTCGCAGGCAGGGGAAGGCATGCTCAGCCGTCCAACCGATAGACTTTGACGAAGGAGCAGCCGTCCATGCGGCAGAAATCGGGGAAGAGGTTCGGGAAGACAAAGAGACAGAAGGATTTTGCGTGGTGACGGATAAGCAGATCTATGAGACAAAGACGGTGATCATTGCGTCCGGTGCGCAGCACAGGAAGCTGGGGATTCCGGGCGAGGAAGCTTTTGCGGGCAGAGGGGTATCTTACTGTGCGACATGCGACGGCGCGTTTTTCCGGGATAAGGTTACCGCTGTCGTAGGAGGGGGAGACGTGGCAGTGGAAGACGCGATCTTCCTCGCGAGGGGCTGCAGGAAGGTCTATGTCGTCCATCGGAGAGATGAATTGCGCGCGGCCAAGAGCCTTCAGGAAAAGCTGCTGTCCATGCCGAATGTGGAGATGGTGTGGGATAGTGTGGCGGAAGAGATACAAGGAGAACAGACGGTCTCAGGGCTGGCTGTCAGAAATGTCAAAACAGGAGAGGAACAAGTGCTGGAAGTGGACGGCGTGTTCATCGCAGTAGGAATTCAGCCGAACAGCGAGACGTACCAAGGGCTGGTGGAGATGGACCGAAGCGGATATATCTGTGCTGACGAGACTGGGAGGACGAATGTCCCAGGGATATTCGCGGCAGGTGATATCAGAACGAAGGCGCTGCGCCAGATTGTGACTGCCGCGTCTGACGGAGCCAATGCGGTATTTGCCGCAGAACAGTATCTGAATGAGAGGTAGACAGGGCATTGCGGCAGGCAGACGACAGTGAAGTCTGGCGAGCAGCCAGATCGTCCGAAATTTAGTGTATAATCGCGTCGCCGGTCTCTCTTCCTAAGAGTTCGGCGAATATCAGGGTACTCTCCAGGAGAACGGCATTGTGCGGCCGGGCGTTCAGCCCGGCTGCCTTTGTGTCTGCCTTAGAGGCGGCAGTGGAAGATGCACAGTGAGCATTGGGCAGTTTATGCATTTTCTATTGCTGTTGATGGCGCCGGCTACTATATTTGGTATAGGGACGGCTGTTGGGAAGTATATCCAGTAGTTGACAATAAATATGAAGATTGTTATAATTGACGTAACATATTTAATATTTTTGTAACAATTGGGAAAAGACTAAGAAACATATTTAAGAAATATATTACTGGAGGATGACATGAACAGAGTACTCGGAAAGATGGCTGTCGGCTGTCTGACAGGAATGATCGCCTTTGGCGGAATAGGATTACACACAGAGGCCGCCGGGCTGAATCGCTTCGGAGCAGGGATGGATATCCGTCTGAGCGAGGCATATGAGACGGATCCACAGATCCACGATAAGATTAAAGAGACAGTATCTTCTGAGACGACGCAGGGCTCCGGCGCGGCGGCCGGACAGAGCCAAGACCAGAAGGCGCAGGAGGCGCAGACAGAGGCGGATGCCCAGATAGATGAAACAAGCAGTTCAGATATACAGGCTGCCACAGATGGGCAGCAGGAAGGAAGCCAGAACGGAACGGATCAGGCACAGCAGGCTGGTCAAGATTCTGACGGGCAGCAGGAAGAAGTTCAAACTGGAGCTGACGACGCCCAGGCGGAACAAGGCGCTGCGGACGGACAGCAGCAGACCGGCCAGGCGGCAGAGGGAGCTGAGCAGGGAACAGAGCAAGAGGGCGCAAATGCTCAAGCGGGGCAGGAAGATGCCGCGGCTCAGGCCGGACAGGAGAGCGGAAACAGTGAATATGACGGAATTGCCATTGCCCAGGTAAGCGACTATGTCAATATCAGAAATATGCCCAGCGAAGAAGGCGAGATTCTGGGTAAGCTGTATAATAATTCTGCCGCGACAGTGCTTGGGGAAGAGAATGGATGGTATCATATCACATCCGGATCCGTAGACGGATATGTAAAAAGCGAATATGTGGTAACGGGAGAAGAAGGAGAAGCTCTCGCGCAGGAAGTGGGGCGCAAGGTGGCAGTGGTCACTACGACCACACTGAAGGTACGTATGGAGCCGTCTCTTGAGGCGTCTGTGCTTGGACTCGTGCCCATAGAAGAAGAACTGACGGTGACAGAGGAGACAGACGGCTGGGTAAAAGTCTCCATTGAGGAAGGAGACGGCTGGGTATCTGCCGATTATGTCAGGACATATCTGGAATTTGTGGAAGCAGAGTCCAGAGAAGAAGAGGAAGCCCGTCTGGCGAGAGAAGCAGAAGGGAGAGAGGATGCGGCGGAATCTGCATCGAAAGTATCCGGCGGCAGCAGCAATGGACAGGCGGTTGTGGATTACGCGCTTCAGTTTGTCGGGAACCCGTATGTATATGGGGGGACAAGCCTTACGAACGGAACAGACTGTTCTGGATTTGTCATGAGAGTATATGAGCATTTCGGAATTAGCCTGCCAAGGACGTCTGCGCAGCAGAGAAGCGCTGGATATGAAGTAAGCCTCTCGGAGGCACAGCCGGGAGACATCATTTGCTACAGCGGACATGTAGCCATTTATATGGGCAACAACACGATTGTACATGCAAGTTCCCCTAAGAGCGGGATCAAGATTTCCTCCCCGGCTGATTACCGGACAGTGCTGTCGGTGAGAAGAATCTTCTAGTCGGGATAACAAATAGGAAAGCCGTATTTGCGCGGTATCTGCAGAATCGTCTGCCGGTATTGGCAAATACGGCTTTTTTGACAGTAAATAATGAAAAAATAGCAATGTGCACAAAAAGCAAATATATGTAAAAGAAGGGCAGCTGTGGAAAGGGGAAAAAGAGCAAAAGTTTTCCACAATACCGAGGGCGGGAAAGCCCGTAAATACGAGTTATCAACGAAGTTATCCACATTATCCACAGAAAAGGAGGATAAATAGAGGGATATTCACAGGAAAAAGAGGAACGAATGTTTTGTGTATATGTCCAAAAATGTCGAAGAGAGGGAAAAATTCGGGTATTTTGCTTGACTTTTTTATAGTCCGTAAAAAGGAATAAAAACATAAAAGACAACGACAATTCAGACAATTTAAAAGCCTTCCCTTTTTCCAATGAATCGTGTACAATAGAGATGCAGCAAAAGACAGGAGTGGAAAAGATGCGGTTAAAACACGTGAAAGGCGCGGAGGAGGCAATTGAGACAAGCCGGTTCGTTATACAGGAGCCGGAGACTGCCAGAGGCCGCTGGAGAGATATATTTGGAAACGCACAGCCCATCCATATCGAGATTGGCATGGGGAAAGGACAGTTTCTCTATACATTGGCGCAGGAGAATCCGGATGTGAATTACATCGGTATAGAGAAATATTCCAGCGTGCTCATCCGCGGCATCCAGAAGCAGGAACAGAACGAGCTTGCGAATCTGATCTTTGTGAGAATGGATGCGGAGGCAATCGAGAGTGTCTTCGCGCCCGGTGAAGTGGGAAGAATCTATCTGAATTTCTCGGATCCATGGCCGAAGGACCGGCATGCGAAGCGAAGACTTACATCCCGGCAGTTTCTGGCAAGATACGACAAGATACTGTCGGAAGACGGCAGATTGGAATTTAAGACTGACAACAGGATGCTGTTCGATTTTTCGCTGGAGGAAGCGCGGGAAGCGGGGTGGAGACTGACGGCCTGGACATACGACCTCCACAAGGACAAGCAGCTCTGCGAGGGCAATGTTATGACGGAATATGAGGAGCGGTTTTCTGCCAAAGGAAATCCAATCTGTAAGCTGATTGCAGTTCGATAAAGGCTTTCTGTGAATGATAGACAGGCTGGGAGAATATACTAGTAAGGAGAAATTGCCCGGAGGGCGCGGGTGAAGAAAAGATTCAAGCCAAGGGGATCCAGGCCCTTCTATAACCTGGGGACGGTAAACCAGAAAATATTGGCGATACGCAAGGGAATGGCCGAGGTTAAGAAACTGCTGAATACTGGAAGTATGAAGTCTTAATCACAATATTTATTACAGCAAAGGAGAAATAATATGGTAAAAGTATTAAATGAAACAAACTTTGAAGAACTTGTACTGCAGGCAGATGTCCCGGTTTTGGTGGATTTTTACGCTGACTGGTGCGGACCGTGCAAAATGATGGCTCCGGTTGTGGAGGAGATTGCAGAGGAAGTGGTCGGACGTGCCGAAGTGTGCAAGCTGAATGTGGATCAGAACATGACGCTGGCCCAGAAATATCAGGTGATGAATATACCCACGTTCCTGATTTTTAAGAACGGCGAAGTGGCCGATCGGGTTGTAGGCGGCGTGCCGAAGGACGAGCTGCTGATGAAGCTGGGGTAATCCTATAGCGAGATAAGGAAAAGAAGAATCTTTCTCATTGTTACAACATGAGCAGAGCAGGGCGCTTGTTTTTGCAGGCGCTCTGCTCTGCTCGTACTCATCTATTGATTTACAGTCTATGTTATATTCTTTAGAAGAACGGCGGCCCGCAGCGCGCCGTCTCACCTTGACAAGATAATAGGTGTCTAGGATTTTCTCCAAATTATCACCGAAATTATCCGACAAAAAAAGCCGAAAACCCGCAATTCTGCAAGCCTTCGACTTTCCAATGCGCCTCCAGGGGCTCGAACCCTGGACACCCTGATTAAGAGTCAGGTGCTCTACCAACTGAGCTAGAAGCGCCTACGTCCTCGACGCAAGTTATATTATATAGCAGAAGAATTAGAAATGCAAGAGTTTTTTAAAATTTTTGTGGGAGATAGGGCGGCAGTTCAGACCGCCCCATTGGCATAGCCGCGCCTGCGGCGTTTTCAGCTGCTTTGCAGCGAATGATACTCATATATGATACAGGCGCGCAGATCATGATCTGAGCTGTTACAGGGAATGAATAAGGGCAGGATGCCGCTATCCTGCCCTGATATATCTCTGCTGCGGAAATTCCCCATCATAACTACAACCAATCATGTAACTACTTCACTACACCCGCATGAGATATACAAATATTATAACATTGTCTGACCGGATTTGCCAAGGATTATCTGCCCAGGAGGCACATTTTCTGACAAATCCTGGATAATTATGACACCAAGGGCAGAGCAGGGAAGGAATATTAGTAGAACATGACCAGCAGCGGGATTGTGATAATGCAGCACAGCGTCGTGACCACGCTGATGACGCTGGCGTATTCGGCGTCCCGGCCATAGAGCTGGGACATCTGCGTGATGGTGGAGGCTGCAGGCGCCGCGGCTGCCAGAAAGCTGATAAGCAGGATCGTCTTTCCGTCCGGCACCAGGGTTCTCATAGGAGAAAACTTGAAAAGCAAGAGCAAGACCGTGGGATAGACGAGCATACGCAATATAGTTATAAGAGGGAGGCGACGGTAGGATAATATTTTTTTGAAATCCATGCTGCCGATGAGCATGCCGGTGACAATCATGCTGACAGGGCCGATCATATTGCCGACAGAGCTGACGGCGTTTCCGATGACGGGCGGGAAGGTGATTCCCAGGAGGAAGAGCAAGACCCCGGCCGCAATGGCTATCACATTAATATTTGTCAGAATTTTGCGCAGACTGATTCCCTTCTCTCCGCATAACAGCATCTTGCAGTGCGTCCATAAAAGAATGGTCTGGAACATGACGAAGGCGCTGGTGTACAGGACCCATTCGCTTCCCAGGACAGAGCTGACAATGGGGATAATCAGATTGCCTCCATTGGAATAGATGATGGAGGCCTGTTCCACCTCGTCAAGGCAAAGGGGCTTCTTCAGAAGCCAGGTGGCGCCCAGATTAAAAATATGAATGATGACAGCTGCCAGAAGTGCGAGCAGAAAGCCATGAAATTTCTCAGATGTGAATTCTACCTGAAAAGCGTTCAGGATCACGCAGGGCATAACGAGCATCAGCGTGACTTCTGACAAGCCTCGGCTGCTGCGGGCCTGAAGAATCCCTTTTTTGACCAGCAGACAGGAGGCGAATATGATCAGGAACATTTCGGCGATTTTCTTGACTAACAATAAGCTTATTTCCATAAAGCAGATAACTTCCTTCGCAAAAGAAACCGCCATACAGCGGGATACCAGAAACCGTATCCTGCTGTATGGCGGATAGTGATCGGTACTTACGCAGCTGTCTTCCACAGCCCGTGAAGATTGCAGTACGCATAAGCGGCTTTGACCTTATCGTCTGCAGTGATGGCGAAGGCTGCCTCCGGGGCCTGTCCGGGCTCCAGGTATTTTATCTGAACACCCTGCTCGGTTTCAAGACATACCCACTCGATATAATGCTCTTCTACCATCGGATGTGCCACGGAGCTGACTGTAATTTTCACAGAAGTCCCATCGGCAGAGATGACGGGAGTATGCTTCTCAACAGCAGCATCCACGGAATTAGCCTCAATCTCACGCATCTTCTGTCCGCAGCACATAATCGGAACAGGAGAATCCTTGACGACAGTTACAATTTTTCCGCAATGATCACAAATAAAAAATTTTACATCCTTCATCTTTCTTGTCTCCTTTCTGATAATTTACTATGAATGGGCAGGAATCACGAGAGGGAAATCGGCCAAATTGCCAGTCCGCAGTCCGCTTGATAATTTCTGTCCATATAGAAATAATATCGCATTTATGAGGAAAAATAAAGCAAGAAATTGTTGGATAGCAGATTGCATCTGGAAAAATACAAAGTTATACTTGAAATACAAGAGGGATCAGGAGGAATTGGCGTGATTGAACATATTAGAAATCATAAGTCCGGGCTGCTGGATGAAAAGGAATACCGAAAATACGCGATATGTATACCGCTGCTGTATAACGGCAATGGGTATGATATACTGTTTGAAGTCAGAGCCCATACGGTAGGACGGCAGCCCGGGGATATCTGCTTTCCCGGAGGCCGTATTGAGGAGAAGGAGACTCCGCGGGAAGCAGCCATACGGGAGAGCGCGGAGGAGCTGCTGATTTCGCCGGGACAGCTGGACATATTGGCACTGCTGGATATTTATATCACCAATGCAGGCAATATCCTGTATCCTTACGCCGGAATACTGACAGGCTATGAGAATACTTACAGCGAGGCGGAGGTGGAAGAGACATTTCGTGTACCGCTGGATTTTTTCCTTAGGACCGAACCGAAAATCTATTATACGAGCCAGCAAGTTGTGCCGGAGGATGGATTTCCGTACGATTATATTCAGGGCGGAAAAAATTATCCATGGCTGAAGCGGCGCCAGAAGGTAAATTTCTATTTTTATCAAGATGGCGGACAGCTTCGGACGATATGGGGAATGACGGCTAAGATGATGCACATGTTTACGGAAATATGGAAAGGGGATTCCGCAAAGGATTGTCGGCATTCCCAATAAGAACAAAGGCCTCCGGCAAGAGAGAAATAGAGGAGTCTCTTGGCAGGGAGATGCCGATGGAATCGGTGCCCCATAGAAATCCCCCGCCGGGTACCCGGCGGGGGATTGGAACGTATATTACACAGAAAGTGTTATAATCAGATCGGAAAAACTCTACGAGAACAGGCTTCGGAAGGTGGCCTTATCTTCCACTGCTTTGGTAAGTTCCGCCATCCTTGAAACGTCACCAATGAGGATCACACCGCACAGGCGGCCGTTGACAAAGTAGAATTTTTCATACTGCTTTTTGCCGGGATCCTTGAACTCCACCGTCTTATATACCAGGTTGGGATTCTTCCCATTGTCCCCGATGGCATAGAGCGCAGTGTTCATTCCCTTGAAGGACAGCCCTGCAGCCACCGGCTGGTAGGACAGCGCCTCGCCGGCTGCGTTGGCGCCTGCCACGGTACCCTGTTCAGAGGCTTCCGGCCAGATCGCGTAATTCATGCCGTCATACTGTACGCAGTCACCGCAGGCATAAATGTCTGGGAGATTGGTTTCCATATGCTCATTGACCACAATCGCCCGGTCGATGGTGATGCCGATGTCGGAGGCAAGCTTCGTGTTGGCGCGCACGCCGGCAGATACAATGACCATATCGGCCGGGAAAAGGGTGCCGTCAGACAATTTCACGCCGGTGACATGCTCGCCGCCCTCGATGGAAGCGATCTGAACGCCCACATGGATGTCGATATCGCAGCCCTGGGCAATTGCCATGAGCATCTCCCCCGCCTGGGCATCCAGCTGACGGCCCATGAGCTGTGGCGCCAATTCCAGGACAGTCACCTTGCAGCCGCTCTTGTGAAGCTCCCAGGCAGCTTCCAGACCAAGGACGCCTCCTCCGATTACTACAGCATGCTTTGTGCTGGGAAGCAGGCTGCTGACTTTCGCGGTATCCGCGATACGGCGGATTGCGATGACCTCCGGCTTGTCGTGTCCGACGATCGGCGGAATGAAGCATTCCGATCCCAGAGCGTACACAAGCTTGTTATATTTGTAATGGCTGCCGTCGTCCAGGATGACCTCTTTGGCATTGGTATCGATGGAGACAACCTTTTTGCCGAGAATCTGATAGATATTCTGCTCCTCATACCAGGCGGCGTCCTTTATTGCCATGTATTTTGGATCCACAGAGGCCAGCAGGGCCTTGGTGAGCATCGGGCGGTTATAGGAAGGATAAGGCTCGTCGGAGATGAGGATGACAGCGCCTGTCTTATCCCGCTGCCGTATGGCCGAAGCCGCACTGAATCCAGCGGTACCATTTCCGATCACTACATAGAACTGATTGGTATCGCTGCGGTAATTCGTATCTTCGTCCTCCACAGGGACAAAATTTTCTTTGCCCACGCCGCATACCGGGCAGACCTCCAGGGAGGCGTCGAAGATTTCCCCGCACACGAGGCATTTTACAAGCTGGCGTTTGCCGGAAGCCTTCTTCGGGTTCTCCTTGTTCTGGAGGAGACAGCCGAAATTATAGCCATATTCATAGGCGCTTACCAGATCGCTCTCGCCAGGCTTGAATTTTACGCGGAAGCCGTCGTCAGGAGTGCGCATCCGGAGCTGGCGCAGTCGCTCCATAATATGGGGAACGCCCTCTCCGCTCCAGCCGTAGCTGCCGAAAGCAGAAGCCAGCTTGCCGCCGTGAGTCTGAGCAAACATAGCAGTGGTAAGATCCCAGATTGGCTTCAGCGCTTCCCCGACGATTGTGGGAGTGCCGAAGAGAATGCCATCGGCAAATTCCAGTTCTTCCGCCACTTTGGCAGCGTCCGCAGTTACCATATCATAGCTTCGAACATCAATCTCTCCGCTGTCCTGAATACCTTCGGCAATTTTACCTGCGAGCAGTTCCGTATAGCCGTAGGCGCTGACATAAGGGATAATCACGGTTAATTTCTTGTTCGGGTTCTCCTGGGCCGACCACTCGCCGTATTTGTTCAGGATCAGGTCGATATTGCTGTCCAGTACAGGACCATGCCCGGGGCAAACTAAGGAGAGATCCAGCTGGCGAACCCGTTCCAGTGCCTGGCGGACATAGGGTTTGAAAGGCCCCATAATACAGTCAAAATAATATTTTGTGGCCCGCATGTATCCTTCCTGGTCTGTGATCTTGCTGGCCAGGACATCCGGGAATGCATAGTGGGAGCCGAAGGAGTCGCAGGTGACAAGTATCTGCGCCTCTTCGATATAGGTATACATAGAATCAGGCCAATGCAGGTTGGGGACGGAGAGGAAGCGCAGAGTATAGCCGCCGATCTTCATCTCCTGGTTATCTTTGACGGCGATCCCGTAGAAATCCCGGTTTACAATATTCTTCAAGAAACCGATGGCGCAGGCACTGCCGACAATTTTCATGCCGGGGTTCAGCTCGAGAAGTTTCTCGATGCTGCCGGAGTGGTCTGGCTCCGTGTGATTGACAACGAGATAGTCGATGCGGCGGATATCAGCAATCTCCTGAAGCTTCTGCTCGTACTCCTCCCAGAATTTTAACTTAGCTGTCTCAAAGAGGACAGTCTGGCCCTGGGTTTTCAGCAGATAGGAATTGTAGGAAGTACCGAATTCCGTGTACATGATAATATCGAATACACGGAGCGAGCTGTCCACAATTCCGGTCCAGTAAAAGTCATCTCGCAGCTTCAATGTGTTCATAATAATCCCTCTTTTCTTTAAAATAATTTAGGGGAAACGCTGATGAAATCAGTGTTTCCTTAGATATAAGTTCTGTAATCTTCCTGTACAGCCAGATCTGCGGAAGCAGGTTCGGATGAGCATGGAAGGTATCGCGCTGCTGATAGATAGTATTATAAAGGATAGAACGGAATATTACCAGGCAGACTTACTTAAGCCCGTAGATGCTGTAGAGAGAGAGCATATTCTGGTATACCATCTTATTGCCCATCAGCTGGCGGTAAGTGGCAGACTTCGTCCGCCCCTGGGCTTTGAGCCCTTCCAACTGCCCTGTAATACGTCCGTATTCTGTTTCCACGGCCAGTAACATCTGCTCAAATTTTTCCAGACGTGCTTCATCCATCGGCTGCTTCCCCCTTTTAAATTGAAAAAGCTTATTTATTCCGATTATACAGCAAATAGGACAGGAATTCAAATAGATGGAGAGAAAAACACAGACAGAAGCGGCCGTTCAGCCGGAAAGCAGAACGGCTGCAGATAAAGGACGCCTGCGGGATTCCCGCAGGCGTCCTTTATCTGTTTTTCTAACAAGGAGCGCTCCTTGCTGTTACGCGTGTTTTTTCGCGTCTGCCGGCGCCTCCTCTGAAGCAAGGCGCAGATATGTTTCATAGCGTTCCTTGGCGCTGTCCTCTGCCATCGCGTACAGTTTCTCCGCAATGTCCGGGAATTCTTTGGACAAGGAAGAATAACGAACCTGGCCGAGAATAAATTCCCGGAAGCTCTTCGTGGGCTTCTTGGAATCCAAAGTGAATGGGTTCTCGCCGGCTTTCTTCTTCTCCGGGTTGTAGCGGTACAGATGCCAGTAGCCGGATTCCACCGCATCCTGCTGGTTGCTCTGGGTGCGGCCCATTCCCTCCTTAATTCCGTGGTTGATGCAGGGGGCGTAGCAGATGATCAGGGACGGCCCGTCATAGCTCTCAGCTTCCCGGAAAGCTTTCATAAGCTGTTCCTTATTGGCGCCCATGGCCACCTGGGCTACATAGACATAGCCGTAAGACATGGCCATCATGCCAAGATCTTTCTTCTGGATCCGCTTGCCGCCGGCGGCAAATTTCGCGATGGCGGCCGCCGGCGTCGCCTTGGATGCCTGCCCGCCGGTGTTGGAATAGACCTCCGTATCGAAGACGAGAACGTTGATGTTCTCCCCGGAGGCGAGCACGTGATCCAGTCCGCCATAGCCGATATCATAGGCCCAGCCATCTCCGCCCACTGCCCAGACGGACTTCTTCACCAGATAGTCCCTGTGGGCCAGTATCTGATTGATCGGCTCCTGCAGCACGCCGTCCACAGGCCCCAGAGAATCAATGACGGACAGAAGATGCTGACTCTTGGCCTTTGATTCCTCACCGCTGTTCCGGGATTCCAGCCATTCATCCACCGCTTCTTTGAGGGCGTCAGGGATATCTCTCTCAAGCATGCTTTTCATCGTCTGGGCCAGCTTCTCCTGCATCTGTACAGCGGCCAGATACATGCCGTAACCGAATTCCGCGTTGTCCTCGAACAGGGAGTTGGACCAGGCCGGGCCGCGGCCGTTCTCATCGGTGCAGTAAGGCATGGACGGCGCGGAGGCTCCCCAGATGGAAGAACAGCCGGTGGCATTGGCAATGATCATCCGGTCCCCGAAGAGCTGGGTGAGGAGCTTCATATAGGGAGTCTCTCCGCAGCCCGCGCAGGCGCCGGAGAATTCAAAGTACGGCTTTACAAATTGGCTTCCCTTGACGGTAAATTTGTCCATGGCATCGGATTTGGGTGAAAGGGATACCGCAAAATCCCAGTTCTGCTTCTCGTGGACAACCTCAGAGTATTTCTTCATGACGAGGGCGGATTCCGGCGCTTTGCAGATATCCACGCAGTTGCCGCAGCCCAGGCAGTCCAGAGGAGAGATCTGGATGCGGTACTCATACCGGGACAGGTTCTTGCCAGCGGCCTTGAGGGTGTCAAACCCATAGGGGGCACGCATCTTCTCTTCCTTGGTGAGCAGGAAGGGGCGGATCGCGCCGTGGGGGCAGACGAAGGAGCACTGGTTGCACTGGATACATTTATCCGGCTGCCACTGAGGCAGGTGGGTAGCAACTCCTCGCTTCTCGTAAGCAGAGGTTCCCGGAGGGAAGGTGCCGTCTTCCATACCGGCAAAGGCGCTGACCGGCAGATCATCTCCTTCTCGCTTGGACATGGGCAGCAGGACTTCATCGATAAACTTCGGCAGGTCGGTACCCTTCTTTTTCTGCTTCTCCAGAAGCTTCCACTCTTCCGGGATCGTCACCCGCACCACATCTTCAATGCCGCGGTCCACCGCCTGGCAGTTCATGCTGACAATGCGGTCGCCTTTCTTGCGGTAGGTCTTCTCAATGCCTTCCTTCAGGTAGGTCACCGCCTTCTCAAGCGGGATAACATTGGTCAATTTGAAGAAGGCAGCCTGCATAATCATATTAATGCGGTTGCCCAGACCGATCTCTTCCGCGATCTGGGTGGCGTTGACGATATAGAACTGGAGATCTTTCTTGGCAATGATGCGCTTCATCTCAGCAGGAAGACGGTCGCTCAGCTCTTTTTCCGTCCAGATGCAGTTCAGCAGGAAGGTGCCGCCTTTTTTCAGATCTTTGAGCATATCATACTGGCGGATATACGACTGGTTATGGCAGGCCACAAAGTCTGCCTGGTTGATCAGGTAAGCAGACTGGATCGGATGGCGTCCGAACCGCAGGTGAGAGACTGTGAGTCCGCCGGATTTCTTGGAATCATAGTCAAAATAGCCCTGGGCGTACAGATCAGTCTTATCACCGATGATCTTGATAGCCGTCTTGTTGGCGCCTACCGTTCCGTCAGAGCCAAGACCCCAGAACTTGCACTTGATGGTGCCCTCCGGCTCCCGGGCAATGCCTTCGATGAAGGGGAGGGAATGATTGGTCACGTCGTCCTCGATGCCGATGGTGAAGTGGTTCTTCGGGCGCTTGTGATACAGGTTGTCGTAGATGGACATGATCATGCCGGGTGTCGTATCCTTCGAGCCGAGGCCATAGCGGCCGCCGTACACCTCCGGGGCATTGCGCTCGTTGTAGAGCATGGTGCGCACATCCTGGTACAGAGGCTCCCCGAGAGCTCCGGGTTCTTTCGTGCGGTCGAGGACGGCGATGCGCTCCACGGTCTTGGGAAGGACTTCCAGGAAATACTTCGGGACGAAGGGACGATACAGGCGTACTTTGATGAGCCCCACCCGGTGCCCCTGGGCAATGAGGGTGTTCATCGTTTCTTCAATGGTCTCACAGACAGAGCCCATGGCTACAATGACATTTTCCGCGTCAGGGGCGCCCACGTAATCGAAGGGGCGATAATGACGTCCGGTGATCTTGCCGAGCTCTTCCATGTAATGACATACTGTCTCGGGGATCTCATCGTAGAAGCGGTTGGCTGACTCCCGAACCTGGAAGAAGATATCCGGATTCTGAGCAGTTCCGCGGATGACCGGATGCTCCGGGTTCAGAGCTCTGCTGCGGAACGCCTGAACCGCGTCCCGATCCAGAAGTTTATTCAGATCATCATAGTTGAGCACCTCGATCTTCTGAATTTCGTGGGAGGTGCGGAATCCGTCAAAAAAGTGAAGGAAGGGAACACGGCCCTTGATCGCCGACAGATGAGCGATGGCTCCCAGATCCATGACCTCCTGCACGGAGTTGGAGGAGAGCATAGCCCAGCCGGTTTGCCTGGTGGCCATGACATCTGAGTGGTCCCCGAAAATATTCAGCGCGTGGGTGGCCACGCTTCGGGCGCTTACATGCATCACGCCCGGGAGAAGTTCACCTGCGATTTTATACATATTGGGAATCATCAAAAGCAGGCCCTGGGAAGCCGTGTAAGTGGTGGTCAGCGCACCTGCGCTTAAAGAGCCGTGGAAGGTGCCTGCCGCCCCGGACTCTGACTGCAGCTCGGCGATGCGCACCGTCTGGCCGAACAGATTTTTCCGGCCATAGGCAGCCCATTCGTCTACCTGCTCTGCCATGGGCGACGAAGGTGTAATCGGATAGATGGTGGCCACATCGGTGAAGGCATAAGACACATGCGCGGCGGCCGTGTTGCCATCCATCGTTTTCATTCGTTTGGTATTGGTCATAACTGCAAGTCCCCTTTCCATCATTGTTATGCCGAAATTTGTAATCCCAATGCCAGGATTTGTAATCGTGTGCTTTCAGCGTAGCACAGAATATGCCCGCAGACTAATTCGCAGAATTCCTGACTTTTCGGAAGATAATTCATAATCGGACTATTTTTCAGAAAACAGCGGAAAAATAATCCTGAATGCGGGAAAAAGATACGGCTATCCAATTTTGTGTGAATGTGCTAGAATTGAATAGCGGGCAATCTTGCTTCGCAGGACTGTTACTATTCACAGCACCCTACCCGCATGCGCACCCGTCGCCTCTTCGAGGCTCCAGTCTCGCGCCTTGCGGCGCTAAGGCTGCTTATGTGGGTAGGGTGACTGCTTCACAGTTCTGATTCAGAATGAACAACACACGCTTACGTGCAAGCACGATGCGGTGGTTGTCCATTCTGAATCAGAACTGTGAATAGTAACGCGGGACTGATTTATATTTCGAGTTAGGAGGCTTGCAGCATGGATGAAAAGCACATACATAAGTTCAAGAGAGTTATGGTAGCGAACCGCGGCGAAATTGCAATCCGCGTATTCCGCGCGCTGAATGAATTGGGGATTACAACCGTCGGAATCTATTCAAAAGAAGATAAATATGCGCTGTTCCGTATGAAATCCGACGAGTCTTATCAGCTGAACCCGGAGAAGGGGCCGATCGACGCATATCTGGATATTCCGGAGATTATACGGATCGCCAAGACGAGGAACGTGGACGCAATTCATCCTGGTTACGGCTTCTTATCAGAGAATCCGGAATTTGTCGAGGCGTGTGAGAAGAACGGCATCGCTTTTATCGGGCCTACGAAAGAAATTATGAACGCTATGGGAGATAAGATTTCTTCCAAGCAGATCGCTATCGAGGCGAAGGTTCCGGTTATCCCGGGCGTGGATCATGCGGTGAAGACCGTGGAAGAGGCGAAGAGCATCGCAGATATGGTCGGGTATCCGGTGATGCTGAAGGCTTCCAACGGCGGAGGCGGCAGAGGAATGCGCATTGTGAACAGTGCCGCCGACATGGATAAGGAATTTAAGGAGGCCTGCAATGAGTCGAAGAAGGCCTTTGGAGATGATAAGATTTTCATAGAGAAGTACTTAAGGAGCCCGAAGCATATCGAAGTGCAGATACTGGCCGACCACTATGGCAATGTGGTTCATCTGTATGACAGAGACTGTTCTGTGCAGCGCAGGCATCAGAAGGTGGTGGAATATGCTCCGGCGTTCACGGTGCCGGAGGAGACGAGGAAAATCATACTGGACAGCGCCGTGCGCCTGGCCCGCAGGGTAGGCTACCGGAATGCAGGAACGCTGGAATTCCTTGTGGACGCCGACTATTGCCCTTACTTTATCGAGATGAACCCGAGAATACAGGTGGAGCACACGGTGACCGAGGAAATCACAGGCATTGATATTGTACAGGCCCAGATACTCATCGCCGAAGGATACCCGCTGTATTCCGAAGAGATCAATATTCCGTCCCAGAAGTCGGTGACGGTGTCGGGATATTCCATTCAGACCCGTGTGACCACAGAAGATCCGGCGAACAATTTCCTTCCTGACACCGGGAAAATCAGCGTATACCGTTCCGGTTCCGGCAATGGTCTGCGCCTGGACGGAGGCAATGCGTATACAGGGGCGGAGATTCTTCCTTATTATGATAGCCTGCTGGTGAAACTGATCTCCCATGACCGGACATTTGAAGGGGCGGTGCGCAAGTCCAAGAGAGCCCTCAAGGAAATGCGTATCCGCGGAATCAAGACGAACATCCCCTTCCTGGTCAATGTGCTGAATCATCCGGTATTCGCGGCAGGAAAGTGCTATACCACGTTTATTGAAGAGACGCCGGAGCTGTTCGATCTGGAGAAGAGCCAAGACCGGGCAACGAAGATTATTGAATTTATTGGAAATAAGATCGTCAATGTCAACCGGGACGCGGAAAAGCCCATGTTCGAGAACCGGATTCTGCCAGTCTATGACGACAGCAAGCCGGTCTACGGTATGAAAGATGAATTCCGCAAGCTTGGAGCCGACGGGCTGATGAAGAAAATACTGGCTTCCGACAGGCTATATGTGACGGATACGTCCATGCGGGATGCCCAGCAGTCCCTTATGGCCACGAGAATGCGCACGAAGGATATCGTAGGCGCGGCCAGGGCGACAAACGCCTTTATGCAGAATGCCTTTTCCGTGGAGGCCTGGGGAGGGGCAACCTACGACACGGCATACCGTTTCCTGAAGGAATCCCCCTGGAAGCGGCTGAAGATACTGAACGAGCGTATGCCGAATACGCTGATCCAGATGCTGCTGCGGGCGTCCAACGCGGTTGGCTACAGCAATTACCCTGACAATGTGGTGAAGGAATTTATCCGCATTTCCGCGGAGATGGGTGTGGACGTCTTCCGGGTATTCGACAGCCTGAACTGGGTGGAGAATATGAAGATGCCCATAGAGGAGGCGCTGAAGACCGGCAAAATCGTAGAAGGAACCGTCTGCTATACCGGGGATATGCTGAGCCCTGACGAGAAGAAATATACCCTGGACTATTACCTGAACAAGGCGAGAGAATTAGAATCCCTTGGATGCCATATCTTCGCCATCAAAGATATGGCCGGGCTCCTGAAGCCTTACGCGGCGAGAGAGCTTGTCAAAGCGCTGAAGGCGGAGCTGAAGATACCAGTGCACCTGCACACCCACGACACGACAGGGGCCGGAGTGAGCACTGTGCTGATGGCGGCGGAGGCCGGGGTGGACATTGTGGACCTGGCAATCGAGTCCATGAGTTCCCTGACAAGCCAGCCTTCTATGAATGCCGTGGTCGCGGCCCTGCAGGGGACGAAGCGGGATACGGGGCTGAATATGGACGAACTGGCTGAACTGACCAGATATTATGAGAGAACCCGCAAGCTGTACAAGATTTTCGAGAGCGGAATGGATTCGCCCAATTCCGAGATCTATAAATATGAGATACCAGGAGGCCAGTATTCTAACCTGCTGGCACAGGTAGAGGAGATGGGAGCGAAGGACAGCTTCGAGGATATCAAGCGGCTGTACAAGGAAGCCAATGACCTGCTGGGCAATATTGTGAAGGTGACGCCTTCCTCCAAGGCGGTGGGTGACTTGGCGATCTTTATGCTGAAGAACAACCTGACCAAAGACAATATTCTGACAGACGGCAAATATCTGTCCTATCCAGATTCCGTCGTGGAATACTTCAAGGGAATGATGGGACAGCCGGACGACGGATTCCCCGAAGAGCTTCAGAAGATTGTGCTGAAAGGACAGGAGCCGATCACCGTGCGTCCGGGAAGCCTCCTGCCAGACGTGGATCTGGAAGGGGTGAAAACCTATCTGAAGGGTAAATATGACCTGTCAGAATTCGACGAGAAGGCGATGGAGCAGAAAGCCATCAGCTATGCCCTGTACCCGAAGGTCTATGAGGACTACTGTGAACATTTTGAGATGTACAACGACGTGACAAGCCTGGAGAGCCACGTATATTTCTACGGACTGGCCCGGGGCGAGGAGATGACGCTGGCCATCGGGGAAGGCAAAGAGATCACGATTAAGTATATTGATAAATCAGAGCCCAACGAAGAGGGGATGCGCACGCTGACCTTCGAGGTAAACGGGGCGATGAGAGAGGTACAGATACTGGATAAGCACCAGGAGATCAAGTCTGACAGGCGGCTGAAGGCAGACAAGTCGAATCCTTGCCATCTTGGCTCTACCATCCCGGGCACCGTGGAGAAGGTACTCGTTAAGGAGGGCGACGCCGTAACCGTGAATATGCCGCTGATGGTTGTGGAGGCGATGAAGATGGAGACGACAGTCGTATCCAGCGTCAACGGCAAAGTGGATCATCTCTACGTCAAAGAGGGAGACCGGGTCAACGCCGAGGATCTGCTCATCAGTTTTGTGCTGGAAGAGAAGGAGAAATAAGACAGATAGTTTTACAGGAAGGATGTATGATTGCGGTATAGTCGGGGAGACTGTACCGCAATCTGTCTATTCCTGTAAGTGACGCGGCAGGAAATCCGCGGCGGGCAGGGGCTGGCCCCATAGCAGCCATGGGGATGGGAGGAAGAGAATGACCAAACTATATTATATGGAAGATGACGCATCCATAGCCGGGGCAGTGAAAGAGTATCTGGAGGGGCAGGGGCTTCAAGTGGCCCTCTATGAGACGGTGGAAGATATGAAGCGGGCGCTGGAGGATGGACAGCCGGCGCTTGCGCTGATTGACTGGAATATGCCTGACGGGCAGGGAGACGAGCTGTGCCGCTGGATACGGAGAAGATGGCCCAGGCTTCCGGTGATGTTCCTCACCGTCCGGGGAGAAGGACGGGACATTGTGTCCGGCTTCCGAAGCGGAGCTGACGACTATGTGGCGAAGCCCTTTGAATTGGAAGTGCTGTATTCCCGCGTCCGGGCGCTGCTGCGCCGCTGCGGGCGGGAGGCGGAGACGGTTCTGGCCTGCGGCGGGCTGAGGCTGGATACGGGGAGACAGAGTGTGTGGCTGGAACAGGAGGAGCTTGCGCTGAATCGGATGGAATATGAGATCCTCCTGCTCCTGCTGTCTCATAAAGGGACGACGGTGACCCGCGGGCAGCTTCTGGAACAGATCTGGGACAGCAATGGGAATTATGTAAACGACAATACACTGACCGTAGCCATGAAGCGCCTTCGGGACAAGCTGCATCATCCGCCCTGCCTGAAGACGGTGAGAAGCTTCGGCTACCGCATGGAGGATGCCGAATGAGTGAGAGAAGACAACGAAGATTTCTGCTGCTCCTCCCGGCCGTCGGCTGTGCCGCCGGGATGCTTCTTCTGACCGGGATATGGCGGCAGCAATACCGGCAGGAGGCGTTCACCCGCCTGTCTTCTCTCTGCGGGAAGATTGCCGAGAGCGATCCCCAGGCAGAGCAGGCAATGCTGCAGGCGCTGAAAGAATCTGCCTGGGAACAGGGAGGGGATGAGGGGGACAGCCCCTATCTGGAGCAGTACGGATATGCAGCGTCCATACTGGATGATCCGACGGCAGCAGTACCGGCAGGAGGACTGGCGGCGCTGCCTGCCGCCGCGGGTGCCGGCCTGCTGGCGGCATGTTATGTGCCCCTCTGGTGGGAGATCAGGAGGAAAAGGCGGCGGATCGGGGAACTGACCCGCTATCTGGAACGGGTCAATACGGGGGCGGCGGGGACGGTTGTGCAAACCGAGGAGGACGACTTCTCCCATCTGCAGGATGAATTATATAAGACGGTGACCAGCTTATATGCCACGAGAGAGGCGGCCGTCCAGGCGAAGAAAAACTATGGGGAGAACCTGGCCAATATCGCCCACCAGCTGAAGACGCCCATCACGGCGGCGCTGCTCTCCCTGCAGCTGATCGGGCAGTCAGCGGCTGAGGATGAGATACCCCGCCATGCCGGGACGATCAAGAAGCAGCTTCTGCGCCTAGAGACACTGGAGGAGGCGCTGTTATCCCTGTCCAAGGTGGACGCGGGAACCTTGCAGCTGGAGAAGGCTTCCGTAGATGTGTATACCGTATTGTGCCTTGCCGCGGAGAACTTGGAGGAGTTGTGCAGACAGCGAGACATTCGGATTGATATACCCGACAAAGGCAGCATGGAGATCAGGGGAGATATGGAGTGGCTGATGGAGGCCGTGATGAATTTGATGAAAAATTGTATAGAGCATTCACCGGCCGGAGGGACGGTACACTGCGACTATGCCGATAATCTGCTGTATACCAGAATCCTTCTGTGGGATGAAGGGCCTGGATTTGATGGGGCGGATATTCCCCATCTGTTTGAGCGGTTCTACCGGGGAAAAGATGCCTCCAAGGAGGGGGCGGGAATCGGCCTTGCGCTGGCGCATTCCATCTTAGAGCTGTCGGGGGCCGCCTTGACAGCCTCGAACCGGCCGGAAGGCGGAGCCTGCTTCGAAATACGGTTTTACAGTCACTGAGATGTCACTTTCCTGTGCTATAGTAAACGACAAATAAATTTGTCGTTTACTATAGCCCCTCCGGGGGATGCGCACGATTTTTGCAAGGAAAATTCTGCGTTTACACGCAGCAAAAATCGGCGCAGGAAACGTCATAGAGAAAACATTTATGACGTTTCCTATAGAATGAGGATAGCGGGGGATAGGAAGGCCGCGGACAGGCTGCTCTAGAGGCAGACGGCAGCGGCGGATATCTCCCAGGGAAAGGAGAGGGCTCAGTTGGAAGTGGTGAAATGTGAGAATGTGAGAAAAGTATACGGCAGGGGAGAGAATGAGGTGGTTGCCCTGGCGGGCATTGATCTTTCGGTGGAGAAGGGAGAATTCGTGGCGGTGATGGGGGCTTCCGGCTCTGGGAAATCGACATTGCTGCATATCCTGGGGAGCGTGGACCGCCCCACATCCGGGACCGTTACGGTAGACGGCTGTGACGTGGCGTCCATGAATCCCACCCAGGCGGCCATCTTCCGCCGCAGGAAGGTAGGGCTTGTCTATCAGTTTTACAATCTGATTCCGACCCTGACGGTGCGCAAAAACATCTGGATGCCCTTGATCCTTGACAAGAGACAGCCCAATGAGGAGCTTCTGGAAAAAGTGACAGAGATGCTGGGTATCCATGACCGCCTGGATTTTCTCCCGGATCAGCTCTCCGGAGGACAGCAGCAGAGGGCGGCGATCGCCAGGGCGCTGATTTACCGGCCGGCGATCCTGCTGGCAGATGAGCCCACCGGCAATCTGGACAAGAAAAATTCCAGAGAAATCATTGACCTGCTGAAAATATCCAACAGAGACTTGCGGCAGACAGTCATTCTGATCACCCACGATGAGAAGATCGCCCTGGAGGCAGACCGTATTGTGACCCTGGAAGACGGCCGCATCATCAGCGACATAAGACGGGGGTGACTGCCATGCGGAGAGAATATTCCTGGAATGATATGAGACGCAGCCGGGCGTCCAGCCTATCCGTGGTAACGGCGGTCTTCGTGTCTGCTCTGCTTCTGTCGCTGCTGTGCAGCCTTGCTTATAATCTGTGGATCGACCAGATCCGGCAGATCCAGTGGGAAGAAGGGGACTGGGAAGGACGGATAACCGGCAAGATCACAGACGAGACGTTGGAGATAGTGAGAAATTACGTCAACGTCAGGACGGCAGACATCAATGAAGAGCTCTCAGGAGAGGAGAGCCAGACGCTAGATATCACATTTTATCAGCCGGCGTCAGTGCTGGAGGACATGCCGGAGATTGCCAGATTGATCGGGTTAGGCGAGGAAGCCGTGACTTATCACTACAGGCTCCTGGCGATGTATATCATTCGGGATCCGGCTGATACGGCGCCCAGGCTGCTCTTCCCCTTCTTCCTCCTTGTGACGGGAATCGCCTGTGTCTCCCTGATTATTGTGATACACAACGCGTTTGCCGTGACGATGAACAGCCGCATCCGACAGCTGGGTATATTTTCCAGCGTGGGGGCCACTCCCAGGCAGATACGGGCCTGCTTGATGCAGGAGGCGGCCATGCTGTGCGCCCTGCCTGCGGCAGCCGGGTATGTGGCTGGACTGCTGCTGAGTATGGGGGCGCTGACGGTGATTGATTTCTATGCGGGTAATCTGAGGGCAGACAGCACCCGCCCGGAGCTGGTCTGGCAATATCATCCAGCAGTGTTTGCCGCGGCGGCTGCGGCCATTGTGATAACCATTGTGATCTCCGCTTGGCTGCCGGCAAGGAAGCTGGGGCGCATGGAGCCGCTGGAAGCGATCAAATACAACGGAGACCTCCTCCTGAAGAAAAGAAAACACCCCGGACTGCTGTCAAAACTCTTCGGAATAGAAGGAGAATTGGCGGCAAACGCCCTGAGAGCGCAGAGAAGGGCACTTCGAACATCCAGCCTTGCCCTGACGCTGTCCTTCCTCGCGTTCAGCCTGATGCAGTGCCTGTTTACCCTATCTGGGATCAGCACACAGATGACGTACTTTGAGAGATACGAGGACATTTGGGATGTGATGGTGACGGTGGAGCATGCGCCGCTTGAGCAGTTTGACGGGACACAGGCCCTGCGGAACCTGGACGGGGCCGCCTCCTGCGTGATCTATCAGAAGGCGTCGGCGAGGAGGCTGGTGACGGAAGAAGAGATCAGCAGAGAGTGCGCCCAGATGGAGGGGCTGTCGGAAGCGCCAGAAGAGTATGTCCAGGAGACGGGAGAAGGCTGGCTTGTCCATGCGCCGGTGGTGATCTTGGATGATGAGAGTTTTCTGGAGTACTGCAGACAGATTGGGGCTCCCGCCGTGCTGGATGGAGCGGTGATCCTGAACCAGATAAGAGATGTGTACAAGAAGAATTTCCGGGAACCTGACTACATGCCTTATCTAAACGGGGAGGCCGAGACAACAATCTTGAGGCCAGACGGAACGGAGGGGACGTCCTGTGAGATACCAGTGACGGCCTATACCAGTGAAGTGCCGGCCCTGCGGGAAGATTATGGTACCATAGACTACTATGAACTGGTTCATTTCCTGCCGTCATCTCTCTGGGAAAGCGTACAGGAAGCAGTGGGAGGCGCCCAGGAAGAACTCTATGTGCAGATATTAGCTGATGACCGGACTTCTGCCAAGGCGTTGGAGGCATTGGAAGAAGAGGCGCGCAGGGCAGTAGGGGACAGCTACGAGACAGAGAGTGAGAATCGAATCCAGGAGAAGGAAATGGACGACAGAATGCGGGAAGGCATGATGGTCATTATGGGAAGTTTCTGCGTGCTGTTTGCCTTGATTGGCGTGGGTAACGTCTTCTCCAATGCTCTGGGATTTGTGCGTCAGCGCAGAAGAGAGATGGCGAGGTATCTGTCTGTGGGTATGACGCCGGCAGGAATCAAGAAAATGTTTTGTCTGGAGGCGGCGGTGATTGGCGGGCGTCCGCTGGCTGTGACCGCGCCCTTGACAGCGGCGGCTGTATGGCTGATGCTGAGAGCCAGCTATCTGGAACCTCAAGTATTTCTTAGGAACGCCCCGGTTGTGCCGATCTTACTCTTCATCCTGGGAATCTTCGCATCCGTGGCGTTAGCCTATTACCTGGGAGGAAGGCAGCTGCTGCGCTGTGAGCTGGCACAGATGCTGGAAGATGATACGATGCGGTGAGCAGGAGGATAAGCGGCCTACAGCAGCAGGGAAAACAGCACGGTGATGATGCCGCACACGCCGATGGCCAGGCCGCTCATCGCGCCCTGGATTTCCCCCAGCTCCAGCGCCTTGGACGTTCCCACCGCGTGGCTGCAGGCGCCGATGCCCAGGCCTGCGGCCACCGGATCCTTTATGCGGAACACTTTGATGAGGACAGGGGCGAGAATGCTCCCAAGTATCCCGGTGATGAGCACGGCCACGATGGTGACCGGTGCCATCCCGCCGTGGGCGGAGGCGACGCTGACGGCGATGGGAGTGGTCACCGACTTGGGGATGAGGGAGTAAGTAAGCGCCTCGTCCAGTCCGAACAGACGGCACATCAGATAGATGCTGCCCATGGAAGCGGCGGAGCCAGCCGCGCAGCCCAGAAGGATGGGGAACCAGTACTGCTTCAGGATGCCAAGCCTGGAGTAGATGGAGACAGCCAGGCAGGCGGTGGCAGGGGCGAGGAAGAGATTGATGATATAGCCGCCCTCGTTATAAGATTCATATGGAATATCCAGGAGAAGCAAGACCCCGATGGAGAGGACAATCGCGATAAGGAGCGGATTGCAGATTGGGGTCTTGCATTTTGCCTGTATCTTAACCCCGATAAAAAAGGTGACAATGCTCAGGGTGATTCCGAAGAAAGGCGAGGAGAAAATGGCTGTTGTCAGATCACGCATGGTTCTTCCTCCTGTTCATAAATGCAATCGCAAATTGTATGGTGTAGGCCGTCGCCGCGAAGGTGAGCACAGTGCTGACCGCGCAGATGACCAGGATCGGTATGAGATTGGCGCTCAAAATGTCCAGGTAATTGATCATGCTGATCCCGGCGGGGAGAAAGAAGAAAGACATATTACCAAGAAGGAAATCCGATTTCTCCCGGATATGCTCCAGACGGATGATGCCCAACAGCAGGCAGAAAAACAGCAGTATCATGCCGATGACCGCCGCGGGGAAGGCGAAAGGGAGGAGCTGCTCGACAATCACGCTGATCCAGCAGATCCCCATAAAGATGCCAATTTGTCTTAAAATTTTCACAAGAATCACTCCTTATCCAGTTACCAGCTGCCGCCGCCTGTCCGCTTCCGCGCTGCGCCGCGCGAACCGGCGCTGATATAATGACTGCTTTGCAGTCATTATGATTCCATGTCCGTGCCGGACATGAAACCAAATATGCACACGGTTCGCAGTTGAAAATGCTTCGCTTGGCGCAGCGCGAACCGGCGCTGGTAATAATGACTGCTTTGCAGTCATTATTATTCCATGAAAGCGGGATGTCAATAGGGGGATCACAGATTTTTTGCAAAGTGTTCACGTTTTGTACAAAAAATCGGCAAATATGAACAGTATGATAAGGAAGAAGATAGGGGAAACGCTGATGAAAGCGTTTCCCACGCCGGATTTGCCCGCGAAGCGGTGTTTTCCGCTGCAAATCCGTGCGCATCCTGCGGAGCATCTAAGGAAATGCTGATTTAATCAGCATTTCCTTAGAAATGATATAGAGCTGAGGTGATGGAGTGGACTTAGCAAGAAGCGGCTATGAGGAGTTTTGCCGTCCCTATCGGGAAGCGCTGGCTCAGGTGAAGATGTGGGCGGATATACTGGATGAGGACAGCCGGTGTACGATGGAATATCCCCTGATTCACCATATACAATGCAGAATCAAAAAGGAAGAGAGCGTGATGGAAAAACTGCGCCGCAAGGGGATGGAGGAGACGCTGCAAGAGGCCGGAAACTATCTGACGGACATCGCCGGGCTGCGTATTATCTGTTACTTTATTCCAGATGTGTATCAGGTGGCGGAGGCGCTGTCCAGACGGTCAGAGCTGGTAAAAATCAAGGAATGTGACTATATCCGGCATCCCAAGCCCAGCGGCTATAAAAGCTACCACCTTGTGTTGGGCGTTCCAGTCTGCCATATGGCGGAGAAGGGTTACTACCCTGTGGAAATCCAACTGCGTACACTGTCCATGGACTTCTGGGCGAGTATGGAGCACCGGATCTGCTATAAGGGAAAGGACAGCTGTGACGAGTGGGAGAAACCCAGGCAGAATGAAGCGCGGTTCCGGCAGTACGCGGATGTTCTCGGGGAGATGGAGGCCTATATGCGGGAATGCATGATGCGGGAAAGGTAAGTTGGGAAATGCTGATACCGGATTTCATCAGAGTTTTTCTTAGGACATAAGATTTTCAAGGTTTTACCATAAAAGTTTCACAAAAAAAGCATAAAGTTTCGATATTCTTTAGAAAAGCCCAGGCTCAAGGCTGAAGAGCCCGGAAGTGCGCAGCCATGCGGAGCTTTTTAATACCCGGCGGGCCGGTCTTGAAGCAGAGACAGAGGGTGATAGCCGGAAGGGAGTTGTTTATGGAAGAAAAGTGGAAGAATATCGGAAAGAAACTGCATGAGAACAAGCGGTTCCTCATACCGGCGGCCGCAGCGATATCGGTATAGGAATCGCAATTTATTTGTCCCTGGGATCGATGATGTCACGATATCTTTTTCCACGAGGGGAACGGTGACCGGAGGAGAATTAGAAGAAGAGGCGACCTACACTGTGGCCGGCGTGAAAAGCAATTACGCGGATATGAGTAATCTGGAGCTGGAAGTGGGGAATTTCGTCACGGAGACCAATGAAGAAAATAAAGAGAAAATCTGCATCTTGGGAGCGGCAGCGGCGGAAGAAATGTTCGGGAGTGTGATAGAGGCCTAGGACAGCACCATCTATATTGACGACAGGCCCTATACGGTCAACGGGGTGCTTGCTTCTATGGGAAGTGTGTCCTCGGGCATCAGCCCGGATGAGGCGATTTTTGTTCCCTATTCCACGGGAATCAAATATATCGCGGGAGACAGCGCCGAACCGACCATTACGGTGATCGCCTCGGATGTGGATGAAATAGAGACGGTAAAAACGAACATTGAGACCGTGCTGGCGGAGACTTACCCCAACGCGGAGTTTACCCTCACAGACGCGGGGAGCGGAATGGAGGCTGCCAGCGCGTCCAACGACACGCTGACGATGCTGCTGGTCGCGATGGCGGCGATCGTATTTTTCATCGGCGGGATAGGGATCATGAATGTGCTGTTCGTATC
>CALWRT010000004.1 GCA_944384015.1 uncultured Lachnospiraceae bacterium | reverse complement strand
GAAGCTGCTCACTGCCGACCAGTATAAGGATCTGTGACAGCCGCCTCCTGACCGGCAGGACCGTTAAGCACAGGATGCCAGGCGTTTTCCGCCTGGCATCCTGTAGAGATTACCACAATGTATAGTTTTGATGTTAAGCGATAAACATCGCGTCCCCAAAGCTGAAAAACCGGTACCGCTCCTTCACCGCCTCTTCATAGGCTGCCATAATATGTTCCTTGCCCGCGAAAGCAGATACGAGCATCAAAAGAGTAGACTCCGGGAGATGAAAATTCGTGATCAGGCCGTCCATCATCTTGAACTGATATCCCGGATATATAAAGATATCGGTCCAGCCGCTTGCGGCGCGCAAAATCCCGTCTTCTCCCGCAGCTGACTCCAGCGTCCTGCAGCTTGTGGTGCCGACGGCGATAATCCTCCCGCCCTGCGCCCTTGCCCGGTTAATCAGTGCCGCCTGCTCCTCTTCGATAAAATAGAATTCCGAGTGCATGTGATGGTCGGTCACATCCTCCACCTTCACGGGACGGAAGGTTCCAAGCCCTACATGCAGAGTCACATGGGCAATATAGACGCCTTTTTCCCGAATCTTCCCGAGCAGCTCTGGCGTGAAATGAAGCCCTGCCGTTGGAGCTGCCGCAGATCCGTCATGTTTGGCATACACCGTCTGATAACGGTTCTTATCTTCCAGTTCATGGGTGATATACGGCGGCAAGGGCATCTGTCCAAGCTGATCTAAAATCTCCTCAAAGATCCCTTCATAGGAGAACCGGATCAGCCGGTTCCCCTCTTCCACAATGTCCGTAACCTCTCCCACAAGCAGTCCGTCCCCAAATACAATACGGGTTCCGGGCTTTGCCTTCCTCCCTGGCTTCACAAGAGTCTCCCATACTCTCTCCTCTCTCCGCTTCAGGAGCAGGACTTCGATCTTTGCCCCCGTCTCTTCCCTCACGCCGTAGAGCCTAGCGGGGATAACCTTCGTATTATTGATGACGAGGCAGTCTCCTGGATGCAGGAAATCAATGATCTCCCGGAAAATATGGTGTTCTGTCCTCCCGGTCTTCCGGTCCAGACACAGCAGTCTGGATGCCGACCGGTCCTTCAGCGGATCCTGGGCAATGAGTTCCTGGGGAAGCTCATAAAAGAAATCTGATGTTTTCAATGCCCTTCTCTCCTTTACTGGCGCAGCTCTATTCCCATCTCTTCCAGTGCCTTCAGTATTTTTTTCATAGCAGATGCCACTTCCGCCTCTTCCAGCGTCTTCTCCTTGGATCGGAAGACGAGGGAATAAGCAAGGGACTTGTAGCCGCTTCGAATCTGGCTTCCTTCATATATATCAAACAGTTCATAGCTCTCCAAATAGGTTCCGCCTTTGTCTTCCAGCACCTGCTCAATCTGCCCGGCCAGTATTTCCTTCGGCACAACCATGGAGATGTCCCGCGTCACGGCAGGATATTTCGCAATTCCTTCGTATTTCCGGTTAAAAGAGGCAAAAGGAATGATGGACGGCATATCCAGCACTGCCACATAGGTTCTCTCTCCAATTCCGTAACTGCGCATTACTTCCGGATGTACTTCTCCCAGGAAGCCCACCAAAACGCCTTCATAGAAAATATTGGCCTGGCGTCCGGGATGGAGATAAGGTCTGCATGCATTGGGATCGTATACCTCCTTCTTGTGCATGCCGATCTTGTCGAAGAATTCCTCCACTACTCCTTTCATCGTGTAAAAATCCCCGCTTCCATACATTCCAAGGGTGAACTGCTTCCTCTCGTCGGGAAGCTGTGTGATGGGAAGCTCCTTCGGAATATAGATGTTTCCGATCTCATACAGCCGTACCTCTTTGTTCCTCCGGTTATAATTCGTCGCTAGGGAAGTCAGCATCCCATTCAGCGGGGTCGTCCGCATAATGCTGAAGTCCTCTCCCAGGGGATTCGAGATGCGGATAGCCTCTCTCTCCGGCGCTTTGTCATCCAACAGCAGCTTGTCAAACACTTTCGGGCTCTCGAAGGAATAGACCATTCCCTGGCTGAAACCGCTAAACTCCGCGATATCCCTCGCCACCTGTTCGACCCTCTCCTTGAAAGAAACTTTTCCGGCTGTAGCCTCTCCGCTGGGAAGCGTGGTGGGAATGTTGTCATAGCCGTAGAACCTTGCCACTTCCTCCGCGATATCTGCAGGGCAGAGCAGATCCTGTCTCCAGGAGGGCACGAGCACTTCATTCGTCTTCTCGTCGAACCCAAGATCCAGTTTCTTCAGATAACCGAGCTGAGTCTTCCTGTCAATATCTGTCCCGAGGAGGGCATTGACATAATGTTCATCAAAAGCTACCCGGTTGCCTTCCCGCACTTTGCCGTACACATCCACGACGCCTCCCACCACTTCTCCGGCTCCCATCTCCTCAATGAGCTGGCAGGCACGGTTGATGGCCTGAAGGGCCGTATTAGGATCCAGTCCCTTCTCAAATTTGGACGAAGCATCTGTGCGCAGCCCCACCTTCTTACTGGAGAGACGGATGTTCGTCCCGTCGAAGCAGGCGGCCTCGAACAGCATCGTCTTTACATGGTCAGTGATCATGGAGTTTTCCCCGCCCATAATGCCGGCAATGCCGATGGGTTTGTCAGCGTCACAGATCATCAGGACAGAACTGTCCACGACCCGGTCCTGACCGTCCAGCGTTGTAAAATGTTCCCCGTCGGACGCTCTGCGCACAATGATATGAGCCCCGTCAATGGCAGACAAGTCATAAGCGTGCATCGGCTGTCCGTACTCTTCCATCACATAGTTCGTTACGTCAACCAGATTGTTGATGGGACGAATGCCGTGGGCGGCCAGTCTTCTCTGCATCCACACAGGGGAAGGGCCGATCTTGATATTCTTCACAACGCGGGCACAGTAGCGCGGACACAGCTGGGTATCTTCTACCGTCACCTTCACATAATCGTTCACGTCTTCTTCGTTGCCGGTTTCTTTAATAATCGGGGGATAAAAATCCTTATGGAAGGTGGCTGCGGCCTCCCTCGCCAATCCAATCACAGAGAAGCAGTCCACGCGGTTGGAAGTGATCTCGTACTCCACAACCACATCGTCCAGGCCGAGGGCTTTCACCGCGTCCTGGCCTACAACCGCATCCTCGCCAAAAATATAAATCCCTTCATCCGGCGCTTCTGGATACATCTCCTTGGAGGAACCAAGTTCCTCAATCGAGCAGAGCATCCCGTTGGATATCACTCCCCGCAGCTTCCCCTTCTTAATTCGAATTCCCCCGGGGGTCTTCTTGCCGTCGTGGCCGCCTGCCACCTTGCCGCCGTCTAATACGACCGGCACCTTATCTCCTTCTTTCACATTGGGCGCTCCCGTTACAATCTGAACCGGTTCTCCGCCCCCCACATCTACTTGGCAGATAATCAGCTTATCTGCATCTGGATGCTTCTCAATCTTCAGGATCTGGCCGATCACTATCTTCTCCAGATCTTTGTCCAGCTTCTCATATCCTTCTACTTTGGATCCAGACAGTGTCATTGCGTCCGCAAATTCCCGGGCATCTACGTCCAGGTCAGGAACATAGGCTTTTAACCACGCCATAGATGTATTCATAATCTCTTACCTCGCATTCTATATTCATCCAGTAATTTCTCAGAACTGCTTCAGGAACCGCATATCGTTCTCATATAACAGCCGCATATCGTCAATCTCATATTTCAGCAGAGCAATTCGCTCCAGCCCGACTCCAAACGCGAACCCGGTATACTCCTGGGGATCGATGCCGCACATTTCCAGTACATGAGGATGTACCATCCCGCAGCCGAGTATCTCGATCCAGCCCTCTCCCTTGCAGAAGCGGCAGCCTTTGCCGCCGCACTTAAAGCAGCTGACATCTACTTCCGCGCTCGGCTCTGTGAATGGGAAATGATGGGGACGGAATTTCGTCTTCGTGTCCTCGCCGAACAGCTCTTTAGCAAATACCTCCAGCGTTCCCTTCAAGTCAGCGAAGGTAATCTTTTTATCCACCACAAGACCTTCAATCTGATGGAAAGACGGGGAATGGGTGGCGTCCACCTCATCGGAACGGAATACCCTTCCCGGGGCGATCACTCGGATCGGAAGCTTGCCCTGCTCCATAATCCTCGCCTGTACCGGGGAAGTCTGCGTACGAAGCAAAATACTGTCATTGATGTAGAATGTATCCTGTTCATCCCTGGCAGGATGGTTTTTGGGAATGTTCAACTTCTCGAAATTATAGGAATCATACTCGATCTCAGGTCCTTCCACGACCTCATATCCCATTCCGATAAAAATCCTCTCTACTTCTTCCAGCGCAATGGTATTCGGGTGGCGATGTCCTACGCGGTTCTTCTTGGCAGGAAGCGTCACATCAATGACTTCCCGCCGCAGCTGCTCTTCCTGGCGCTGCTGATCTATCCGTCTCTTCTTCTCCTCCAGCGCCTCTTCCAGACGGGCTCTCGTCTCGTTGACCAGCTGCCCGACCTGCGGCCTCTCCTTCGGATCCACGTCTTTCATTCCCTTGAGCACTGCAGTGAGTTCGCCCTTCTTCCCGAGAAACGCGATACGTACCTCGTTGAGCTTCTCCGGCACGTCTGCTTCCTTAATCTGCCTCAGCGCCTCTTCCATAATAGCATTCAGCTTCTCTTTCATCTGTCTAACTCCTCTCATGATTGATCCTCTGAAATTGAGCGGCATTCTGCTCCGCCGCAGTACGATGCCCGGGGAGCATTTTGTTGAATGGAAACGCAGTTTCCTATTCAAGAACAAAGACTTCCGCCTGCGGAACTCTCGGGCCGAGCGCGACCGCCTTGGCGGTAACTTCTGCTTCGCGCGAGTGCGCATCCCGCGGAGCTTTTTTTATTGAATAGGAACGCCGCTTCCTATTCATGAACAAAGAGTTCCGCCTGCGGAACTCTCGGGCCGAGCGCGGCCGCCTTGGCGGTAACTTCTGCTTCGCGCGAGTGCGCATCCCGCGGAGCTTTTTTTATTGAATAGGAACGCCGC
>CALWRT010000003.1 GCA_944384015.1 uncultured Lachnospiraceae bacterium | reverse complement strand
GGTTTCCATACGAGCAAATCGGAATTTGTAGACGCTCCGCTGATTGACGAACTTCCTATGACTCTGGAATGCCGTCTCGTCAGCTATGATGAAGAGGAATGCCGTATGGTCGGCGAGATCGTCAATGTCTGCGCGGATGAGAGCATCCTGGATGAGAATGGCAACATTGACCCGTACAAACTGCAGCCGATCACCTTCGACCCGGTCAACAGCGCGTATCTGAAGCTTGGAGAGAAGGTAGGAAATGCTTTCCAGGATGGATTGAAACTGAAATAATAAGCCGGCGGCTCCATTTGTTCATGGAGCCGCCGCCCTTCTATCGCTTTTATTCATCGTGATGCCCGTCTCAGCAGGCATGAAAGTCTAAGATTTTTATGATCTCTGAGAACCTCTTGCTTCCTTTCTGTACAGCCCTGCTGTCAGCAGCAGAATTCCCATAATAAGGACAAAGAGCAGAAAAGGAAAAATTCCTAGACCATATGCCTCTCCCAACACCCCTCCTACAGAAGGTGTCACGGTACCTCCGGCAGCTGCGAAGAAGCATGCCGCGCTGATGGCCGCCGTCGTATCTTCCCCGTGATATTTACAGTTGAAACTGATGCTGAAGGGATAATTGATTCCTCCGCAGAAGCCAACTCCCACGAATCCAGCCACAGCAGCCAGATAATGGGGCGCCAGCACAATCAGCCCAAGAAATACCAGGCCGCATCCGTTCAGAACAAGCATATAGTTCTTCGGGTCCCGGTTCGAGAAAAAGGCCGGATAGACAAGCCTTCCCGCTGAAGATCCTACCCAGTATAACGTCATGGCCGCGCCGCAGACAGCTATCGGCGCCTGGACAATCTGTTCCATATACGACGGCATCCAGGTAATGATACATAAGTCAAATCCCATCGCGCAAAAGGCAATCAAGCATGTCATAATGATATTGGGCTTTCTCAGCAGCGCGAAAAAATTCTGCGACTTTTTCCTCTCTGCCACCGGCATCGTGCTTTTGATGCTGCTTACGATCAGCACCACCAGCAGCAGGACGCACGCTATCCCGAATAGAAGGTAGCTGTCTGTCCACTCTCGGCCTTGCGCAAGCACATAGGTCACAAGGATTGGGCCTGCCATCTGTCCAATCCCATAGACAGCCTGCTGTACATTCATCAAGGCGTCCGATCGTTCGTGGGCATGTTCTGAAATATAGGCACAGGATACCACATTTTCCAGTTCTACCAGCCCCCCTACAAAGACGAAGCAAAGCAGCAATAGGATATAGGGCGGCTGCGCGGATATGAGGAACATCACTGCGGTAAACACTCCAAACCCAATCGCGGCCATGCGTATCCGGCTAGTCTTGTTGATGATGTAATTGTTGAATAATAAGATAATGATCTGCCCGACGGATGTGGATGTCCCGATCAATCCTGCCTGTGTCAGGCTTAATCCATAACTCTCCCTGATTTGGCTCAGTACGGTACTGTACAGAATGAACCCAAATCCCACAAAAAACATCACTGCCTGCAGCTTCAGGAATATCATCCGGTTCTTATCTATGTTCATAGCGCTCCCTCAGTACACCCTGAAAACTTCCATATGCCGCTTCCCGCAGTTTCAATTCTTCATCATCATAACGGCCCGTTTCCAGAAAATCCGAGACCATTTTGCGGGTCGGGATACCGGCACGGCCTCCCAGGTGGGTACACTTGATCGCCGATACAGCACTTGCGAACCTGGCCGCATCCTGCGCCTTCATCCGCTCGCACACATAGGCATATAGGAACGCCCCATGAAAAACATCTCCGGCTCCCGTTGTATCCACTGCCTCCACCTGGAAGGAGGGCAGCTCAAAATATCCCTCTCTACCGATTCCCGCGCATCCTCTGCTCCCGAAGGTAAAAATCACCACTTCCGGTCCTCGCTTTTGCAGCATTCTGCAATTTTCTTCCTTCGTCCCCGCTCCATGGAACATACCCTGATAGAAAAATTCAGAGCCGATAAAAATATCAATCAGCTCTATATGCTTCTGTGTCTCTTCGCTGAACTCATCAGCGTCAAACCCTACAAGCTCCCCATATTTCTTGGCCATTTCCGCAAGACGAATATCTGCCTTAAGAAATTGGAACATATGGACACACTTTGCCTCCTTCACATATGTTTCTTGAATATCAGAAGGCCGATAATCCCTGTGGCTTCCCCATTTCCCAATGAAGGAACGCCCCTTCGTCTCCCTCTCGGCCAGACTGATGCAGTAATTGGAATCTTTTCCTTTCTCTTGGATAAATTGAGAAGTGTCGACACCATTGTTTATGAGATCCTGCACGATAAAATCTCCAAACGGATCGTCTCCGGCTACTCCGAGAAGTCCTGTCCTTGCCCCAAGGCGCGCGGCAGCCACAAGCGCCGTGGCAATTTTCCCTCCTCCTTGCCAGCTCTGTTCCATCATGGAAATCTCTTCATCTGTTTTGGGAAGCCTGTCTATCGACACAATATGATCCACTACCGAATTGTCAATGCCAATGATATCCATCTGCTCATCCTCCGTTCTTATAAGCAATGCTGTTTTATTTTTCTAAATCTATCTGCAACCGGAACTTATCATAATCATATCAGTCATAATCATCCTATTCCATTCAGGAATTTCATATCAATTTTGTGATTTTACGAAAACAAAGAGTTCCCCTAGCGGAACTTTTCCGCCGAGCTCGGTCAAAGAAAAGAGCATGTTCTCTTCCTTCGAAAACCATGCTCTTTGTTCTTTTATTCGCTGTATTTTTTCCTGTATTCGGTGATGGTCTCTCCTGTATATCTCTTGAATACGGTACAAAAATAGGCTGTATCCGAGAAGCCGACCATCTCTCCTACCATCGCCGCCGTACTGTTCGTGTTAATCACCAAGTCTTTTGCCTTTTCAATCCTGACTTGATTGACGAACTCAATCACTTTCATGCCTGTCTCTTTTTTGAAGATGGTACACAAATAGTTGGCGGAAATGTCCAGCGCGTCTGCAATATTTTTCAAAAACAGATTCTCTGTATAATGTTCATAGATATAGTTCATCGCCTTGCGTATTTTCGCGCTGTATCCCTCTTCCATTTTCCTTCGCTCGCCCACTTTCTTTAAGACTCGCTGGAAGTACTCAATGAAACTGTCTCTCTCCCTTTCAATGGATTCCACCGCCTCGATAAAGCTGAATTCTATCTGTGCAGATCCATACTCATTTACTTCCGCCAAATCGATATTCTCTTCCACACACAAATTGAAGATCAGGGACATGATTTCCACAAGAAGCGCCTGAAGCGCCAACTCTTCTAACTTCGCCTGCGCAGCCTCATCGAACAGAAACTGCAGCTCCTGCCTTACACTCTCCATGTTGCGGGCCTCAATACATTTTTTTAACTCGCTGATATGCTCCGCCCTGCGAAATTTTATCCTTTTTCCCTCTTGCTCTCCGTAGAAGAAATCTTTGCCTGCTCCACTGTATACCCTGTTATATTCCGCCTTTCTCGCCTCTTCAAACATTTCCGGAATCTGATCAGGCATGGATTTCAGGGAACTGATACCAATGGTGACCATTAATTCGTCCCCATATTTTTTCTTTAATTCATGCCGCAGGAAGTTACAGTAATTTCTGGCGAACTGATTGTTGACCGTCCGGTAATTTTTGTCATGATATGAAATAACACCATAGAAGGAAGTCCTGCCCCCTGCGATATACTGGATCAGGCAGCTCTCACTATTGTCCAGATCAATTGCTTCTTCCATCGTATAGGCATGGATTTGGTTCAAAATAGATAACGGAGTTCCATAAAAGTTCACCAGCAGGACAAACATTTTGTGCTGGCAGTCCCACAGATTTAAATACTCTCCCACGGTCTTCAGTTCCAGGGCTCCGTATTTCTTCCCCCGAGATACCTGAATCAGCGCCTCCCGAAACAGATCGGATGCCCGCTCTTCCATAGCCCGTTTGTTCTTAAACTCCCGTATCCTGCTGTTTTTGTGGAATACGCTCAGATCCAGATTATGAAATACGTTGACGCAGCCCTGCTCTTCTCTTGATAACCTGCAAAAATCCCCGGTCTCCCCAAGGACTGTTACATGCGCCGTTTTCCCGCACGCAAAGACCATTTCCCGCTCTTTTGACGTGCAGACCTGGAGGACAAACTCTAAATCAAATACGATATAATCGAATTCCTGTTTTCCCATGAGTTCGTACATGCTATTGACGTTATTCGCGCAGAAAATCCCATGCTCTTTCACGTTTCTGAATTCTTCCTTCGCATATTGGACGGCAAATTCCGATAATGTACTTTCCCGGGAATATAACACCAACATATTCATAGTTGCCCTCCCATTTATCCGGCCTTATGACCTATCTTCTCCTATGTTCAGGCTTCTCTCATTCTCTGTCACCACGCACGCCCTGCCTTCTCTCATGTTCTGTCTCTATTATATTACATCTATCCTGTATCTTGGAAGAAGCCAAAAGTATCCGACTGCAAATCCGGATACTTTTTGCCTTTGAACAGGACTCTCTTTTCCCTGCCTACAGTGTCAATTGAAATGTCTCTCCTGATCCTTCATAGTAGCGTTCTTCTCTTCTTGCCGCTTTGTACTCCTGATACAGCTTCGCCTTGCCCTCTGCCTTGAACAAATGAACATAGCCGCGCAGTACTTCTTTGTACCCTTCTGGACCGGCGAAGAGCAATGCCAGATAATCTTCGTAGGGTTTCAGCTTCTGGTCTGCCTCCCGCACTGCCTTCTCATAGCCGATGAACAGATCGGTGCACAGGTTTACCTTCTGGATGCCGATCTCTACTGCCTTGGCGAGATTCTCTTCTCCCGTCCCGGAACCTCCGTGAAGAACAAGCGGAATATCCAGCAGAGAATTCAGTTTTTCCAGCAGACCGAACTCCAATTTCGGCTCTCCCTTATATGTCCCGTGGGAGGTGCCCACTGCGACCGCCAGCATGTCACAGCCTGTCCTTCGCACATATTCCTGGGCCTCGTCAGGATCGGTGAGCCCTGCATCCCTCGTCTCTTCATACTCAAACGCATCCCCCACATGGCCCAATTCCGCTTCTACAGCCACATTCACCGCATGTGCCGCATCCACAATTCTCTTAACCGACGCGATATTTTCTTCTAACGGCTTAGAAGAATAGTCCGCCATCACCGTCGTGTAGCCGCACTTAATCGCCGCCATCGCGGAATCAAAGGACTGTCCGTGATCCAGCAGCAGCGCCGCGATCACATCCGGATACAATGTGTCATAGTATTTTACCAGATTCCCAATTTTGGTAATCCATTCCGGCCCGTCATCCCACACCATCAGGATAAGAGGGGTATCTAATTCCCGCCCAACCTGGTAAGCAGCTTCGATCGTGTCGTTGGACCATACGGTAGGGGCCGGCACCGCGAATTTTCTTTCTTTTGCGATATCTAAGAGCTTTTTCATTGAAATTAACATCTTCGTTATCTCCTCCCAATGTTACTCTTTCGTCTCCGTGATCACTTCCTGAACCACCTCGAACCGGATATTCCCATGCTTGTCCGGATTTGTGAAGAAAAAGCCCAAAGAGAAGCCTGGCTCCATCTCATACATCGGCACTTTGTCCACAATCTCGAAGCCCAGCGCCTTCCACTCTTCCTCCGCCTTCTCAATATCGTCTACCTGTACGCACACATGATGGATCCCCTCTCCCTGCTCTTTCAGGGCATCCATAAACACGCTCTCACCCCCGGTGGGCTGAATCAGCTCCAGATTGATGGGGCCGAAAGGAGCCGATGCCGCCCGGTAGCTGAGCACATGCTTCTTACCGTAATACTCCGCATTCTCGTTCAGCTGGCCGAAATCATTCCACGGCCCAACCTGGAATGTCTCGGTATAGTACTCCATAGCCTTCTCAATGTCCTTCACAATCACTCCGATATGGATTGGTACAAGTTTCTGCATAATCTTTTCCTCCTAATGATTTATAAAATGATGTCAGGGGCAAGAGCCCCCGGCGATAATGCCAGCGGATTGTTCCGTGCCGCGCGCGATAGGGCTTATTTGCCGAGTATTTCTTTTGCGGTTCTGTATACACCGTTGTAGTCATAGCCGTAATATGCGTAGACCTCCTCCGGCTCACCCTGAATAAAAAATTCCGAGGTCGGAAGCCCCAGCCTCTTCACCGGAATACGGAGCTTCTCATCATCCGCCACGGCCACAACCTCCGCCACCGCAGAGCCGAGGCCGCCTGTGACCATATGATCTTCACAGGTCACAATTCCCTTCGTCTCCCTCATCGCCGCATAAATCACTTCCTTGTCCAGAGGAGCGATCGTATGCATATCGATGACCCGGGCGCTGATTCCTTCCTTCTCCAGCAGCTCTGCCGCCCTGACGCATTGATACACGCCATTTCCGCAGCCGATCAGTGTGACATCGGTCCCTTCCTGGGCGACGATCGCCTTCCCGATCTCATAGCGATAGCTATTATCCTTATATACAAGCGGCTCTTCTCCCCTTGCGCACCGTACATAGATCGGATGGCCGTAATCCACCGCCGCCTCCATGACTTTCTCAATCTGTCCCGCGTCCGCAGGGGCAATGATTGTCATATTGGGCATAGACCGCATATACGCGATATCCAGCACTGCCGCATGTGTCGGGCCTGCCGCCGCGGTCACGCCGCAGTGCGTTCCGATGTAGGTGACAGCCGCGTCATTGTACGCGCCGTCCAGATAGATGAATTCTACTGCCCTTGTGCTCAGGAATGGCCCGAACGCCTGGCAGAAGACTGTCTTGCCGGAGAGGGCCAGGCCGGAAGCCAGGCCGCAGGCAGTCTGTTCCATAATTCCAGTGTCAATGAAGCGGTCCTTGAATTGCTGTCCAAACTGATACTGTACACTTCCTTCTGGCGAACAGTCACAGTTCACCAGGCAAATCTTGTCGTTCGTCTGCGCCAGTTCATAGATTTTCTTTATAAAGGCTGCCCTGGAAGAGCCTACTGCCTCCTGAGCGCTCATTTCCCATGTAATCTTTCCCATTCCTATGCCTCCTCTCCCGCTGCTTCCCGGATCATTCTGTCTGTTTCCGCAAGGGTCGCCGCCAGTTTATCATCAATGGATTGATAGGTTTCCGCGATCTTATCGTCTCCGATGCCGCCGGCATGCCATTTCGCCATACCGTCTTCCATATATTGGACACCGCAGCCTTTGACCGTATGCAAAATGATGCAGATCGGCTTGCTGCGGGCCGTGTCATTTACTTCCGGCACATCTCTGAGCGCCTCGTACAGCTCCTTCATATTGTTGCCATGGGCCACTTCCCGCACGTCCCATCCGAACGACGCAATCCGTTCGCCCAAGTTGGCGTCGTTAATCGTCTCACTTGTAAGCCGGCATCCCTGGCATTTATTCTTGTCAACAACAAGAACCAGGTTCCCATACTGTTGATGACCTGCAAGCATAATGGATTCCCAGTTAGACCCCTCCTGCAGTTCTCCGTCACCCACCAGACAATAAATCCTTCTCTTGGACTTATCAATTCTTCCGGCCATCGCCATGCCGCACGATATCGGCAGTCCATGTCCCAGAGAGCCGCTGCAGATTTCAAATCCCGGATTGTGGAACCGATTCGGATGTTCTCCCCATCTTCCAAGGTAATTCTTGTACTCTTTCAGCAGCTCCTCCATCGTATAGAGACCCAAATTGGCAAAAATACAGTAGAGAATATCCGCATTGTGTCCTTTACTCAAAATGAAGCGGTCCCTCTCAGGGTCATCCATGTGATCTTTATCCCAATGGATAAAATGGAAATATAAAGCGGTAAGAAAATCACATGCAGAGAGCGGACCTCCAAGATGGGAATACCCTGATACGTAGGTCAATTCAATCAGGCTGCGTCGGTTCTGTGCCGCCTGGATTTCCAGTTCCCTGATTTTCCGCAGTTCTTGTTCGGTTAAATTCATACTTATCCTTCCTCCTGTTCATTCTTACTGTAAAAGCCCCGTCTCAAAGCGTAAGACAGACGGACGGACTGCTTGCAGTCCGGATCGGCTGCGCTTTCGAGACGCTTCATACCCCCACAGTCCTTTCAATTTTTTCCGTGATAATCTGCCCTCTCTTCGCCATCGCCGCATTCAGTTCTTCCGCAATGCCCAGATTGCCCACCGACCAGACACCTGACTGCTTCATTTCGCCCCGTCCAATTTTCAGGACCAGCTCAATCGGCATTCCGCCTACTGTGCCGTAGACCGCCGGTGATGCCCATGGCAAATGTTTCTGGGACTCTGCCAGTGTGGAGGTGTAATAACAGATATGGCGGATCGTCTCGCCCTGCTTAATCCCGGCTACCTCGCAGCTGAAGCATACAGCATGGTTTCGTATCTTCCCTTCCGCAAGCAGCTTGCCGAAGGCCAGCGGCGGAATCAGCGAGTTCCCGAAAGCCTCCATCATATTCAGCTCGCTCTTCAAGTCTCCTTGCGCGGCAGTCGCCGCCTGAATCCCCTTGAGCCAGACATCCTTCATCGTCCATTTGCCAAGAAAGATACCGCCCTTCTCTTCACATACCCCCACCGGCTTCCCGGCAAAGCGAGGAATCAATACAATATCTGGATGAGAGCCGACCGTATAAATCGTCCGCTTCCCGATCGGATCTGGAAACAGGAATTCTTCCTCGCTCTCTATGAGATCTACCAGTTCACATTGACCGTCCACCGTCCGCACTGGCCCTGGAGCCCCGAACCACTCATGGTATAAGACATAGGGGGATACCGGGGCAATATACTCGTCTGTATCGACAAAATCCCCCCAGCGGATCAACATGGAGTCAACCGTATCCATCCCGTCCATCATGTACTGGGCGGCCAAGCTCGTCCAGCCTGGCGACATTCCCACACTGGGGAGGGCTATTCTACCGATTCGCCTAAAATCTTCATGCAGGTCAAATTGAGCGTCGATGGTCTCATCGTACGCAATTCCTTCTGCCTCATAAGGGGAAGCAAACAAATCCAAATAATGGCATTTCTTCCGGATGCACGCCTTCATAATCGGGATATTAAACTTGGGAATAATGCAATGAAATACGATATCGCATCCGTCGATCACAGACGCCACTGCGTCTTCATTCCCTGCGTCCACTTGACAGGTCTGCAGTTCCCTGATGTTCATTCTGGAACCAAGGCTTTCCAC
>CALWRT010000002.1 GCA_944384015.1 uncultured Lachnospiraceae bacterium | reverse complement strand
TCTTCGTCTTGAAGATCTCATCATAGATCTGCACCAGCTCTGTTGTATGCTGGAAATAGCTTGCCTGAGTAGAGAATCTGGGATCTTCCAGCAGGTCTGGCCTTCCAAGCACCTCTCGGCACAGAGTCGGGAAGTTGCGCACATAATCCATTGCCGTCACGAAAATCCACTCTCCGTCAGAGCACTGGTATGTATTAGAGTTCGCCTGATTCGGCTGCAGCCTCGTGCGGGGCATCACTCTTCCGTAATATCCGCTCTGAATAGGAGCCTGAAGCAGGAAGCAGCCGACCTGCAGCAGACCGCAGTCTACCTTCTCTCCAAGTCCTGTCACTGTCCGATGGTACAATGCCGCGCAGATGCCTCCGACAAGAGCGATGGACACCGCATGGTCGCCCATCCCGGTTACCACGCTGCACGGCGGTCCCCCTGCCGGCGCCAGATCTGCCAGAATGCCGCTCCTAGCGAAAAATGCCGTGAAGTCAAATCCCGGTTTGTTGTAATCTGGCCCCTTCTCCCCATATCCCAGCACATGGGCGAAAATCAGCTTTGGATACTTCTCCTTTAAGCTGTCATAATCCAGATGCATCGCCTCCAGGGCGTCCGGACGGTTATTCGTCACAAAGACATCCGCTGTCTCCAGCAGCTTATGCAGCGCCTTCATTCCATCCTCGCTCCGAAGATTCAGGGATACGTATTTTTTCCCCGAATTGTGATTGTCGAACGCCGGATTGGCGGTCTCGGTGATCGGCGCCAGCTGGGTCGGGCCTCCCACTCTCCGGTAGACATCTCCCTTAATAGGCTCTACCTTAATAACCTCTGCTCCCCAGTCCGCGAGCACACGCCCGCAAGTCGTCGCCGCCAGGTATGTGGCAAGCTCCACTACTCTCACATGTTCCAAAGGTCCCATATCCTTCTCCTCCTTCTTATTGCTAACCCGGCCATCTTAGCCCTTCCGGGCGTCGCCGGGGAATAAACCCTCTATTTCAGCAGGTTCGCGGAAATTGTTACTCTCTGAATCTGGTTCGTCCCTTCAAAGATCTGATAAATCTTCGCATCTCTCAGCAGCTTCTCAACTGGATATTCCCTGCTGTATCCATATCCGCCGAATACCTGTACGGCATTGCCTGCGATCTCAAATGCGCTGTCTCCGCAGAAGCACTTCGTGCACGCTCCCACAACTGGATCTGCCATTCCCGCATCCACAAGCCTTGCCGCGTGGTGAACCATCTGGCGGGCAGCCTGTGTCTTAATCTCCATATCCGCGATCATGAAGCGGATTGCCTGCTGCTTCGCAATCGGTTTGCCAAATACGACTCTCTCCTTGGCGTATTTCACGCAGAGATTGATACAGTGCTGCATGATGCCCACTGCCGTAGCGGATCCGCCCGGACGTGTCCGATTCAGAGTAGCCATTGCCAGCTTAAATCCTTCTCCTTCTTTGCCCAGCATATGATCATCTGGTACGAACACCTCATCAAATACCACATCAGAAGTCTCGGAGGCCCTAATTCCCATCTTGTCTTCATGCTTCCCGATGGATACGCCTTCTCGGTTCCTCTCAACAATAAATGCGGTCATGCCCTTGGCTCCCAGAGATTTATCCGTAGCCGCGAATACAATATAGAAACTGGACAGCGGTCCATTAGTGATAAAGCATTTCCTTCCGTTGATCACCCAGCCGCCCGGTTTCTTCACCGCTGTCGTGCGGGCATGCGCCGCATCGGAGCCTCCGTCAGGCTCGGTTAAGCAGTAAGAGCCGAATCCGCCGTCTATGATCATCGAAGCGCACAGCTTCTTCTGCTCTTCGGTCCCGGCCAGGGAGACCGGCGTATAGGCCAGGCCGTTCGTTCCAAGCCCGATGGTGAACCCGGCGTCCACCGTTCCCAGCTCCTCCCGAATCAGGCACCATGTCAGCGTATCAACGCCCAATCCGCCGTACTCTTCTGGAAGAAATGCGGCATTAATTCCCAGCTCGCACGCCTTCTTGTAAACGTCCATCGGGAACTTGCTCTGCTCGTCGCACTCTTTTACAACCGGCTCCAGTTCTTTTTGGGCAAAGTCACGTACCAGCTCCTGTATGGAGATCTGGTCTTCTGTCAGAAAATACTGTGAATTCATAATAGGTCCTCCTTTTCATAGAACAGATAAGCTTCTTTAAACTCTCTGCCCTTTTAAAAAGCAAGGGAAGTGCCAAGACCAAAAAGGGAAATCCATTTTTTCTCTGAATTATCAAAATCCCCTTATTTACGGGCAAAAATCGACAGCGTTCAAAAGGGTCCCGTTTCCTGCCCCTCTTATTCTGTGCAAAAAAAGCGGCCTTGTGCAATCACAAAAGACAGTAAATTGCACAAGGCTTACACAAATGTCTGAATTATTATGATATCCGAATTATTTGTCGTCCGTTTACTTAGCCCCTCCGGGGGATGTGTACGATTTTTGCAAGGAAATTTCTGCGTTTACACGCAGCAAAAATCGGCGCAGGAAACGTCATAGAGAAAACATTTATGACGTTTCCTATAAATTGTATTTCTTCAATTTATATTGAAGGGTACGCCTGGATATCCCCAAATATTCCGCTGTCCGCTCTCTATGGCCTTGGTTAATTTCCAGCGCCTTCTCGATCATAGCCCGCTCCGTGCCCTCGTCGTTCTTCTTCCAGTTCTCTGGCTGATGGGGGAAAATTGCCTGCGGTATCTGCTCAATCCGTATTGTGGCCGAAGTGCTCATAACCACCATGCGCTCCACGATATTCCTCAGCTCCCGGATATTGCCGGGCCAGGAATAGTCCAGAAAAGCGCTGTACACATCTCTGGAAAGTTCCTTCTGCACCCCGTATTTATTGCAGAAGAAGGACAGGTAGCTGTCGATCAGCGGTACAATATCTCCTTTGTGGCTGCGCAGAGGCGGCAGCAGCAACGGGATCACATTCAGCCGGTAATACAAATCCGCGCGAAATTCTCCCCGTCTCACCGCCTCCTCCAAGTCTGCGTTGGTAGCCGCCAACAGCCGAAAATCCACCTTCTTCGTCTTCACGGAGCCGACCCGGGTAATGGTCTTGGTCTCCAGTGTCCTGAGCAGCTTCGCCTGGATAGAAAGGGGTATTGAGTTAATCTCATCTAAGAACAGCGTCCCTTGATCCGCCGTCTCAATCAAACCCATCTTGCCGCTCTTAAGAGCTCCTGTAAACGCCCCTTTCTCATAGCCGAACAGCTCTGCTTCCAGCAGATTCTCCGGCAAAGATGCGCAGTTGACAATCACCAGCTCATGATCCTTGCGCAGGCTGTGTTCATGGATGTAGTGGGCAAACACTTCCTTACCCGTTCCAGACTCCCCGGAAATCAGCACAGTCGCGTCTGTCTTGGCAACCAGCTCTGCCGCGTTCAGCAGGTTCTTCATCTCCTCGCTCTCTGCAATGATATTGGACTTCTCGGCAGAAGTGGTCATAACGTATGTCCCGCCCGTCTGCTCCGCATCCTTATAGTTCTCATTCAGCGCCTTTACATCGTACCGCTCGGAGATTGCGTACACAATGTTTCCCTGCCCGTCAAAAATCGGCGATACCTTTACACAGTACGTCCTCCTGGCTCCGCTGTTGGAGATGGTTGTCTGCAACCGTGTCTCCGGCGCTTTCGTCTGATATACAATATCCACGATCGACTTATCAAAGATTCCCTTCTCTACAAACTGGCGGACAGTCTTCCCTATATAATCCGCCCGGGAACGCCCGCTTGTGCGCAGAATCTCATTGCTCACAAAGAGAAATGTCCCCTTGTCGTCAAAAATACTGACGCCTACTTTCAGCGTGTTCAGAACATCCACATACTTAATAAATTCCGTCTCCTGCATGTTACCTTCTCCCAAAACTTCTTTCCTCTTGCTTCTGTTACCCCTGCCCGAAAAGGGCTGATTTCTTCCTTCCTCATTATATCACTGGTTTGTCCATCCTTCAAGAAACAACCCGGCCGGTAACAGTTTCTGAACGGCAGTCCCAGCCCCTGTATCACGTGGTTTTTCCCGTGAGTCCTGTGCATTCTGTGCACAAAGTGTTACCTCTGTTGTGCACCCCTCTTTCACATTTTTCACACGGCCTTCTTCTTTACTCTTGTAGTTTCCCCATAATTCCAGGCAGAAAAGGCCTCGGCTTTCTCCTCTTTTCTCTTGGCACGCTGTTTGCTTTTACAAAGAGACAGAGATACCAAACACTGATTCACTCAAAGAAAGGAAGATCGTTATGAACATGCTTGTTTGTGTAAAGCAGGTGCCGGATACGACAGAGATCAAAATTGATCCGGTTAAAAACACACTGATACGCGAGGGCGTGCCCAGCATCTTAAATCCATTTGACGGCTACGCGTTAGAAGCGGCTGCCCGCATCAAGGACAAGAACCCTGATTCCACCATCACGGTCATCTCCATGGGGCCAGAGCAGGCCAAGGCTGTGCTGAAAGAGGCTTTGGCCATCGCTGCCGACAAAGCCTACCTTGTCTCCAGCCGGGAGTTCGGCGGCTCTGATACCCTGTGCACCAGCTACATCCTGTCGGAGGCCATTAAGGAAATTGAGAAGAAAGACGGCAAGTTTGACATCATCTTCTGCGGCAAGCAGGCCATTGACGGGGACACTGCCCAAGTAGGGCCAGAGATCGCAGAACATCTGGATTATCCTCAGGTAACCTACGGTCTGGAGGCCTCTGTAGAGGACCGCCTTGTCAAGGTAAAGAAGGAGACGGAAGACGGAGCTGTCATTGTTGGCATCCAGACGCCCTGCGTGTTAACCTTCACCAAGCCTTCCTTTGATCCCCGCTATCCGACGATCAAGAGGAAGATGGCGGCCAACAGGGCGAATATCCCTGTTCTCGCCTTCACGGATCTGCCGGATATCAATCCGGAGAAGATTGGCCTGAAGCATTCCCCTACACATGTAAAGAAGACCTTTGTACCTCAGAAGAAAACAGGCGGAATCAAAATCCAGGAGGAAACCGCGGAGGACTCCGTCAAGAAGCTCTTCGCAATGCTCTCCGACGCCCATGTGCTGTAAGGTAAACTGCATGTGCGAAGAGCCGGCGCGGCACATCCGGTATCTATCTTCCGAATGGCTGCGTACGGCAACGACGAAAAGGAAAATAAGGGAGGACATGTACCATGGTAAATAAGACAAAGGATTTTTGGGTATTCGTAGAGACGAATGAAGACGGAACAGCGAAAAATGTCGGTATTGAGCTGTTAAGCCCCGGCCGTGAACTGGCAGACGCCCAGGGGGGCAAGCTGGTGGCCGTGGTAATCGGAAGCGGTGTGGACGCCGCGGTGGAAGCTGCCGGCACACACGGAGCGGATCAGGTCATCGTTGTGGACAGCGAGGAGTACAAACAGTATACGACCGACGCGTACACCATCGCCCTGACAGCGCTGGTAGAGAAATACGGCCCCCTGTCCATGATGCTCGGGGCGACGAACAATGGACGTGACTTAGGGCCGAGGGTGGCCTGCCGCCTGGAGACCGGCCTGACGGCAGACTGTACTGCTTTAGCCATCGACGAGGCTACCGGCAAAGTAGCCTGGACCCGTCCGGCCTTCGGAGGGAACCTGATGGCGACGATCCTCTGCCCGGAACACTATCCTCAGATCGGCACGGTACGCCCCGGTGTATTTAAGAAGGGGGAGGAGACCGAGAACAAGGCAGAGATTATCCGTGAGGAGATCCACGTAGAGGCGGAGAAGATCCGCACCCAGATTTTGGAGATCCTGAAGGATATGGACGAGGAGAAAGTAGACTTGGAGAACGCGGATATCATCGTATCCGGCGGAAGAGGCGTTGGCGGTCCGGAAGGCTTCGCGCCGGTAAGAGAGCTGGCGAAGGTACTGGGAGCGACGGTAGGCGCATCCCGCGCGGCAGTGGACTCCGGCTGGATCTCCCATGCACACCAGGTGGGCCAGACCGGCAAGACGGTGGCGCCGAAGCTGTACATCGCCTGCGGCATCTCCGGGGCTATCCAGCACCAGGCTGGGATGAGCGGATCCGACTGCATCGTCGCGATCAACAAGGATCCGGAAGCGCCGATCTTCGATATCGCCGACTACGGCATTGTGGGGAACCTGTTCGAGGTACTCCCGATCCTGACCGAGGAGATTCAGAAGGCTCGGGCGTAAGCAGGTAAGCAAGGAGGAGGAAATATGGATTTTAGACAGGATGAAGAACATAAAGAGTTACAGGAGATGTACCGGGATTTCGCGGAAAATGAGGTGAAGCCTCTGGCAGCGGAGATCGACAAGACCGAGCGGTTCCCTCAGGAGACCGTAGATAAGATGGCAGAGATGGGATTGATGGGTATCCCTTTCCCAGAGGAATACGGCGGCGCCGGCATGGATAACCTCTCCTATGCCCAGTGCGTGGAGGAACTCTCCAAAGTGTGCGCCTCCACCGGCGTTATCGTATCTGCCCACACATCTTTGTGCGCGACTCCGATTTATCTGTTCGGCACAGAGGAGCAGAAGCAGAAATATCTCGTACCCCTGGCAAGGGGAGAAAAAATCGGCGCCTTCGGCTTAACAGAGCCAGGGGCCGGGACCGACGCCTCCGGACAGAAGACAACGGCTGTCCTGGAAGGGGATCATTATGTGCTCAACGGCAGCAAGGTGTTTATCACCAACGCGGGGCCGGCGGAAATCTATATTGTCATGGCTATGACCGACAAAGAGAAGGGGAACCACGGTATCTCATCCTTCATCGTAGAAAAAGGCTTTCCTGGATTCTCTGTCGGCAAGCATGAGGATAAGATGGGCATCCGCGCTTCGTCTACCTGCGAGCTGGTATTTGAGAACTGTATCGTTCCCAAGGAGAACCTGCTGGGAGAGGAAGGAAAGGGATTCAAGATCGCGATGATGACCCTGGACGGGGGCCGGATCGGCATTGCTTCCCAGGCATTGGGAATTGCCCAGGGAGCCATCAATGAGACAGTAGAATATGTGAAGACAAGAGTCCAGTTCGGCAAACGTCTCTCCCAGTTCCAGAACACACAGTTTGAATTGGCGGATATGCAGGCAACGGTAGACGCCGCCCGTCTGTTGGTGTACCGGGCAGCGTGCGCCAAGGATAACCATGAGCCTTACAGCCATCTGGCGGCCATGGCGAAGCTGGTGGCCTCTGAGGCGGCCAGCGATGTGACGAGAAGATGCCTGCAGCTGTTCGGCGGCTACGGTTACACGAAGGATTACCCGATGGAGCGTATGATGAGAGACGCGAAGATCACGGAGATCTACGAGGGTACCTCCGAAGTGCAGAAGATGGTCATCGCTTCCTGGATGGGAGTAAAATAATTTGGAAAATCCCCGGCTGTCAGCCGCCGGCGGATGTATTTTTGTGATTGGTTTTTCGTTTTCAGAGATACATGCTATCTTCTGAGACTTAAAACGTTCTTTGCTCAATACAAAATCAGGGCCGCCGCTCTGCAGATACCAATCAATCTGCAAAGCGGCGGCCCTGACCCTGTTATTTTACTGTGTCCAAGCTATACACTTGATCTGCAAGCTCTAGTACTTCATCATTCATATGGATCCCCGTTAGGATCAACTCTACTCCCGCGTTCTGGGCCTGCTCCTTCAAAGCTCTCAGCTCCGCAAGGCCAATAATCTGGTTTTCCAGCAGTCCAAGCACCTCATCCAGGATGAGCACGCTGCACTCGCCGGTAGCCAGCACCTTACGTGCGAAATTCATCCCATTCTTCATATTCATCGACTCTTCTGCCTGCTGCTCCGGCGTCAGTTCCGAGAATGCCGCATTCCCCTTCTCAAATCGGAAGAGTTTCATCTCCGGCTCCAGTCTGGTGAAAAAACTGATTTCACTGTCGTTTCTGCACTTCAGAAATTGGATTAAAATTACGGATTCCCCTTCTGCTGCCGCCAGTATTCCCTGTCCGATTGCCGACGCTGTCTTGCCCTTGCCGTCACCATAGTATACCTTCATAATTCCTTTGTCCATATTCAACCTCCGGCCACGCCCTGGCTTATTTGATACGATTGATATTTCTTCTAAAATACTAATTGTGTGCTGATAACAGTCGTATCTTACCATACCTTCCTGTATGGCGCAAGGCCTTTGTTTTCGCGTCCCTCTGTCATTTGTGACAGTTTGGCACGCTCTATTCCAGTATTTCCAGCTTGCTCACGGATACTTCATAGGCCGTGCGCCTTTCTACAGTATCCTCATCGAGTTTCTTCGTATACTCGCGGCTCTGGATCCTACCCCAAATCTCAATATGGCTTCCTACCTCGAAGCCGGCGGCGAACCGGGCGTTTCTGCCCCAGCAGATACACGGTATGTAATCCGACTTTCCGTAAGGACGGTTCACCGCCAGAAGCAGATCCGCAATTTCTCTGCCCAAGGGCGTCTTACGGTATACCGGGTTCTTGCAGATATACCCTTCCAGAAAAATCTGGTTCGTCTTCGTGCTCTCCAGCTCCTCCTCCACAAAGCTCAGCTCCCGTACAAATACAGACAGCACTAGCCGGTTCTTTTTCTCTTCATGCCGGTTGTAGGAACGGAACTGCCCCGCAACCTGAATCATTTCTCCCCGGTAATCCTGGCTCACGTCAATCAGCCGCTCCGATACCATGAGCGGTATAATGTCATAGGACTCACTCAACCTCTTCACCGACAGTTCCAGCATATAGAAGCCTTCCCCGAATACCTCATGGCTGAATGTAAACTCTGATACCACCTCGCCTGCCATCATTACCTGATTATTTTCGATTACCTTATCCACCATGCATTGTTCTCCCTTCTTCTCACGAAGCATCATTTCGTATTTTGTGTAATACTATATGTATGCCGCTGTGGAAAATTTAGAACTAAGAAATGCTGACGTCGGCGCATATTTATTCCGCTGAAGGCGAAACTGCCGCATTACATAAGATCTCCCTGCAAAATTTACTTGTAATCTTCCGTACATATTGTTAAACTGTACAGTTGGGACAAACTATATTTATGGAAGGTGAAAATCCATGCGGATGAAAAGAGACGACATCAGAAATATCGCAATTATCGCACATGTGGACCACGGCAAGACCACCCTGGTGGATGAGCTTCTCAAGCAGAGCGGCGTATTCCGGGAAAATCAGGAGGTTGCGGAACGGGTCATGGATTCCAACGACATTGAACGGGAGCGGGGCATCACGATCCTGTCCAAAAACACTGCCGTTTATTATAAGGATACGAAAATCAACATCATTGACACCCCGGGGCACGCGGATTTCGGCGGAGAAGTCGAACGGGTACTGAAGATGGTCAATGGGGTAATCCTGGTGGTAGACGCATTTGAAGGCCCAATGCCGCAGACCAAATTTGTACTGAAGAAAGCTCTGGAGCTGGATCTATCCGTGATTGTGTGTATCAATAAGATTGACCGTCCAGAGGCGCGTCCGTCGGAAGTGATCGATGAGGTATTGGAGCTGTTCATGGATCTGGATGCCTCGGATGAGCAGCTGGACTGTCCGTTCATCTTCGCCTCCGCGAAGGCTGGATATGCAGTGCGGGATCTGGCAGACGAGCCTAAGAATATGGTTCCTCTCTTCGAGACAATCCTGGAGCATATTCCTGCTCCGGAAGGAGACCCGGACGCGGGAACCCAGGTGTTAATCAGCACGATTGATTATAACGAATACGTGGGGCGCATCGGCGTCGGCAAAGTAGACAACGGAGAAATCCGCGTCAATATGGAGGCTGTCCTGGTGAATGCCCACGATTTGGAAAAACAGCAGAAGGTAAAAATCAGCAAACTGTATGAGTTCGACGGCCTGTCTAAAGTAGAGGTTAAATCCGCCGGCGTTGGTTCTATCGTAGCCATCTCCGGCATCGCCGACATCCATATCGGGGATACCATCTGCTCACCGGAGGATCCCAAACCGATCCCCTTCCAGAAGATCTCCGAGCCGACTATCGCCATGCAGTTCCTCGTCAACGACAGCCCTCTAGCGGGTCAGGAAGGAAAATACGTCACTTCCCGTCATCTGAGGGACCGGCTGTTCCGGGAGCTGAACACAGACGTCAGCCTCCGGGTGGAAGAGACCGACACCACAGAAAGCTTCAAAGTATCCGGACGAGGGGAGCTTCACCTGTCTGTTCTCATTGAAAATATGCGCCGTGAGGGCTATGAATTTGCTGTCAGCAAGGCGGAAGTCCTATACCATACCGATGAGAACGGCAAAAAGCTGGAACCGATGGAGCTGGCCTATGTGGATGTGCCGGAGGAATTCACCGGCGTGGTCATCGAGAAGCTCAGCCAGCGCAAAGGCGAGCTTCTGAATATGGGCAATGCCACCGGCGGCTATGCCAGGCTGGAATTCTCCATCCCTTCCCGGGGGCTCATCGGATATCGCGGAGAATTCCTCACCGATACAAAGGGCAACGGCATACTGAACACTATTTTTAACGGATACGGCCCTTACAAAGGAGATATCCAATACCGCAAGCAAGGCTCCCTTATCGCCTTTGAATCAGGCGAGGCCGTTACCTATGGACTTTTTGCCGCTCAGGAGCGGGGCACTTTGTTCATCGGCCCTGGGGAGAAGGTATACTCTGGCATGGTGATCGGCCAGAACGGCAAATCCGATGATATTGAGTTAAATGTGTGCAAGAAAAAGCATTTAACCAACACCCGGGCTTCTGGATCCGACGATGCTCTTACCTTAACCCCGCCCCGTATCTTAAGCCTGGAGCAGTCTCTGGAATTCATTGATACAGACGAGCTTCTGGAAGTCACGCCCAAGAGCCTGCGCCTGCGCAAGAAAATCCTGGATCCCACCATGCGCAAGCGAGCCATGATGAATAAGAAATCCCAGGCAAATCAATAGCTGTCTCTCGATAGTCCAGCGCCTGGCGCATATCAAAAGGGTACCGCGAAACCGCCTATTCCGGCGGCCCGCGGTACCCTTCTTATAAAAAAGAATCCTGCTTTGCAGGATTCTCCGCCTGCGGCTGAGCACGCAAAGCACTTACTGCCGGTAATAACTCAGGAAATCAGCCAATTTCTCTGCCGCGTCGGCAAGCACTTCCAATCTCGGCAGGTAAACGACGCGGAAATGATCAGGTTCCTTCCAGTTAAAGCCCTTGCCGTGTACAATCAATATCTTCTTATCTTTCAGCAAGTCCAGAGCGAATTTTTCATCGTCTTTGATGCGAAACTTCTTCACGTCAATCTTCGGGAAAATATAGAACGCCGCCTTCGGCTTCACTGCGCTGATCCCCGGAATATCGTTCAATGCTTTATAAATATATTCCCTCTGTTCATAGATCCTGCCGCCGGGCACCACATAGTTTTTCACGCTCTGGTATCCTCCCAGGGCCGTCTGGACAATGGACTGCGCCGGTACATTCGAACACAGCCTCATATTGGACAGCATATTCAGCCCTTCAATATAGTCCTCTGCCATTTCCTTATTTCCGCTCAGCACCATCCATCCAATCCGGTATCCCGCAATCATGTGAGACTTAGACAGTCCGCTGAATGTCACGCAGAATAGATCCGGCGCCAGGGACGCAATAGAAATATGTTCCCCTCCGTCCATCACCAGCCGGTCATAGATCTCATCAGAGAAGATAATCAGCTGATGTTCTCTTGCGATATCGACGATTTCCTGCAGAACTTCTCTCGGATACAGCGCCCCGGTGGGATTGTTCGGGTTGATAATGACAATGGCCTTCGTCCTGGAGCTGATCTTCTTCCTGATATCTGCAGCATCAGGATACCACTCCGCCTGCTCGTCACATATATAGTGTACGGCTTTGCCTCCTGACAGGGTGACGCACGCCGTCCAGAGGGGATAGTCAGGGGAGGGCACCAGCACCTCGTCGTCATTGTTCAGCAGGGCCGACATACTGATATTGATCAGCTCGCTGACCCCGTTGCCGGTATAGATATCTTCAATTGTCACATTAGGAATATTTTTATTCTGAGCGTACTGCATGATGGCCTTCCGGGCAGAGAACAGCCCTTTCGCGTAGGAATATCCCTCGCATTCCGTCAGCTGGCTCTGCATATCATAGATTACTTCGTCAGGTGTACGAAATCCGAACGGCGCTGGGTTCCCAATGTTCAGCTTCAGTACCTGCGTTCCGGCCTGTTCCATTCTGGCCGCCTCATCTACCACTGGGCCCCGTACATCATACAATACATGGTCTAGTTTCGTCGATTTTCCAAATTTCCGCATGGTTCTTCCTCCCTCGTCTCTCTGTTCCATACTATCCTTCCCTCCCTCTTCGGCCTCCCTGGGAGCTTCGGCCTCACCTTTCAGCCATTCCTCATCTGCGTCCAGGACTTCTGCCAAAAACTTCAGTATCTGCTCTCTCGGCATGGTCTTCCCATTCACGTACTGACTGATGTGGCTCTTCCCTAATTTTATGCCCGCCTGGTCCGCCGCCCTTAGAATATCTACCTGTTTCATCTGCCGGCGGTCCATCGCCTCCTTCAGCCGGTTTCCAAAGTTTCCATTCATCATACGCCTCATTCCTCCCTTACCGCAGACTTTTAAAGGCAACGCTGATAAAGTGTCTCTGCAGGTTCAATTTTTTCTCGTATTATACTCCAGTTCAACAAAAAGATCAATATCCATTCCTCAAAAATTCAATTTTTTATATCTCCTTCTCCTGTAGTTCAATTTTATTCTTTGAAATTGAACTTTTTGTCTCCTGTTTCTTATGTCCAGCTGTTTTCCCCCGTATGATATTCCCGGTCAATTGACAAATCCTGCCGCTGTTGCTATAGTTTCAGGTAGATAAATCTGGCAAAAGCTGCTGCTAAGAAAGAATTTGCAAGCAAAGATTCAGCAAAGAAACTTTCTGTAAAAAAGTCTCCATTCCTTTAGCCAATCAGCGCGGCAGCCGTGCCGGAAGGAGGTATCTATGAACCAATTAAGGAAACTATACTGCAGGACTTTTCAGCTTGCCTTTCGGGCAGCTCTCCCATTCCTGCCATACCGCAAGCCGCAGATTGTCGGGAGTGTAGACGCAATCCCCGGCATAATGAAGAAGCATTCATGCACCCACGCGCTGATTATCACGGATGCCGGAATCCGCAGCCTTGGCCTTACCTCTCGTCTGGAGAAAGCCTTTGCCAGGAATGGCCTGCATTATACGATCTACGACAAAACTGCGGCCAACCCGACAACGGCCCACGTCGAAGAGGCGCTGGATATGTACCATCAGAATGGCTGCGACGCCGTCATCGGCTTTGGAGGCGGTTCCAGCATGGACTGCGCCAAGGCGGTCGGCGCCCGGGCTGCGAAACCCCGCCAGTCCCTCGCCCAAATGAAAGGGATTCTAAAAGTACATAAAAGGCTGCCCCTGCTGATCGCGATCCCCACAACAGCCGGCACCGGGAGCGAGACAACGCTGGCGGCCGTCATTACCGACGCCCAGACAAGGCACAAATATGCCATCAATGATTTTCCCCTGATTCCCCGGTATGCTGTGCTGGACGCGAAGGTTACCCTGAGCCTTCCGCCCTTCATCACCGCCACAACAGGGATGGACGCCCTCACCCATGCGGTGGAGGCTTACATTGGGAATTCCACCACATGGGATACAAGGCGGGACGCCTGCCGGGCGGTCAAACTTATTTTTGAAAATATTGATACCGCATATTTTCATGGGGATAATAAGAAGGCACGCAGGAACATGCTCCACGCTTCCTTCTACGCAGGCTGCGCGTTTACGAAATCTTATGTGGGCTACGTGCACGCTGTCGCTCATTCCCTGGGCGGGGAATACAATGTTCCCCACGGCCTTGCCAATGCCGTCATTCTGCCGGTGGTGCTGAAAGCTTACGGCTCCTCTGTCTATAAGAAGCTTCACAGGCTCGCTGCCGCGGCCGGCATCGCCGATCAGCATACGCCCCATGAGAAGGCCGCCAAGGACTTCATACAGGCAATCCAGGATATGAAGGCTCGTTTCGGTATCGGGGATACCATCCCGGAGATTCAGGAGAAAGATATTCCCAAGCTGGCACGCTACGCCGACAAGGAGGCGAATCCCCTCTATCCGGTGCCGGTGCTTATGAACGCGGAAGAGCTGGAGCTGTTCTACTATCAGCTCATGAAAAAAGAATAACAGGAGGCTATGGTCAATGAAGGAACAAGAAATTCAAAAAATTGTCAATACACAGCGAAACTATTTTTATTCCCACGCAACCCTCCCCGTGGAATATCGCCTGAAGGCGCTGAGGAGGCTTCATCTCTCTATCCGCCGCCATGAAGATGAGATCAATGAGGCGATCCGCCAGGATCTGGGCAAGAGCAGTTTTGAAAGCTATATGTGCGAGACCGGTCTTGTCTTAAGCGAGATCAGTTATATGCTGAAGCACACGCCTATCTACGCCAGAGAAAGAAGGGTGCATACCCCTCTGGCCCAATTTCATTCCAGAAGCTTCAAGAAGCCGTCTCCTTATGGGGTTACTCTCATTATGAGCCCATGGAACTACCCCTTCCTGCTTACTCTCGACCCGCTGGTGGACGCCCTTGCAGCCGGCAATACCGCCGTAGTCAAGCCAAGCGCCTACTCCCCCAGCACCAGCGCGGTCATCAAGACGATCCTGGAAGAATGTTTTCCCAGGAAATACGTCGCTGTTGTCACCGGAGGCCGCGCAGAGAACACCAGCCTGCTGAAGCAGAAGTTCGACTACATCTTCTTTACCGGAAGTCAGGCAGTCGGCAAAGAGGTTATGCGCAATGCGACAGAACACTTGACCCCTGTTACGCTGGAACTGGGCGGCAAGAGTCCCTGTATTGTAGAAAAAAGCGCCAACCTGAAGCTGGCGGCCAGACGGATTGTCTTCGGCAAATTTCTCAACTGCGGCCAGACTTGCGTAGCGCCTGACTATATTTACTGCGATGCTTCCATCAAAGATGAGCTCGTAGCTGCCCTCAAGGCTGAGATGAGACGGCAGTATGGAGAATCTCCCCTGTCCAATAAAGACTATGGAAAGATCATTAATGAAAAGCACTTTCACCGGATATGCGGCCTGATCGATCCGGCCAAGACAGCAGCCGGCGGGTCTTCCAATCCGAAGACTCTCCAAATCGAGCCCACATTGATGGACAACGTGACCTTCTCTGACGCAGTGATGCAGGAAGAAATCTTCGGCCCCGTCCTTCCTGTATTGACTTACCAGTCCCTGGATCAGGCCATCCGTAAAATTAATTCCATGCAGCATCCGCTGGCCCTCTACATCTTCACCGGCAGCAAAGAGGCTGCCAGACAGGTGACTGCCCGCTGCGGCTTCGGCGGAGGCTGCATCAATGACACCATTATTCACCTGGCCACAAGCGAGATGGGCTTCGGAGGCTTCGGGGAGAGCGGCATGGGCGCTTACCACGGGAAGGACGGCTTTGACACCTTCTCCCACTACAAGAGCATTGTAGATAAGAAAACATGGCTGGATCTTCCCATGCGCTACCAGCCGTACAAATCTTTCAATAATAAACTGCTCCATATCTTTCTAAAATAATAGAAGGCGGTGCCGGATTCTCTCAGATAATCCGGCATCGCCTTAGATGCTCCTCAGGATATAGCGCCATTCCCTAAAGAAATATCAATTCTGACCCGGAGGAAGCATAGAAGCATTCCTCTCCGATCGTAAGCCCGGCTCTTCCGCCTGTCCCGTCTGTGATGGCCGTACAGACGGCATCCTTCTCCACGGCGGGCACCAGAACTTCCAAGAGAGCGTCCTCACCATAATCCGCCCGCAAAATTGGTACCGCTCTCTGTCCGAGGATGTATTGAATTTTTCCAATTCCATTGTAGTCTGTCCGGATTGCCAGCTTTACGCCGCATCTGCGCTGGGCGACAAGGCTATTCTTCAGCCCTTCCTGCGCTGCCCGCGAATAGGCCCGGACCAGTCCTCCTGTCCCTAAGAGGACTCCCCCGAAATATCGGGTAACCACCACCGCCGCATTGATAAGCCCTTCCCCTGTGAGGACATCCAATATCGGGCGCCCTGCAGTCCCCTGGGGCTCTCCGTCGTCTGAAAACCGCAGGATCTCTCTATGTTCTCCCAGCACAAATGCATAACAGTGGTGTCTGGCATCCCAGTATTTCTTCTTCATCTCTTCCACGAAGGCAAGCGCTTCCTCCTCTGATGCGGCAGGCCTCACTGCTGCAATAAACCTGGACTTTTTCTCGATAATCTCTCCTTGCCCGCCTCTCAGCACGACACGGCAGCTCTCTTTCATCTTTTCCTATGCCCCTTTTATTCTTTTTCTTCTTTGTATGTGACCACCGGTCTCCCAGCTGTCATCTAGCAGGTATATTCGTCCACAAGCTCCAGCAGGCTTTTGGGCGTCACCCTTCCCCTGCGGAATTTCTCCAGCAGAAAACATACATAATCCCTGGAATCAGAGATCGCCTCTGCCGTCTCCTCCTCGGTCCTCCACTGCCCGTCCAACTTTCTTCCGCACACAATGCGGATGCCGTACAGACATCTCCCTGTAGAAATATCCTTCAAGTCTTCTCTGAGGTAATAGCGCAGTCTGAATTCTTGCATCTGCTCATCCATTACCGTCTCTTCTCCTTCATAGATCAGCCGTTCCATTGTCACCGTTCCTTTCATTATAGCCAATATCTCTTCTGGAAACAACGTATATATTTTTATTATATGTTTACCCTATCAGAATAGAACTAACGGTTCAGCCTTCCAGCTTCACTGCCGCAAAAGATGATAAGTGGTCCCTCATATCTTAAGAAAGCATTAAATTTCGATGTGAATTTCTTAGGAATCGAATTTTCCCTTTATTTACCGAACGCGGTTTGTTATAATAAAAAACGATGAAGGAGGCGTATTTCATGAATTACGGAAAACGAAGTACCTCTGCAAAGCAAAAAGCTCTTAACAGCAAATCCACGAAGAATGGCAGAAAGCTGGGCGTCATGTTTTTTAAAGGCTTCATCGCCTGCATTGTCGCCTTAATTGTTATAGGAACATGCGCCGGCATCGGCGTCGTCAAGGGAATCATCGACGCGGCGCCTGATATCACCAATATTAATGTGTCCCCCGATTCATACAAGTCCTTTATGTATGACGCAGAAGGAACGCAGATCGCCACTCTTGTGGAGTCCAGTTCCAATCGTATTTACGTGAAGCTGGAAGATGTCCCGATTAATCTCCAGCATGCATTTGTAGCCATTGAAGACGAGCGGTTCTACACCCATCACGGCATTGACCCGAAGGGTATTCTCCGAGCCGCTATTACCGGCTTGACGACCGGGTCCTTCAGCCAGGGCGCCAGCACAATTACCCAGCAGTTATTGAAAAATAACGTCTTTGTCGGGTGGACAGAAGAGAGCAACTTTATTGACAAAGTACAGAGGAAACTTCAAGAACAGTACCTTGCCTTGCAGCTTGAGAAAGAGATGAGCAAGGACGATATACTGGAAAACTATCTGAACACTATCAACCTTGGGCAGAACACCCTGGGCGTCCAGGCTGCTTCTTACCGGTATTTTGACAAGCCTGTCTCAGATCTGACGCTGTCGGAGTGCGCGGTCATCGCCGGTATCACCCAGAGTCCCACGCGCTATAATCCGATTACGAATCCGGAGAATAACCGGTCCCGTCAGGAGGAAGTGCTGCAGAAGATGCTGGAACAAGGATATATTTCGCAGACGGAGTATGAAGAGGCTCTGGCAGATGATGTCTATTCGCGTATTCAAATTGTGAATAAAGAGGTAGAGGAGTCCACCAGTTACAATACATACTTCGTAGATGAGACGATCAATCAAGTCATGAATGACTTGGAAGAGAAACTAGGCTACAGTCATAATCAAGCATACAATCTGCTCTACAGCGGCGGTCTGAGTATTTATACCACGCAGGATCCTGAGATCCAAGCTATCTGTGACGAGGAATTTTCTAACCCGGACAATTATCCGGCAGGGACAAAGGTCAACCTGGAATATGCCCTCACAATCCAGAAAGCGGACGGCACGACAGAGAATCACAGCATCGAGATGCTGATCAGCCACTTTAAATCGAAGTATTCAGACGATTCCAGCTATGATGACTTCGACGCCCTGTTCTCCAGCCAGGAAGAAGCGGCTCAATATGTGGAAGAGTATAAAAACGACGTGATGGAGCTGGGCGACGAGATCCTTGGAGAAAATGTAGAATATGTGCCTCAGCCCCAAGTATCCATGACGCTCATAGAGCAGTCTACTGGATATGTTAAGGCGATCATCGGCGGCCGCGGAGACAAAACGGCGAACCTTACTCTGAACCGCGCAACGGATACCACCCGTTCTCCTGGTTCTACTTTCAAGGTTATCAGTACCTATGCCCCCGCCATCGATGCCTATGGCTACACAATCGCTGATGCCATCGACGATGCTCCCTACACGTATGAGAACGGACGGCCAGTGAAGAACTATGCATCCAACCGATATCATGGCCTGACCTCTATTCGGGACAATATTGTACATTCTTATAATATCCCGGCGGTGAAGGTCTTAACAGATATCACCCCGCAGGCTGGTTTCGAATATGCAAAGAACAATTTCCACTGTGACAGTCTTGTAGAGGGAGAATACCGCTATGTGTATGAGAACGGCGAGCAAGTGTCCCAGTATTTTACCGATATTGTCCAATCGTTGGCTCTTGGCGGCATCACGGACGGCGTTACCAATCTGGAGCTGACCGCCGCTTACGCTGCCATCGCCAACGGAGGCCTGTATAATGAACCCGTGTTCTACACAAAGGTGGTCGATCATGACGGCAATGTCATTCTGGACAACTCAGAGCCGGAATCTTCCAGGGCAATCAAAGAGACGACTGCCTGGCTTCTGACCGATGTCATGAAGGAAGTCCTCACAAGAGGTACAAGCACTGTCGCCCGGTTCTCCGGCATGTCCCAGGCAGGCAAATCCGGTACTTCCAACGATGACCGCGATGTATGGTTCGTCGGCTATACGCCTTACTATACCTGCGGTATTTGGGCCGGCTATGACGGCAACCAGGAGCTGTCCAGCAGTGAGACAAGCTATCATAAAGTACTGTGGCGGGAAGTCATGTCCAGAATTCATGAAAATCTGGAAAATGTAGAATTTGAGCGTCCTGACAATATCACGACAGCGATTGTCTGCAAGAAGTCTGGAAAACTGGCTGTCTCAGGGCTGTGCGACGCGGACCCGAGAGGCAGCATGGTGACAACGGAATATTTCGAAGAAGGTACGGAACCGACAGATTACTGCGACGCCCACGTGCGGGTTACCATCTGCTCGGCATCTGGACAGCTTGCAAGTCAATTCTGTCCAGAGGAGCTTCGTATCCAGCAGGCTTATATTGTAAGGCCCGAGCCGGCGGAAGGCACTACGGATGACACGCCGTATACTGTACCGGCAGAGACATCTCAGACTCTGTGTACTGTCCACACCAACTCTGAGGCGCCGTCTCAATCACTGGATGATTTGTTAGACCCGAATAATTCGGCCACAACCACCGACCCGGGCACTGGAACGGCCACAGATCCAGGCACAGCCACGGATACCAATACTGGTACATCCACAGCAGATCCGGGAACTGGTCAGGTAACCACAGACTCAAGCACCGGCGCAGCCGTCACCGATCCAAACGCAGGCGGCAGCACCGGATAAGTGCAGCTTCCGCTGCTCCATTGAACAGGCCCCGTGCAAACCTGCTGCCGCAAGGCAGCGGTTGTACGGGGCCTCTTTTCTTGCTTATCAGTGTCCACAAACTCTATTTTCCTTCACAGCAGTTCTCCGCAGCGATCGTCTGCCCGGCCGTATGCCGGAATATCCATGCCCAGCAAGTATGCCTCGCCATACGCGATAAGTATTACAGCCCCTATTGACGCCATGTCAGTATAGGATATATAATATAACTGCTGACACGGTGTCAGAATGATGTCAGAATACAGACTAGCCATTGCCTTTCCTATCATCATGACAGTGCGGTCAAAGATAAAGGAGTTTTCACATGCCGAAAGGTTCTGCAGAATTAATGAACGTGCGCAGGGAAGAGATCGTCACCGCCTGTGCTGTCCTATATGAGTCGATGAGCTTCAAAGATATCACAATAAAAGAAATCGGAAATTTTACTTCTTTCACACGTACTTCTATCTATAACTATTTTCAGACGAAAGAAGAAATTTTTCTTGCCCTGCTCCAGCGGGAATATGAACGCTGGATAGAAGATCTGACCTGGATGGAGAACAGATATAAGCAGCTGTCGGCGGAAGACTTTGCCTCTTCCCTTGCTGCATCATTAGACAAGCGGCCGACCCTTCTGAAACTTCTGTCTATGAATTTGTATGATATTGAGGCGAACAGCCGTCTGGAGAGGCTGGTTGAATTTAAGCGCGTCTATGCGGATGCTATCAAGGCCGTCACAAAATGCCTGGAGAAATTCTTCCCGTATATGGGAAAACAGGAGCACAAAGACTTTCTCTATACGTTTTTCCCATTCATTTATGGAATTTATCCATATGCATTTGCTACGGCAAAGCAGCGGGAAGCCATGTCCCAGGCCGGGATTCATCATCCCTTCTTATCAATCTATGAAATTGCGTACAAAGGCATCCTGAAGCTTCTCGGCATGGAACCGCGGATTCTTCCATGAAGTGTCCAGGGGACGCAGAAGCGGCAAGACGCTTTTCCCAAGATAACAGCAACAACATACCATGAAACACTATTTCATGAAAAGGAGGAATTTCTATGAAGATCAGCACCAAGGAGGAATTTGACAAGGTAAACGTATTCGGGCAGGGCCAGGCAAACACTGCGTTTGCCCAGTATTTCATCGGCAATTCATACCTGAATCCACTGACAGCTCCCGGCACTCCCGTATCTCTCGCCAACGTCACCTTCGAGCCGGGCTGCCGTAACAATTGGCATATTCATCACGCCGCCAGCGGCGGCGGACAGCTTCTCATCTGCACGGCGGGAAGCGGCTGGTATCAGGAGGAAGGCAAAGAACCGGTAAGCCTGGAGCCAGGAACCGTCATCACCATCCCCGCAAATGTGAAGCACTGGCATGGAGCCAAGGCCGACAGCTGGTTTTCCCACATTGCCGTTGAGGTGCCCGGCACTGATACGCACAACGAGTGGCTGGAGGCTGTCGATGATGAGGCGTACGCCCGCCTGAAATAACCGGTATAGTATTGTGAGGCCATATTTCCGCTGCACATTTCGGAAAATATATGACTGCAGACGCATTGTCTGAGGCACATTGTACCGTCAGACGAATCGGAAGAATAAAATAAGGAGTGATTTGCTTGAGTTATCATGAGACCGATCCAGAATTTATGGAACGTTTTGAACATTTTGCATTTGAAGAGGTAGTCAATGAAGAGGGGCAGCAGTTGGATCCTGTTACCCGCTACACCGCTATACTGGCAGTGCTCATCGGCTGCCAGGGAATAGACGCTTACAAGGAGATGCTGCCCCGGGCGCTGGACGAGGGCCTGTCCCCTGTGGCAGTCAAAGAAATCGTCTATCAAGCGGTGGACTACCTTGGCATGGGCAGAATGTGGCCTTTCCTGGCCGCATCCAACGAGATTCTTACGTCGAGAGGCATCTCCCTGCCCCTGGAGGGACAGGCTACGACCACCCTTGAGAACCGGCTGGAACGCGGAATACAGACCCAAGCCGACTTATTCGGCGAGCAGATGAAGGAAGCCTGGAAAGGCGGGCATATCAATCGCTGGCTGGCCGCCAACTGTTTCGGAGACTACTATACGAGAACCGGACTAAGCCTGGCCGTCCGCGAAATGATCACTTTCTGTTTCCTTTTGGCCCAAGGCGGCTGTGAACCCCAGCTCACTTCCCATGCGAAAGGCAATATGAACATTGGGAACGACAAAGATTTTCTTATCAAGGTGGTCTCTCAATGTCTGCCATATATTGGCTATCCCCGCAGCCTGAATGCCATCGCCTGCATTCAGAAGGCAGCTGAATGAAATGAACCCGGCATATGCCGGGTTCAGTCTTTCTTCCCTATTTATTTATGCCATTCAGTCAAGCAGCAGGCGCGCTGCCCCGTAGATTCCGGCGTCGTTGCCTAGCTGCGCGAGGGCAAATTCCGCATCACGGCACGGCGGAAAGGCATAGCGCAGATAGTACTTCTTAATATAGTCCAGAAGGATTGTCCCTGCCTTGGATACTCCGCCTCCGATGACGAATATCTCTGGATCCGCCACGCTGGCGAAGCCGGCCATCGCCTTCCCAAGATACTCTCCAAACTTCTCCGCCACTTGAACTGCGGCAGGATCTCCCGCCTTCACGGCGTCAAACACTGCCTTGGCAGACAGCTCGCTCCCGCGAAGTACCGACGGAGTATCATCTGATTCCAGGACTCTGCGGGCCAGCCTTACAATACCAGTGGCAGAAGCCACCTGTTCCAGGCAGCCCCGATTGCCGCAGTTGCAGATTTCTGTCTCTGCGTCCTCCACGTGTACATGGCCCACTTCTCCCCCGGCTCCATGGGCTCCTGGGATGACTTTTCCATTGATGATGATGCCGCCCCCAATGCCTGTTCCCAGCGTCAGCAGAACCACATGCCGGTATCCATGGGCGCCTCCCTTCCACATCTCTCCCAGAGCCGCCGCATTGGCGTCATTGACCGCCCGTACCTTCCAGCCGGTAAGCTTCTCCAGCTCTCCTGCCACATTCTTGTATCCCCAGCCAAGATTGACAGCAACCGGCATCTCTCCATTCTCATTTACCGGCCCCGGCACTCCAATCCCCAGTCCTGCGATCTCTTCTCCCCTAATTCCTTTCTCTCTGGCTTTCTCCAGGACAGTCCCTGCCACATCCGGCAGGATATGCTCCCCTGCATCTTCCGTGCGCGTGACGATCTCCCACTTGTCAAGCACATTGCCCTCTGTATTGAACAGTCCGCATTTCACCGTCGTTCCGCCCACATCAATTCCAAATATATATCTGCCCATCTTCGTTCCTCCGACCCGTCTATTCTCGTCCATTCGGCCTCAGTCTTCTCTCTTCCTCGTAAGATTCTCCTGGACGCGTTTGTACAGCTCCTTAGCCGCATTGTAGCCCATTTTCTTCTGTCGATGATTCACGGCCGCCGACTCTACAATGATCGCCAGATTTCTTCCCGGGCGAATCGGAAGAGAATGACACACCACCTTGTTCCCCAGGAATTCTGTGTACTCCTCTTCCAAGCCGAGTCTGTCATACTCTTTATCCTTATTCCAGTCTTCCAGTTTGATCACAAGATCAATGGACTGGGATTCTTTGACGCTCTCCACACCGAACAGCGTCTTTACATCTATAATCCCAATTCCCCGCAGCTCAATAAAGTGCCGTGTAATCTCAGGGGACGTCCCAATCAGCTCTGTATCGCTGATCTTGCGGATCTCCACCACATCATCGGTGACAAGCCTGTGACCCCGCTTGATAAGCTCCAGCGCCGCCTCGCTCTTGCCGATACCGCTCTCGCCCATAATCAGAATCCCCTCTCCATATACGTCCACAAGAACACCGTGAATGGAAATGCACGGCGCCAGCTCTCTCGACAGCCACTGAATGACCTTGGACATCATCGCCGATGTCTTCCTCTCGGTGTAGAATACCGGCCGTCCCATCTCCTGGGCCAGCTCCAAAAATTCATCGTCTGGCTTGGACAGGCTGCAGAAAATAACGCAGGGGATCTCATAGGACAGAAGTTCCTTGTATATTTTCAGCTTTCGCTCCATTGGTACTGACTGCAGATAGGTGTATTCCACATACCCGATCATCTGTACCCGCTCTTTATCAAAATGTTCAAAATACCCTGTCAGCTGCAATGCTGGCCGGTTCACATCCGGGACTGTAAGCTTGATCGTACTTAAATCTATATCCGGCGTCAGGTTCTCTACCCCCATCGCCTCTACAAATTTCTTGAGTTTTACTGTTGCCATCTTCCCTTCTCCCTCTCTTCTTAACTTACCTGACTTCCCTGCGCGCCGTTCACTCCTATTGCGAGTCCAAGATTTATCCGGCACCTGGGGTTGTGTTGTCCGCAAAAATATTATAGCAAATCGACTCATTTTGGGGAAGGACTTTGTTAAAATTGCCTGTACATTTTCAGAATGTTTTCATAGGCTGTCTCTCCTTGACTCCTCATATGCGGCAGATTTCCCCTTGACTGACCCGGGCAGGTTGTGATATTGTACTTATCAGAAAAAAGTAAGTCAGCTGGACATACAGGCATGTCCATTGGCTCACTGTCCGCGGGAATAAAAGGGAGTAGCTTACGGTATTGGTCAACAAGATACCGGGATACGAAACGTCAATACGGCTGCATGTCAGCCCGTCCGTATACTAAGAAGCAAGACTTTTATTGCACAGGGATGTCTCAAGATGGGTATCCTTTGTAATAGAGCCTTGCTTCTTTTTTATACGCTCACAGACAAGGCTTTGAGAGCAGCTGTCATATTTCCCGCGCCATTCCCCTGACGCTGGATGAAAGGAGCTAACTATATGAATGATGTGAAAAAGGATTCCGAATTTTATCAATTGACCAGTGAATCTGCATTATCCAGACTTGACACAACTGCCGGCGGCCTTACTTCCCAGGAGGCTGTCAGCCGCCTGGAGACATACGGCCCCAATGCCCTTGCCGAGGGTCCCAGGAAGAGCCTGTTCGTTGTATTTCTCGAGCAGTTCAAGGATTTCCTCGTGCTGATTCTTCTCGCCTCTGCCTTAATCAATGGCCTGATGGGCGACATCAGCAGCAGCGTTGTTATTCTTGTGGTCATCACGATGAACGCTATTCTGAGCACGGTGCAGCACTATAAGTCCGAGCAGTCGCTGAAAAGCCTGAAGGCGCTTTCTGCTCCGTCGGCCAAGGTGCTGCGCGACGGAAGCGTCCACATTATCCCTTCTGCCGACGTGGTGCCGGGAGATATCCTCTGCCTGGATGCCGGCGATTATATATGCGCTGACGGACGAATACTGGAATGCGCTTCTCTCAAAGTGGATGAAAGCGCGCTGACTGGAGAGAGCGTCCCAGTAGAAAAGAACACCCAGGCTTTAGAGGGCGCTCTTCCCCTGGGCGACCGTCTGAATATGGTGTACAGCGGATGCTATGTCTCCTATGGACGAGCTCACATTCTCGTTACCGGGACCGGTATGCAGACAGAGATCGGTAAAATTGCTGCCCTGCTTAAAAGCACCCAGGAGAAACTCACACCCCTCCAGGTGAGCCTAGACGACTTCGGCCGCAAGCTGTCCATCGCCATCATCGTTGTGTGCGCCCTGCTCTTCGGCCTAAGCGTCATCCGCGGGCAAAGCATCCCCGACGCCTTCTTGTTCGCCGTTGCCCTGGCAGTGGCAGCTATTCCAGAGGCCTTGAGTTCTATCGTAACCATTGTATTATCTCTCGGTACGCAGAAGCTGGCTAAGGAAAATGCGATCGTCCGCAAGCTTCAGGCTGTGGAAGGCCTGGGCAGCATCTCTGTAATCTGTTCTGATAAAACTGGAACGCTTACCCAGAACAAGATGCAAGTACAGAAAGTCTGCTGCGGCACCACCATCCATAACCGGGACGATGCCCCCGACAGCGATCTCTCCTATCTCATCCGCGCCTCGGTGCTGTGCAGCGACGCCACAATCCAGGACGGCCAGGAAGTAGGAGATCCCACGGAAGTAGCCCTTGTCTCCTATGCAGGCATACACGGTATCTCCGACGCCCAGCTTCGTCTCGACTATCCAAGATTAGGAGAACTGCCCTTCGACTCCGACCGCAAGCTGATGTCCACTGTACATGAAATAGACGGAGTCTGTAAGATGTTCACCAAAGGGGCAACCGACGTTCTCCTGCCCCGTATCACTACGATCCGCACAGCGGAAGGGATACGGCCTTTCACAGAAGAGGACGCCGAATTTCTCCGCAAGACCAATCACGCATTCTCCAACGAAGGGCTGCGTGTCTTGGCCATCTGTGAACGCAATATATCTCCGGAAGAACTCTCCTTGGAGGCTGAGTCTGATTTCTGCTTCCTAGGACTCATTTCCATGCAGGATCCGCCGCGTCCCGAAGCCAAGGAGGCTGTTGCCAAGTGCAAGGCTGCGGGTATCCGTCCGGTCATGATTACCGGCGATCACCTCGTGACAGCTTCCGCCATCGCAAGGCAGATCGGCATTCTGGAGGAAGGTCAGGAAGCCGTGGAAGGCTCTGCCCTGGATGCTATGACAGACGAAGAGCTGAAAGCCAAGGTTGCGAATATCTCCGTCTATGCCCGTGTGGCCCCAGAACACAAGATTCGGATTGTGCGCGCATGGCAGGATAATGGCTATATCGTTGCCATGACCGGCGACGGAGTCAACGATGCCCCGGCCCTGCGCCAGGCTGACACCGGGGTGGCTATGGGCATTACCGGGAGCGATACCGCCAAAGACAGCGCTTCCATCGTACTCACCGACGATAACTTTGCCACGATCGTTAAGGCAGTGGAAAATGGCCGAAATCTCTATGCCAATATCCAGAAGTCCATTCAGTTCCTGCTGTCCGGCAACACGGCTGGTATCCTGACTGTTGTATACGCTTCCCTGCTGGCTCTGCCTGTGCCTTTCGCTGCCGTGCACCTGCTGTTCATCAACCTGTTAACCGACAGTCTGCCGGCCATCGCCCTGGGCGTGGAGCCTCACAATTCTTCTGTGATGAAGAGCAAGCCAAGGCCGAAGAATCAGTCTATCCTCACACGCCCGATCTTATTCAGCATCGCGCTGGAAGGGTTGATTATCGCCATCGCCACAGTGGCTGCCTACACCTGCGGCCTTCAGACAAGTCCTGCCGCAGCGCAGACAATGGCCTTCGCCACGCTCTGTCTGTCCAGGCTCGTCCACGGCTTTAACTGCAAGGCGTCCGAGGCCATCTGGATCTCAGGCCGCACCTTTAATAACCGCAGCCTCATATTAGCCTTCCTGGCCGGTACGGCAGCATTGATGGCTGTTCTGCTCATCCCTGGTCTGCGCTCTGTCTTCTCAGCCGCAGCTCTGAACAGTACGCAGTTTGCATTTATTATCATCGCTGCTTTTGCTAATTTCATCGTCATCCAGCTTCTGAAGACGATACGAGAAGCTCTGGCTAAAAACTAATATCTGTGCCCTATAAGATAAGGCTCTTTAGACATTTGTCACTGTCTAAAGGGCCTTATCCTTTCCTCTTTTATTTCTTTCCTATCACGGTGTCTCTCTGAGTGATTGCCATTTAGCCAATCCTCAGCTCTCTAAAACTTGCGGATAGCATCCTCCTCATCGTCTGTATTAGCAATGGCACGAATTTCCACATAATAGCCGAAATCATCCCGTACCTTCACATATACCCGATCTCCCACTTTATGTCCGAGGATTGCCTTGCCGATGGGGGACTGGGTGCTGATCTTACCCTCCAGGGAGTTGCCCCGAACGCTGGTTACCACCTTGTACGTCTCTTCCTCATCATCCTCTTCAAAATAGACTGTCACCGTATTATTGATTCCCACCTCATCCTCTTTGGATTCATCCGACACAATCTGCGCTGTCTTAATCATCCTCTCCAGATAGCGGATACGGCTCTCGTTCTTATTCTTGTGCTGCTTGGCGGCGTAATACTCGAAGTTCTCGCTCAGATCCCCCTGAGCCCTCGCCTCTTTCACCGCTTCGATTGCCTCCTTGCGCACCACCAGCTTGCGGTAATCAATCTCTTCCTGTATTTTTCTTATATCATTTTTGGTAAGCTGTTCTCTCGCCATTGTCTACTCCATCTCCTTTTTCCCAAGGCGGACATCTTCCATCGTATCTGCAAGATCTTTCTCCAGATAATCAAACAGATAGCTGCGAACGCCCTGGCTCTTACCCATATAATCGCGCCTCAGCTCTGCTCTGGCGTTATGAATCTCCTCCAGCAATTCTGTAGCTGACAGAAGTCTTGCGCCCCCGCCCCGGATAATAATCTGTTCCAGGCCGTCGGAAGTGGCCACGGTAACCGCGTGCTTTCCTGCCATCTCCCTCACGGTTTTCTCAATATATTGATCAGCGGTCTGAGCTTCTCTCGTATAGACCACATAGATATTGTGGTATTTGATAATTTCTTCGGGGTGGCCTTCTCTTCGGTAGGCGTCAAAGACAACGATCAGACGGCAGCGCCGGTATCCCTGGTAATCGCTCAAGATGTCCATCAGCTTCGTCCTCGCCCCGTCAATGGTCTTCTCTGCCAAATCCCTCAGATCCTCCCAGGCGAAAATCATATTGTAGCCGTCTACCAGCAAATATTCTCCTGGATGGATCGCCGCCTTTTTCCTCTTGGGGATAAGTACATCCTTCCGCCTGGCTGCCTTGTCTTGTGTTCCGGAAGTATAAGGCCCTGTCTTTGGAAGATCTGTCTGCCCGGGAGTCCTTCTCTTCACTGGCCCGTACGTGCGAATAAAGATTTCCTCCAGTTCCTTCTCCATCTTCCCATATTCCATGCCGCCCATTTCCTGCTGGCCAGACGAGGCGTCTGCCGGATGCCTGCCG
>CALWRT010000001.1 GCA_944384015.1 uncultured Lachnospiraceae bacterium | reverse complement strand
GTTGGCTTTGCCTATCCGTCTGTCATCCGGTTCCCCTTTGAGAAGACAGTCTACTACAACAGGAAGGCCATATTGTATCGGATACATAGCAAGTTTCCTCAGATTCCGGAAGAGATCGGGGACAGAAGCGTCTCTGTGCGTGAGAATGTCCTGGATCTATTAGGGGACAGCAATGGATGAAGGAAAGGAGATCAGGGACAGAAGATGATAGCGATTATAGACTATGACGCGGGAAATATAGCCAGTGTGGAGAAGGCGCTGCGTTATCTGGGAGAAGAAGCGGTGCTGACAAGGGATGCGGGACAGATTCTGGCGGCTGATAAGGTGATACTGCCCGGCGTTGGCTCCTTCAAGGACGCGATGGAGAACCTGCGGCGCTTTGGGCTGGATGAGGTGATAAGAGAGGCCGTTCAGAGGAGGATTCCTTTTCTCGGCATCTGCCTCGGCCTTCAGCTGCTGTTTGAGAGCTCCGAGGAAGCGCCGGGGGTGGAAGGCCTGGGAATCCTGAAGGGACATATTTTGAAAATACCGCCTAAGGAGGGGCTGAAGATCCCCCATATGGGATGGAATAGCCTGGAACTGCGCGGCAACGGGAGGCTGTTCCAGGGAATCGGCCAGGGATCCTACGTCTATTTTGTACATTCCTATTACCTCCGGGCTCAGGAGGAGGAGATTGTGCGGGCATCCACAGAGTATGGGGTGACCATCCATGCCTCTGTGGAGAAGGACAATGTGTTTGCCTGCCAGTTCCACCCGGAGAAGAGCAGCAGCGTAGGCCTTCAGATACTGAAAAATTTTGCGCAGCTTGGAAGGGAGGATGCCGGATGCTGACGAAGAGAATCATTCCATGCCTGGATGTCCACGATGGCCGGGTGGTCAAGGGAGTCAATTTTGTGAACCTGAAGGATGCGGGGGATCCGGTGGAGATCGCCGCCGCTTATGACAAGGCCGGAGCGGATGAAGTGGTATTCCTGGACATTACAGCCTCCTCTGACGCGCGCAAGACAGTGGTGGATATTGTGCGCAAGACGGCCGAGCGAGTGTTCATCCCCTTCACTGTGGGCGGGGGAATCCGCACAGTGGACGACTTCCGGGAGATCCTGCGGGCGGGGGCGGATAAGGTATCGGTCAACTCCGCGGCCATTGACAATCCCAGGCTGATCAGCGAAGCCGCCGACAAATTTGGCCGACAGTGCGTGGTGGTGGCCATCGACGCCAGGAGGCGGAAGGACGGTTCTGGCTGGAACGTGTTCAAGAAAGGCGGACGGGAAGACACCGGCTTAGACGCCATTGCGTGGGCACAGGAGGCGGACCGTCTGGGAGCTGGGGAAATCCTGCTCACCAGCATGGACTGCGATGGGACGAAGGATGGGTATGACCTGGAGCTGACCCGGGAGATTGCCGGGCGCGTATCCGTGCCGGTGATCGCTTCCGGAGGTGCCGGAACCCTGGAGCATTTCTATGAGGCGCTGACAGAAGGGAAGGCAGACGCGGTTCTGGCGGCGTCGCTGTTCCACTACAAGGAATTGGAGATTTCCCAGGTGAAGGACTATCTGGCCGGACGGGAAATCCCGGTAAGGAGGTAACCGATGGCGCCCATAAGTACTGACTGGCTGGATGTATTGAGAGAAGAGTTCGGCAAACCCTACTACCGGAAGCTGCACGAGACAGTGATGAAGGAATATCATACCAGGAGAGTGTATCCGGACCCGGAGGATATTTTCAATGCCTTTCACCTGACGCCTTTTCATGAGGTGAAGGCAGTTATCCTCGGGCAGGATCCCTATCATGGGGCCGGGCAGGCCCATGGACTGTGCTTCTCCGTGAAGCCCGATGTGGAAATCCCGCCTTCCCTGGTGAACATTTATCAGGAACTGCACGACGACTGCGGCTGTTATATCCCTAACAACGGCTATCTGGTGAAATGGGCGCAGCAGGGAGTGCTGCTGCTGAATACCGTGCTGACGGTGCGGGCTCACCAGGCCAACTCCCACCAGGGAATCGGCTGGGAGCAATTTACCGATGCCGCGATCCGCAAGCTGAACGAGCAGGATCGGCCGATGGTATTTATCCTGTGGGGGAGGCCGGCCCAGATGAAGAAGGCAATGCTCACCAATCCCCGACATCTGATACTGGAAGCGCCCCATCCAAGCCCTCTCTCAGCATTTCGGGGATTCTTCGGCAGCCGGCCGTTCAGCAAGACGAACGCCTATCTGGAAGCCAACGGTGAACAGCCGATCGACTGGCAGATCGAAAATATGTAATAGTTCAGCCTTCCGGCTTCACTGTCACGAAAATATACAGCATGTTTGATTGCAGGGATGGCCTATCAATGTAAGGGGGAGATTGGTCTTGAGAGAAATTCTATTTTATCTGATTATCTTTTTTACTCATATTATTCAGGCTGTTGTCGGGGTGGGAGGTACGATGCTGGCTATGCCGCCCAGCATCCTGCTCGTGGGCGCTGACACAGCCAAAGTCGTGCTGAATTTGCTGGCTCTTCTTATGTGCGCCTGGATTACTGTGAGGCATCTGAGGCTGATTAATAAGAGGGAGCTCGTCAAAATTGTTGTTGGCATGCTGGTTGGCATGCAGATAGGCATGTGGGTATATAATCGGTTCCCGCTGGATATTCTGATGAAGATTTATGGAGTCGTCATCATTGTGATTGCTGTGAGAAATCTGTTCTTCCAGAAGGAAGGGGAGAACTATCCGAAGCCCCTTCTCATAGCCGTCCTGCTTATGGCAGGAATTATTCACGGCATGTTTGTCTCAGGGGGAGCCCTCCTTGTGATCTATATGGCAAGCGTTATAGAGGAGAAGGGAGAATTCCGGGCGACGATCTCTGCCGTGTGGACGGTGCTGGACGGATACCTGCTGGTTACCCAGGTGCTCTCGGGACTGTATACCCAGAAGAATATGACCATGGCGGCGATTGCCATTGTCCCCCTTGTATTGGCCCTGATTCTGGGCAACCGGATCCATGACTGGATTCCGCAGAAATTATTTGTCAAGGCGACCTATGCGCTGCTCATCGTATCAGGGGGCGTGGCTGTCTTCGGATAAAGAATATGGAAAATCGCGAGATAAGCAAGAGGATACCGCTTGATCGACGCCTGGCTTCGGGCCGATCAAAGCGGTATCCTCTTTTGTTTCATAGGAAACTGCATTCCCTATGAAACAAAAATGCTCCGCAGGATCGCACTGCGGCGGAGTGGAATATATCGCTGAAGCGATCCGCCGCAGGCGGAGAATCCTGCAAAGCAGGATTCTTTTTTTGCGTATGACGGGCATGCCGTCAGTCTGTGGTGAAAGTCCAAAAGGGGCGTAGTTGCCGACGAACCCCACAGCGACTCCCAAGGTTTGTATTGTGAGGTACAGGCGAGAAGAAGGGATAGCG